>JBAYFV010000139.1:0-9311 GCA_041666985.1 Victivallales bacterium
AAGAAAAAAAACAGCGGCGGCGGTTACGCTTGGATGCCGGCTTAATCAGGCCGACACCGCCCTTATTTTCGGGCGACTCAGGGAAGCAGGCTATGAAATCCTGGAGTCTGACACCACCGAACCGCTTGACCTGATAGTCATAAACTCCTGCGCGGTCACCGCTGCGGCCTCCCAGAAAAGCCGCCAGATTGCAAGGTCGTTCAGGAAAAAGCACCCGCAGGCGAAAATAATCGTCACCGGTTGCGACAGTGAAACGGAAAAAGAATTCTGGATGAAGCAGAAAACCGCCGACATCTATCTTCCGAACCCTGAAAAATCAAAGATTCTTGATTACATAAACGGTATTCCGCCAGGGGAACAAGCCGCAGATAAAAGCGTTTTCAAGGAAGACGCCGTAAGCATCTACCCTTTCAGAAGCCGGGCGTTCATAAAAATCCAGGAGGGCTGTGAATCGTTCTGCACATACTGCATCGTCCCGTATGCGAGAGGCCCGGAAAGATCGCGGGATCGCAACGAGGTGATCTGCGAATTCCGCAAACTCATAGGGCAAGGCCATCATGAAATCGTCCTCACAGGCGTGAATATTTCGACTTATCGTCACGGTTCATGCAGGTTGTCGGATCTCCTTTCGGAACTCTCGGACATTGACGGCGATTTCAGGATAAGACTAAGTTCGACCGAACCCCATCCTGAAAACAGGAAACTCATCGGCATCATGAAAGACAATCCGAAAATATGCAGGTTCCTGCACCTGCCGCTTCAGCATGGCGCAAATGAAATCTTGAAACTGATGGGCAGAAAATACAGTTCGGAGGAGTTTGCGGATTTCGCAGACGAGGCGGTTTCATCAATCCCGGGCCTGCATCTCGGTACCGACGTAATCTGCGGATTCCCCGGTGAAACGGAGGAACTCTTCGTCAAGTCATGCCGTTTCATCGAGAACATCCCGTTTGCAAATCTCCATGTGTTCAGCTATTCCCCGAGAAAAGGCACTCCCGCAGCGGATTTTCCGGATACCGTGCCGGATAAAGCCATGAAACACAGGCATAAAAAACTGGACGACATTGAAGATAAGCTCGCCGGTCAATTTCTGGATTCACAGATCGGGCGGACGCTGAGGGTGCTTATCGAGAAAGTCAGAAGCCACGGCGGATGCGAAGGCTGGACTGACAACTACATCCGCGTCAAAACCGATATTGAAAACGCGAAAGCGAACTCTTTTGTGAACGTCCTGATAAAAAACAAATCCGGAAAGATGCTGGAAGGCTGATACCCGCCGGAAAAAAACAACCACATTTATGCAGTCAGCCCTGTCAAGGTAATTTCAAAACCACCCTGAGCCGATTCAAAACTAACGGAGGGCGGACTTTCCAGTCCGCCGCTTGAGTTAGATTTCCGCAGGTAAGAAAACCCGCGCTCCTTTAAACTTGAGTTTTGAAATCGGCTCCTGTCAATTAACAGTAATTCCTTATAAACAGACACGACAAAAATCATTATGCCGCTATATTAGGGGTTTTAACTTCCCAGGCAGTTTTATTTATTTATGACATCAAATCATCATAATCCCCTTTCAGCCCTGAAAAAATATTTCGGCTTTGAAGGTTTTCTGGACAACCAGGAGGATATCGTCCGTCAAATGCTTGACGGCGAGGATCTCTGCGTTGTCATGCCCACAGGCGCCGGAAAATCCCTGTGCTACCAGCTTCCGCTGCTGATGCGCCCGGGATACGGGCTCATAGTCTCACCGCTTATTTCACTCATGAAAGACCAGGTTGACGCCCTGCGAGAAAAAGGTGTTGCAGCGGAGTTTGTCAACAGTTCTGTCCCTCCGGGGGAGCAGCAGAGCATTTTGCGCAGAGCCGCAGAGGGGGAAGTCAAGCTTTTGTACGTGGCTCCGGAACGCTTCCACATGCAATTCTTTCAGGAGATGCTTGACCGTCAGCCGCCTTCGTCCCTGATTGTGGATGAGGCGCACTGCATAAGCCAATGGGGGCATGATTTCCGCCCCTCGTATCTTATGCTTGGCGGTGCAATTCAGAGACATTCCATTCCGCAGGTCTGCGCTTTCACCGCCACCGCCACATCAATCGTCCGGGAGGACATCAGGAAACAGCTCAGGCGCCCCGGCATGCATTTGCGTGTGGCCGGATTTAAAAGGCCGAATCTTTCCTTCTCGGTAATAAAATGCGACACCGCTTTCAGCAAAAAGGCCGCCGTCGAAAAACTTTTAAGCACACCCTGCCCCACAATCATTTACGCCTCAACCAGGAAAAACGTGGACGAAATCGCCAAGGACTTCAGTTGCATGGCGTATCACGCCGGGAAGAGCGACGAGGACAGGACCGTCATCCAGAACGAATTCATGAAAGCCCCCAGCCCCGTGCTTGTAGCCACAAACGCCTTCGGCATGGGAATTGACCGTCCTGACGTGGGACGCGTCATACATTACAATATGACCGGCTCTCTTGAAGCCTATTACCAGGAGGCCGGACGTGCAGGCAGGGACGGCGAGCCCGCCGACTGCGTGCTGCTTTTTTCCGAGGCGGACCGCTATGTCCAGGAGTTTTTCATAGATATGGGGAACCCGTCTGAAAAGCTTCTGCGGGAACTTTACGCCGTACTTCTCAAATCCGCCGACCAGAGCAAAAGCGATATTCTGGAGCAGACGCTGTCGAGTCTGCTGGCGCGCGTATCGGAGGCGAAATCGGAGAACCACTTGAGCGGAGCCATGCGGGCGCTTGAGCGTCACGGCTATGTGGAACGCGGATTTTCCGGAAACAACTCGGGGCATTTGAAATTCACCGGCGACTTGACCGCACTTGCCGGGACTCACATGGCACAATCCACGCAGCGTTCGCGCTTTATCGTCCGTGCGCTCAAACATTTCGGCGGCAATGCGGCAGACGGCGTTTCCTGCTCATGTGACGAACTTGCGGAAATAGCCGGTCTTGACCACGGACAAATCCAGAGAGTCCTGCGCGCCCTTCACGGCGAATGCCTGGAATGGATTCCGCCGTTTACCGGCAGAACGACAAAACTTGTCCGCAGGGAGAGCCGGGAACTGGAAATTGATTTCAACGCGCTGAAGGAAAAGAAGGATTTTGAAATGTCGCGAATGGAGGAGGTTATCAGTTATGCGCGCTCATTCAAGTGCAGGCAAAGCTTCATCATATCCTATTTCGGGGAGGAGACGGAAGGCTGGAAATGCAAGAACTGCGATATTTGCGGCGACTCCGGCCACAGTTCATTGCGCACACCCACCGAGAATGAAGTTGAGATAATCAAGGTGATACTGTCTGCGGCAAAAGAGTTCAGCGGGCGTTTCGGTCGCGGAAAAATCAGCCAGCTTCTGGCGGGTTCAAGCAGCGCCGATATTGTCAACTGCGGGCTTAACCGCAAACACTGCTTCGGGGCGCTTAAAAAACTCAAGCAGAACAACATCCTGATGTTCATGAAGTCCCTGGAAAACCTCGGATGCATAGGCAGGACGGAGAGGCGCGAGTACCAGTGCCTCGAAATCACTCCCTTCGGACTTGAAGTCCTGAACGGGGAGCAGGCAATCAGGCTTGATTTCCCTGAAATCCCGTCTACGGTTTCGCCGAAGAAAACGCCAAAGGTTCGCCAGGCGGACACGGAGGGTTTCAACATTAAAAACAGCGGTTTGTTCGAAACTCTCAGGCTTTTGCGCAAAGGCATCGCCGCCGACGCAAATGTGCCGCCGTACTGTGTGCTTCACGATTCCGCGCTGATTGACATTGTGAAAACCGAGCCGACAACCCTTGACGAGGCGTCGGCAATAAAAGGCGTCGGCCCCGCGAAGCTGAAAAGCGTAATGCCTGCGTTCATCAATGCAATCAGGGAGTGGAAAAGGATGCAGACCTGAGGAAACCAGATATCCATGACGGATGACAAAACAAAACCGGGCGGAAAAGAAAATATTCACCCGGCTTCTCAAACTCAGCTGGAAGTACAGGGTTCAGGGTGGAAATCTACGAAAAGAAAACACAGAGGCTATGGTGGTAGACCGTAGTTGATTATCAGTGTCCGGCTGGACCAACGACTTTACTTGCGGCTTCCCCGGTCACCACTGGGCCGGCATGAAGTCGTTGACATCATATCTGGAAATAATATGTTTCGGGAGGTAACAGACCGGCTGCACCGTCCTTCCGTAAAACCATTCGGCCGCAACATAAACCGGCAGGGCTCCGTCAGCCTCCGCAGACTGATAAGTTATCACATCTATTGCGCCACCGGCGAGGGTGCTCATTCCGTATGAACTGTTGCCATATGAAACGATGTTGATATCGTATCTGCCAGCTTTCTTCACGGCTGCTACAGCTGCCGGAACGAGGGAGTCATCAGGAATCACCAGTCCTTTCAGTTGTGTTCCATGCTTATCCAGCCAGCTTAAGACAAGGGCTTCAGTCTTATCGCTGTTCAGCATAGACGATTCAAGTTCCAAAAGCTTCATTTCCGGAGCCGACCTGCTCAATTCCGTAATTACCGAATAACTTCTTGAGAAATAGTTTGAAGTGTTCTGCATATGAGCGACTATCGCATAACCGCCTTTTTTGCCCATGGCGGTTGCCAGTTCTTTTGCCAGCATACGGCCCTGCCCCCAATTGTCTGGACCTGTCCATGCGAGACAGTATTTGAGCGCCTCATTCGGAGGAACCAGGTTGGATATGATGCAGGGAATTCCGTGCTGATGGATCTTCTTGAAAATCTCCAGGGAGTCGGAACCGTCCAGAGGATTTAAAATTATCATGTCTGGTTTCCGGCGTATCGCTTTTTCCACATGCTCCGACTGAATCTCCTTGTCCCAGTCGCAGTTGAGGATGACCGAGTTCATCGAAAACGCCTTTATCATCATTGAGAAACCTCTCACGTAGGCGGTGAAATAAGGATGGTTGCCCGCCTGGATCAGGTATATGGTTTTGCCTGAAGCTCCGCTCTGTGGAGATGTCGGCTGATCATCCTTCTTCACCAGGAGCATTCCATATTCCATGTCCCACCAATGACCGGAATCTGTTTCCGGAAGCAGTTCCGGATTCCCAGGCCTCGGAGGATATGTTGTCTTGCTCCTGAAGGGGAGGACGAGAGGTTGTCCGTCGGTCCCTTTGAGCCTATGGACAACTGAATAAATATAACTGGTGCTTTGCCTGAGCCTTGTGTGCTGTATGTAAATCACAATTCCTGTTATCAGTGTCATTGCAATCAGGCTGATCCAGATATTGACTATGCTTATCACCAGCAGCAATACGAGGATTACCGACGAAAGGCCGGTCCAGAAGCTGGATTTGTTATGGAGGTACCACCGCTTGAAAAAACCGCTGAAAGTTTCCCTGTATGCCGTTACGGCAAGGCCGGCCTGATAGTTTTTCAAATCTTGCGCAAAGGCTTCCACCGTCTGATACCTTTCTTCGGGTTCGGCCCGCAAGGCCTTCATTATTATGGCAAGAAGGGGTTGAGGTATTCTCTTCTTTTCCGCTTCGGTCGCAAGAGTTATCTCACCCTGTCTTTTTTTTCTCCACAACTCGTTGACACTTTCCGCCTGAGTTGGAAGACGGAGGGTGAGGACATGGAACATTGTTGCGGCAAGACAATAGATGTCAGTTCTTTCATCCACATGTCCTTCGGCCTGTTCAGGACTCATGTATGCCGGGGTCAGGGCGACTTCATCTTCACTGTAGGAAGACGAACCCCAGTCTATCAGGAAAACTTCGCCGAAGTCCCCGAGCATTATGTTTTCGGGTTTGATGTCCTGGTGGATCTGCCCCTTGCTGTGTGCATAACAGATCGCGTCGCAGACTTTAAGGAAAATTAAAATCATGTCTGCAACCGGCATCTCCTTGAAAGTACCGGTTCCGCTTCTTACCGAATCAGTATAATTTTTAAGGGAATGCCCTTTTATTTTCCTCATGGACAGGTAAATGTTGCCGTTGTTGTCCACGTTGAGATCATAGACAGGCACTATGTTCGGGTGTTCAAGACTGGCCGAGACATGGGCTTCCCTTATAAAATCATCTATTTCCTTTTCCTGCATGTCCTTCTGTTTTGGAACCTTCATTGCGACTTCACGGTCGAAATTGAAGTCCTTGACCAGAAAAACTTTTCCGGCAGCCCCCTCCCCGATCACTTTTTTGATTTTATAGCGGGTGTCCGGTTTATATGTGTCTTTGTCTTCATCGGGCTTTTGTTTCCTGTGAAGAATCAGCCGCTTGTATATGCTCTCTTCGTTTATTTCGAAATCCAGGAATTTGCCCGGAGACAGGAGCACAGGTTTTTTATGTTCGGTTGGTGTGGAATCTTTTTCCGGCAATTTGGTTTCTCCGGCCGCGGGAAAGTCGAAACCGGATTTATTCGCGTCTGAAGGATTACCCGTTTTCATTTCTTTTGTTTTTCCGCCGTTTTTTCAAAGACTGGTGATTCTTTTTCCCAGAGGAGTTTCCGGATGCCGTTCAACAACGCACCCGCCCGCAAAAGCCGCGCTTTGCAAGGATAAAATAATTCACCAATCGTGTTTTTCGAGTTTTCGCAGTCAAATTCACGGAACTGGTGAGTTTAACTCGTTCTTGAACCAGAAGTAAAAAGAATCGGCGATCTGATAATACCCTTCGGCGGCGGGATGTACGCCGTTGCATGCCCTGCTCGTCTTTTTCGGGTTCCGGGCGTTAACCGGCTCTTCCTTCATGGGATAATTGTTGGCGCAGTCAAGATTCACATAAACTGGTATGACGAACAATTTGTCCTTTTCCCTGGCAGAGAATTTGGCGAGCATCCTCTCTACGAGGCGATTCTGGTTTTTCCTGTACTGCCACCGGGTCTGCCCGCACCGGTAATTCTCCCCGAACGCATCCTGGGAGGCGGCGGGAGGCGGAACAAGGGCCAGGGCGATTTTCGTGTCAACCCCGACTCTTCTGAATTCACCGATCAGCATGTCGGCGCTTTCAAAGATTTTGTCAATAGTCTGATCTATGGTCGAGTCGTTCGCCCCGAAAATGTCGTTGATGCCCAGGAAAACGGTAATGTAGTCAGGGGCCTTCCCCCCGTTGTACTTGTCGCAGTACGCTTTGAAGTCCAGAACAGGCTTGCCGTCCTTCAAGGAGAGGAATGGGCTTTTTTGAAGATACGGAGCCTCCTTGCTGTTTTCCGTCCACTTCGAGCAATACGACGACCAGGCCCAGCCGCCGCGCCCTTCGTGGCATGGCACCCCCTCTTTCGGTGGATTGCCTGCGCCGATATGGGAACCTATGAATCTGACATTGGGATTGTCTCCGGTTTTGAAAAGCTTATAGAGTTCTCCCGGATAGACAGAAGCGCCCGTAAGGCTGTCGCCAAGCACCATGAGGCTGATGTCCCTGCCTTTTCCGGCATCCGCAGGAGATACGGTGACTGTCGTGTTCGCCTCAGCCAGCATTTTGCTGTTTTGGTCGAAAACCCTGATTGTCAGGGGGAAACTGCCGACATCCTTTGCCTCGGGGGTGAAACGCCATCTCCCCTGATCCTGTCTGCCGTTTTTGCAGTCAACATCAAACAGATAGTCCCTGGTGTCGGGGACAAGGAGGACATTGTCGAAGTAGATGTTTATTTCACTTCCGGGCACCGCATAAACAACCGGGGGAAGCAGCAGATTCACTGGATTCTGCGGGGCTTGTCGCGCCAAGCCCGATTCTACCGGAGAGGCGGTCTTCGCTTCCTCTATCTTCCCTCCCACTCTTTCGACTTTCACGTTGTCAAGATCGCATGAGCCTTGAAACTCGAAAGCAATCTTGACAACCAAGTCGCCGCCGACAGCGGGCAAATCCAGGGAAAACGCCTTCCAGCTGTTTTCCGGCTTAAAAGTTCCCAGTATATTGTTCTTGCCGGCCCATCCGCCTCCCACCTTCTTATAGAGGTACGCATGGATAACCACTGCGGACTCTTTATCCTTAAACGGTTCGCCTTTAGCAATGAACGAGATTTTGCAGGCGACTTCCCCGGAGATGGACTCCTGATTGTAAATATGAGTCTGTCCGAGGGTCTTCACGTTCAGATATCTTTTGCCGTCCGGAACGTCTTTTCCCTCGACAAGAGAGATTGAAGCCGGTTTCGTACCACCATTAATCACCCACCCCTTTGCCCATCTTTTACCGTCGAACTCAAGTGCGAATCCTTTTTTCACCAGATCATCCGCCTGACTCAATACGGCCTCGTCTTCGAATGAGCCGTTCACCAACAGATTCTGAGCGAACGCGGAACTGCCGACGGCAAAAATCAACGATGCGGCACCTGCAACCAATTTCTTCAATACCATGTTTCTCTCCTTCTATTCTTACTGTTTTTCTTATGCAAAATTAAATGACATGCAATCCTTTCAGCTCTTTATTTGAGCATGAGGGGGGGCGGACTCACAGCTCCGAGAGCATGGCAACCGCCTGTTCCACCAGCGCCTCTCCGGTGCCGGGGGCGGAAGGACTGTGCTGTCCGGACCAGAGCTGGTAGCCGCCCAGTCGGTACGCCGCGCTGTCTCCGATATAGCCGATGGTGCCGTTGGCGAGGCCGACCAGATAAGTCCAACGGAAAGGCGAGCGGCGGCGGATTTCAATCCCCAGACTGGCGAACAGCTCACCCGGAATTCCGACAATCGCGATGTTTCCGAGCCGGATCACCTGAAGCCATGTCCGCCGTTCCTGCCCCTGCAAGGGCGCCAGGGCCTTGCGCATGGCGCGGAAATCGCGTTGCAGTTCCCCGGCGTTGCCGGGGGTGAATCTTTCGGACCAGGCTTTCACCGTGGCCTCCTCACGCGCCTCATCGAATGAACGGATGCGGTACGTAAACGGACGTTTCAGCACCCTGACCGGATCGAGGGTGACAGGCTGAGCGACGCCGAGTCCATCTTCCACGGCCGCCGACACGCGGTGGACGCACTCCGCCGTAGAAACTGCAAGAGCGCGGGACACACGGCCGGCTCCAAAACTTCCGGTGTTGTGGGTCGAACCGAACGCACCGGGCAGAAAGAGCGCCGTTCCGCCGTGTCGCCGCTCCAGCTCCTGAGCCGCAAGCCCGTAGAATGCCGGTGACCAGGTGTCGGGATTGAGTGTGCCGATGTTGTGCACGGAATGGTTGAACATGAGCCCCGCAAAATCACCCGTTGACCGACGGAAAGCCAGAACGGCCATGTCAGGATCATAAGGTCCTGTCGGCCTGACAACATCATCCCATGGATAGGAATGCCATGCTATGGAACCATCCTTCAGCAAATAACGGCTATTCATGCCGACCGTGGCTTCCTGGCTCTCACCGAAAAGAAGCTCCGCATGCACCTCTCC
>JBAYFV010000140.1:0-9190 GCA_041666985.1 Victivallales bacterium
AGTCCAGGCAGTCCAGGTCGGCGGTCCTTCCGGCTCGTGCATCGGGCCCGGGGAATTCTCCCGCGAGCTTTCATATGAGGATCTTGCGACTGGCGGATCCCTGATAATCATCGGGGAGAAACGTGATCTGCTGAAGGATGTTGTCCTTAATTTTACGGAGTTTTTCAGGGATGAATCATGCGGTTCATGCGTCCCGTGCAGGGCGCTTTCCGGAATGAGCAAGGTCATTCTGGAACGCATTATCGAGGGAAAGGGGACTGTGAAAGATGTCGGCAACTTCGTCAAATGGCATTCCATCATGAAGAAAAACCGCTGCGGACTGGGGCAGACCGCCCTCAACCCGATCGTCTCCACAATCAGGAATTTCCCGGATCTTTACAATAAGAGAATAAAAGAGGGGGATGGGGAAATATGTCCCGCCTTTGATCTCGAAAAAGCGGTTGCCGATTTTGACACCGCAACTGCGGAAGTGAGGTGACCCGATGCCGACATTTGTGAAATTTACGATTGACGGGATTGTATGCATGTCCGAGGAGGGCAGGCAGCTTATCGAGGCCGCCGTAGAAAACGGGATCTACATCCCGAACCTCTGCAACTATCCGGGAATTCCGCCGAAGGGTTCATGCCGGATATGCACTGTTGAGATTAACGGCAGGCCGGTGACGGCATGCACTACAAAAGTCGCCGAAGGCATGGAGATCAGGAACAATACTCCGGAGCTTGAGGAGTTCAGGAAGTCTGTTGTCGAAATCCTTTTTGCGGAGGGAAACCACCTCTGCCCCTCGTGCGAGAAAAGCGGACTCTGCGAACTGCAGGCGCTTGCCTACCGCTACAGGATTACCGTTCCCGGATTTCCCTACATGTTTCCGAAGAGGGATGTGGAGGCGTGGCATCCCAAGATTCTCAAGGATCATCACAGGTGCATCCTCTGCAAGCGCTGCATCCGCGGAATCCGCAACAGCGAAGGCAAACCGATCTTCGATTTCGGAAAACGCGGGGACAAGCTGGTTATCAACATAGACCCCGACACTTCAAAGGATATCAGCGATGAACTTGCCCAGAAGGCGATGGACATGTGCCCGGTGGGCGCGATTATCAGGAAGGGAAAAGGCTTTGATGTTCCGATAGGGAAACGCAGGTACGATCTTGCGCCGATCGGCTCGGAAATCGGAAAATAATTTTTTTCGGAGAAAAAAATATGCCCAAGAAAATAGTAGCAACAGTGTCTCTGGCGGGATGCTTCGGATGCCATATGTCGTTCCTCGACATAGACGAACGCCTTTTTGACCTCATAGAGATTGTCGAATTGGACAAGTCTCCCCTGGGCGACATAAAAAAATTCACCAGGCAATGCGACATTGGACTCATTGAGGGAGGGTGCTGCAACGATGAGAATGTACACAACCTCATTTACTTCAGAAAGAACTGCAATGTCCTTGTTTCCGTAGGGGAATGCGCCATAATGGGAGGACTTCCCTCGCTGAGGAACTGGATTCCGCTGAAGGAGTGTCTCGAAGAGGCGTATCTCAACGGCCCCACCGTCGTTGACTGCAATGAGAAGAAAATAATCCCGAACGATCCGGATATTCCTAAAATCCTTGATCACGTCTATCCATGCCACGAAATCGTGAAAATTGATTATTTCCTGCCCGGCTGTCCGCCATGCGCCGACCTGATATGGGGTGCGCTTTATGCGCTGGCGACAGGCAAACCGCTGGATTTGCCGTACGAGGTTTTCAAGTACGACTGATTTAATGGAAGTGGACGAGTGTCCAATAACCAGTTATCAGTGACCGAGTGGCTCAGTAGCCAAGTGACCCGGTGGGTTATGGTGATTGGGCTTGAGTTGGACGGAGCAACAGATAATCCGTTTGATTTACGCTGAAGGATCAACTTTAACCGAGGTTTTACCATGTCTAGGAAAATCATAATAGAGCCGGTGACGCGTGTCGAAGGACACGGTAAAGTCACCATCCATCTTGACGACAAAGGTGAAGTTACGCAGAGCCGTCTTCATATCGTGGAATTCCGGGGGTTTGAAAGATTTGTGCAGGGACGCCCGTACTGGGAGGCTCCGGTCCTTGTCCAGAGGCTCTGCGGAATATGCCCCGTGAGCCATCATCTAGCCGCCGCAAAGGCGATGGATGTGGTTGTCGGCGCCGGCGACGGAGAAGGTCTGACTCCGACCGCCGATAAAATCAGAAGGCTTATGCATTACGGTCAGATATTCCAGTCGCATGTGCTCCACTTTTTCCATCTCGCATCGCCGGATCTTCTTTTCGGATATGATGCGCCACCGGAAAAACGTAATGTCATAGCCCTGGCAATGGAAAACAAGGAGCTTGCGAAGCAGGCTGTCCTCATGAGGAAATTCGGACAGGAAATCATTGCCGCAACTGCGGGGAAGAAAATCCACGGCACAGGCGCGGTTCCGGGAGGGGTGAACAAGAGCCTGAATGAAAATGAACGCGATATCTTCCTCAAGGGCCCGGCTCCGATGAATGCCGACAAGATGGTTTCATGGTCTCAGGATGCCATCTCTTTTTTCAAGGGATATTACAAGAAGAACAAGGGTTTCATTGACAACTTCTCTAAATTCGAATCAAACCATCTGAGTCTTGTGAGGAAAGACGGTGCGCTTGACCTTTATCACGGGGTCATGAGGGCGGTTGATCACAACGGGAAGAAAATACTCGACGATGTCAACTATCAGGATTACCTGAAATATATCCGCGAGGAGACAAAGTCCTGGTCATATATGAAATTCCCATATCTTACCAGTCTCGGACCTGAAAAAGGGTGGTACAGGGTGGGGCCGCTGGCAAGACTGAACACCGCTGATTTTATTCCCACCCCTCTTGCACAGGCAGAATTTGAGACATTCAAGAGAGTTACAAATGGCAGGCCGAACGACATGTGCATGCATACTCACTGGGCCAGACTCATCGAGGTTCTGCATTCCGCCGAGAAGATCCGCGACCTCCTGAAAGATCCGGATATTCTCGGCGGGAATCTTATGGTCAAAGGAACAAGGGAAAAAGAAGGCGTGGGTCTTATCGAGGCTCCGCGCGGTACGCTTTTCCATCATTACCGTGTCAGTGAAAACGACCAGATTGAAATGGCAAACCTCATTGTCTCCACCACCAACAACAATGAGCCGATGAACAGGGGTGTCAACTTTGTGGCGAAAGCCCTCATGACCGGGAGGAAAGAAATAACCGAAGCCATGATGAATGCGGTTGAGGTTGTGATCAGGGCCTACGATCCGTGTCTGAGCTGCGCAACCCACGCCTACGGGAAAATGCCGCTGGAACTTTCATTATACGATGCCGGAGGGAAGCTGATCGGCATGAAGAGGAAGTAGACGACAGTCGTTAGTTGCTAGTCGTCAGCAGCGGTGACCAGTGACCAGCGGTCTACTGCGGTAGCCGCAGTTTTATCAATAAGAAACTTTTGCAAATATAGTAGCGCGGTTCTTTAGGACGCGAAGATTCTCGGGCTAAAGCCACGAGCTACTTCAAACACAAGTTTCAAAGGAGCGACCGCGCGGATTTGTCGGAGTTCTTACCATGTCGAATGACATGGCACAGCTTTCCTGTCTTTCGGCCTGTCCACTGTATATGATTCCCTCTTATCTGTCTTTTTCCAGAAATGTTCCCTTCGGGCGGCTCTGTGTGAGAAACAAATCCGGTCAACTTTCTAACCAAGCTGCTTCATGTAACCTCGCTCCGCGAGGTACATGGGCAAGGTCGTTGGCCAAGAAAATAAATCTCTAAAAAAACGCTTTACTATGTGTTGCAAATGTGATACGATATACTTATGAACACGACTACTTAGGCATGGGCTTCCGTTCACCTTGGATGTTCCAAATGAATGCACGGCAACAACTCTTGAGAAGAGCCGTCGTGGAAAAGAGGTTCAGGAATTTGAATCTCTGGATGCCATGTTTGAGAGCTGGAAGAAATGAAGAAGATTTCTCAGACCACGCAATTCGCGCGTGATGTCAAGCGTATGAGAAAACGCGGGAAAGATCTGACAAAGCTCGAATCAATAGGCGTTAGCGGTGAATAATGGAGGAACGAAATGAGAAAACAAGTTATAGCGTCAGTGGCGATAATTGCAGTCGCGCTATCAGGAATGAATATTTTGGCGGATGAATCACAGGTCAAACAGCTCAACGAGCTGACTGAGAAAATCAAAGCACTTGAAGAGCGAGTTTTAAAATTGGAACAGACTACGGGAAAGGATGAAAAGAATCAAACTCCTCAAAGTTCGCCTGATCTACGTGAACGGGTAAAAAAGAGGTTTGAACAAGATCAAAAGACATACAGCCAGGAAGAGTTGAAGGAAATCGAAAGGCTTTATCAGGTTGCAAACAGGGAATGGAATAGTCCAGAGGGCAAGGTATGCCTTAAGGCTTTGATTGAAAAGTATCCCAAGGCCAATCGCACAGGCTGCGCTCTCCAATACCTAGGCCAGATGGCATCAGGAGAAGAAAAAGAGAAGTATCTTAAACAAGCCATTAAGGATTTCAGCGGCTGTTACTATGGCAGTGGTGTTCAAGTTGGCGCTTATGCGCGTTTATATCTGGCGGATTATTACCAGAAGGCTGGAAAGAAAGATGAGGCTTCATCTCTCTATGAGGAGATACGGAAAAATTATCCTGACGCCGTCAATCATAAGGGAAAACTCCTAAAAGACATAATACCAAAATGACCGAACTGTCGCATGCTCCCAACCAGGCATAGCTCCTGACATAAAAACAAAAATACAAGAGATGGATTGCGGATCTTTTCGGCTCAAAGCAGCGGGCTGAGACAATGGGCAGCTGCATCGAAACAACGATGCATGAGCGGTCGCCGGTTCCAGCTTTCGATACGTATCTCCATGGATCGCCCCAAATCCTCCAGGAACGACCGAGACATGGCCTGTCCGGACGCGTCGTCAAATATCAGGACGTTGCATTCGGCGTTGAAATAGAAGGAACGGAAATCAAGGTTGGATGAACCGACGACCGTGACATAGTCATCTGCGACGATCGTCTTGGCATGGAGGACTGCGGATTGATACTCGAATATGCGCACCCCGCCTGCGAGCAGTTCGGAGTAATTGCCGTGCCCTGCGTGGCGCACCAGGGGAATGTCGGAGGGGCCTTGCAGCAGCAGTCGCACATCCACGCCGCGCCGGGCCGCGCGCGCCAGAAGCCGGATCGCAGTCCGGTTCGGCGCAAAGTAGGAATTGGCAATCCAAAGGCGTTTCCGTGACGCTGAAACCAGGGCGGCCAGCACTGCGGCCATTTCGCCGTGTCCCCGCCCTGAGCGCGAATCAAGCACCATAGTCCTGACACCGTTCGTGTCGTTCCGAACCAGGGGAGGCAGATGAAGGGAGGCGCCTCCGGAACGTTCCCATCCTTCCCCAAACACGAGAGCCATTTCCCAGGCTGCCGGCCCTTCAACCCTTACGTGGGTGTCACGGAAAGAGCGCCCCCTCCTGCGGCGCAGAAAACCGTATTCGTTGGCCACATTCATGCCGCCGGTGAATGAAATCCGGCGGTCTATCACGATAATCTTGCGATGATCGCGGAAAAGGAGGTTCCGGAAATTGCTCCAAAACGGATGAAACAGATGCGCCTCAATCCCCATGTCCTGCATCTTCCTCCAGAACTCCCTCTTGGTGTTCCACGAACCGCAGGCGTCCGCGAGAACCCGGACTTTCACCCCTCGTGCGGCGGCGGTGCCAAGTACGCCCAGGAGCTTCCGTCCGGTGTCATCGTCTTTCAGGATATAGGTTTCCAGAAGAATCTCGTCCTTCGCGCCTTCGATGTCCCGAATAACCGACGAAAAAGCCTCTTCCCCCCGGAAAAAGAGCTGGATCCGGTTGCCATTATGGATGGTGTCCGCCTCAATGCGACCGATCAGCTTTTCAAAACCGTCGTCACGAACTCCCCATGCAAGCCCCTCGGCCAGACTTCCCACTTTTTCAGCACGCAGCTCTTCCGGCAGTCTTCTGCCGGCCCGCGGCCGGAGTCTGGCATAAAGCAAAGCGCCCTTGGCGTGCAGACGCTTAAGCCTGCGCCAGCGCGAGGCGAACTTCCCCTCGGGAGCCAGGAGGAACTTCTGCCGGCAGCTGTCGCTGCAAAAGTAGAACTTCCGCCCGTCGCGCTCCTCGAATGTAGCGCACGCTTCGTCCACCTTAGTACCGCAAACCGGGTCAATGCTCATGTTATTTCCATTATTGATGTTCGATGTCAAAAGTTGAATGTTTGAAACATTTGAAATTTAATCAGTTTCGAATTTCGACATTCGGATTCCGAGTTTGGGTTGCGGGCAGAACCCGCCTTAATAACTCGGGCAGCCTGCCCAAGTCAAAACCACAGGGCAGTACCCAGCGTTACCTGGCTTAACCGGACGCCGTTCAAGCCACGCCTCAATTTGAACGTCCAACATTCAACATTCAACTTTTAAAATGCAAATTTGTCGTCCGGGCAGGATGTTTATTTTCCCGTTCGGCGCTATAGTACATTTTTGGAATTATCGGCACCGGACAAACAAAATTGTCATTCTTCAAGAAGGGGGTTGCGTTTGAGCAGTCAGCATGAAAACATAGAACTTAATGTTCTTGACAAGATCAGCCACGCGCTTGTTCACCAGAGGAATGTTTCGGCCCTTCTCCGCGAAGTGCTTGATATCCTCCAGCATGAAATGGGTGTCGAGCACGGGACTTTCACGCTTCGCCGCGGCAATCTGCTGATAATCGAGGCGTCCAGCGGCCTGAGCGATGAGGAGAAAAAGCGCGGTCAGTACAAGATAGGGGAAGGCGTCACCGGAAAAGTCGCCGCAACCGGCAAGGCAATACTGATCCCGGATATTTCAAAAGACACCTCCTTCCTTGGGAAAACCAGGGCGGTGCGCGCTGCGAAATCCGCATTCATCTGCGTCCCCATCAAACACAGCGGCGAAGTCATCGGAACGTTCAGCATTGACCATCCGCCCGCGTCAGCCGAGAAACTTGAAAAAGTGCAGGGCATTGTCAAAATCCTTTCCAATATCCTTGCCGATGCGGTTGCCACTTTCAAGACTGAAATAGAGGAGAAAGAACAGCTCCGCGCCGAAAACGAGCGGCTCCGCCATGAACTCGGTGTCAGATTCCATCCCGGCAACATCATAGGGAACTGCAGCAGCATGCGCGCCGTCTATGCGATGATTGCCCAGGTTGCGGACAGTTCCGCCACAGTTCTGATCCGCGGCGAATCCGGCACCGGGAAAGAGCTTGTCGCCAGGGCGATCCATTATGCCAGTCCCAGGAAGAGCGGTCCGTTCATAGCGGTGAACTGTGCCGCGCTTCCCGAAAATCTTATCGAGAGCGAACTGTTCGGGCATGAAAAAGGTTCCTTCACCGGTGCGTTCCAGCAGAGGAAAGGGCGATTTGAAATAGCCGGCGGAGGCACTCTCTTCCTTGATGAAATAGGGGATGTCAGCCGACCGGTGCAGGTAAAGCTTCTGCGCGTCCTGCAGGAACGGGTTTTCGAACGGGTCGGCGGACACGAACTCATCGAGTCAAATGCCAGGATAATCGCGGCAACCAGCCGTGATCTCGAGGAGGAGATCCGGGAGAACAAGTTCAGGGAGGATCTCTATTACAGGCTGAACGTTTTTCCGATAATCCTGCCGTCCCTCTGTGAAAGGAAATCCGACATCATCCTCCTCGCCGACCACTTCCTCGAGAAATATAACAGGCAGTACAATAAGAACGTGCGGAGGATTTCGACTCCCGCCATCAACATGATGATGTCATATCACTGGCCGGGGAATGTCCGGGAACTGGAAAACAGCATTGAACGCGCGGTGCTTCTGACAACAAACGATGTCGTAAACGCCTATGACCTCCCCCCCTCCCTGCAGACCGCGCAGGAGAGCGGAACGGCAATAACTCCGGAAGAGGGCGCCTCTTTTGAAACGATGGTCGCGTCTTTTGAAAAGGAACTGATTGTGGACGCCCTTAAAAACAACCGCTGGAACGTGGCCGCCGCTGCACGCGCCCTGAAAACGACCCAGAGAATCATACATTATAAAATCGGGAAGCTGAATATCGAAATCCAGAAATAAATTTGCGGAGCCCGCAAATTTTATAAACTTTGAGGATAAGAAAATGCGCATCTTGTTTGTCTGTACGGGGAATACATGCCGGAGTCCGATGGCCGGGGCGTATTTTAAAAACCTCTGCGAAAAATCCGACAGGGCCGACATAACTGTCGAAACTGCCGGAACTTTTGGCGGAGACGGCGAACCCGCTTCGGCTCAGTCCGTATCGGTGATGAAAGATTACGGCATAGATCTTTCCACGCACAGGAGTTCAACGCTGACAAAGGAGAAAATAGATGCCGCAGATCTGATTGTCGCAATGACATTGTCGCACCGCCATCACATAGGCTCAATCTCACCGTCCGCCCTTAAAAAAACAAGAACACTGCTTGAATTTGCGCAAAACCAAGGCAACATTTCAGACCCTTTCGGTGGAACGGAAAAGATATACAGCGACTGCTTCGGCGAAATGAAGGAGGCTCTCGACAATCTTTTCCTGGAAATTATCAAGAAGAAGGATTATCGGAATGTCCAATGACGAAGTGAGGAAAATTTTTCCGTCCCGGAAAAATTAACAAGGAACAATAACATAAGGAACATATAATGAGAAAGATAACGGACTGGGTCGGGAAAAAGGTTCTTACAATTGCAATTGCCGGAGACCATGGCGGTTTGGAATTCAAAAACAAGCTTATTTCAAAGCTCAACGGCATGGGGCACAAGACGATTGACGCAGGCCCTTTCAAGGCCGATCCCTGCGACGACTACTCCGATTTCGGGGCCGAACTCGGATTCGCGATTGTCAAGGGGAAAGCCGACTGCGGAATCCTCATCTGCCGTTCCGGGGTCGGAATGGGAATCACTGCAAACCGCTTCCACAATGTGAGGGCGGCGGTAGTATCCGATGCGAATGTCGCAAAATCGAGCCGCGACCACAACTGCTCGAATGTCCTGGTCATTCCCGCAGATCTCATCAGCTTCGAAGACGCCGAAAAAATTGTCAAGACATGGATGTCAACTCCGTTCAGCAAGGATGAACGCCATGTCCGCAGACTCGAAAAAGTCGAAACTAAAACCTATGACGAAACAGCCGCAGTCCGCGAAGTCGA
>JBAYFV010000141.1:0-9187 GCA_041666985.1 Victivallales bacterium
GCTCCATGTTGTTGTTGTTTTCTAACATATTGCACGATAATGTGTTGCGGCGATATTCCAAATTATTATTCAAATATTTTTTCATTTTTCCAATCTAAGTCGACCTTTTCGAGGAGGCTCTAAGTAGAGGCAATTTCAAAACTGTGACCCTCCATGTTTATAGCATAAAAACCGTCGATCCGGAACATCCCCAAAATGAAGATGAGCGTTGGCTGGTCAACAGGTCAGCACTCTGGCTCATGACGCCGATATACCGATGCCGGAACTTGGGATTTACGAAAGTCCTGAAGTAAATGCGTTCGCCACTGGGCCTTCAAGACGGAGTTCGATTGTGGCTGTCAGTTCAGCGTTGCTTACACAGATGAACCGGCGCGAGACGCAAGGCGTACTTGCCCATGAGGTGTCGCACATAGCCAACGGAGACATGGTTACCATGACCCTCCTTCAAGGGGTCTTGAATACATTTGTCATATTCCTTTCCCGTGTTGCCGGATATCTGATAGATTCAGCAATGTCAAAAGGGCGCGATGATAACAACCGCAGCGGCGTAGGATTCGGATACTATATTGCGGTTTTTGTATGTGAAATCATCTTTTCGGTCCTGGCTAGCCTTATTGTCTTCTGGTTTTCACGTCACCGCGAATACAGGGCCGACGCCAGTGCCGCAAAACTCTGCGGCAAGGAACCGATGATTGAAGGTCTAGAGAAGCTCAAACTCATTGTCGAGGGAAGTCATTTCGTAGATGAACGGGCACAGGCATTGAGCACTTTTAAGATTAGCGGCAAATCGAGCATGCTGGCTCTCTTTTCCACTCATCCGCCTCTTGAATCCCGTATCGAGGCGCTGAAGCGAATCTAATGTCGGGTTTTTGCCAGCAAGTAAGACAAGAAGAATTTAAAAGTTTATGGATTAGAGAACTTTTATAATTGTCCTTTGCCTGTATAATTGCCCCAATTCAAGGCGGATGTTGAGCAATGGAGGGCTATCTCCTACCCCTGATCAACATTCGTTTCTTTTTAACCTTAAAAAAATTGAAAAATGATGCGCAAAATTATAAATTCGGGAACTTTCTGTATTTTCTGGTGTCTAATATCTCAATTATTTGGACGGAACATAGCATGAAACGCATATGTGAAAGATTTTTTCATTGCTTGAATAAAGCATTTGCCGCGCTGGCGCTAATTGTAGTTTTCATTGGTTTTGCCGTTGCGCATGGGGTCAGTGATGCGGATGAATTCGCTGACGACTGTGCAATGTCAAGTCACTGTGTATGTCACTGCCATATCAATAATATGGTTTGTCAAAAAACTCCACGAGTGCCAGCGGCAGATTTGCTGTCTGTAGGTGTTTCCCCAAAAACAACGCAAAGCGTTGAAGATCCAATTCCTGCGGATATATTTCGACCCCCAATAGCCTGAAAACCACCCATCAAACTTTGCGCAAGGCAAAACTGACCCTGTTCAGTTTTTGAAAGGCCTTGCCCGATGCTTTGTCAGTCTTATCTGTCTGCACACAACATTACAATATTTATTAAAATGATAGAGAACTCATATGAAGCGTGTATTTGATCTGTTGTTTGTTTTAAGTCTTTCCGCAATTATCGCCTTGCCTATTTCAGGCTGTGGCAAAAAGGAACCTGAAAAGGATAAGGCAAGTCCTGTTCAAAACGTTTCAGGAAACAAGGAAGATGAAAGCCATGCGTCCGGTGGGAAAAAAGTCGAGGCTGAAGATCATTCAGGGAACGGACATGAGGCAAAGGGGGAAAAATTCAACCCCAAGGAACTTCTCGCGAGAAACTGTGAACATAAGATCAAACAATATCTCTGTGACGAATGCCGGTATGAGCTTGGCATAGTAAAAGCCGGGAAAAAGCTCTTCGAGCCTGATCCGAAGACCGGTAAATCCTTTCTTTCCAAGATAACAACTGATAAGAGAAAATTTTACGCATTGATTTCCGCTACAGGGGAAATACGCCTCAATGGGAACAGGACGTCCCATGTAAGTCCTAGGGTGCCGGGAGTCATAAAATCATCTGCGGTTGACGTAGGCACTAAGGTGAAAGAGGGCGACGTCCTTTTCACTATTGACAGCGTTGAGGTCGGCGGTGCGGTGAACGGATATCTTAATTACAAATCCATTCTCGTGCTTGAAGCGCGCAACCTCGAAAGGATAAAAACGCTTTATGAGAAGAGGATAGTTTCGGAAAAGGATTTTATTGAGGCCAGCATTAAATACGAAGAGACCCTGACGGCTTTGAGGACGGCGAAAAACAGAATGGAGATATACGGCCTTATAGCAAAGGACATAGATGCAATCAATCCTGAATCCGACGGGCATGTGATTTCAAAGCTGCCCATCAGGGCTCCTATAGACGGAACAGTTATTGAGAAGCATGCTGTCAACGGCGAATATTGGGATACGGAGGATGAAATTGACATCATGACCGTATCTGATCTGGACAAATTGTGGGTTCTTGCGGATGTTTATGAGTCTGATCTTAAGGCTCTTCTCGATGCGAATTCCGAAAAGGCTGAATGCGAAATAGAGACACTCGCATTCAAGGGAAAGGTATTCAGGGGGGCGATAGAAAATATTGGGATGACAATAGATGAGACAACTCGCACTGTCAAAGTCAGAATCGCCCTTGACAATCCGGAAGGGATTCTGCGTCCGGGCATGTTCTGCTCAGTTAAAATACCGTCTTCTCCGTCCGAGATGACGGCTGTTCCAGACAGCGCCGTCCTTTCCGATGAAGGGAAAACTTTTGTCTTTGTGGAGATAATGGAAGATTTTTATGCAAGAAAGCCGGTCAGGGTCGGAAGGCGGTACGGAGGATATGTTGAGATAGTTGAGGGGCTTGCGGACGGGGAGCAGGTTGTTTCAACAGGCTCATTCCTTCTTAAATCTGACGTGCTGAAGGAGAAAATGGGCGCAGGGTGCGCCGACTAAGGAGTTTTATGTTTGAATCATTTTTCAGATTTGTACTTTCCCAGAGACTGATTACCCTGATTGCCACTGTGGCTCTTTGTGCAGGTGGGGTTTTCGCCTGGAAAAACCTTCCTGTTGACGCTTTTCCGGATGTTACAAATGTCCAGGTCATGATCCTTTCCGAGGCGCCGGGACTCGCTCCCGTGGACGTTGAACAGAGAGTCACCTATCCCCTGGAACTTGCCATGCAGGGGCTCCCTGGTGTCACACAGGTGAGATCCCTGTCCAAATCGGCGCTTTCGCAGATTTCGATAGTATTCGATGACGGGACTGACATCTATTTTGCCAGGCAGCTTGTTTTTGAGAGGATATCTTCAGTTAAGGATACGCTTCCTGAAGGCGTTGAAGTTGAACTTGCCCCAGTAAGCACAGGTCTCGGGGAAATCTACCAGTACACCCTGGAGAGCGACAAATACAGTGCGATGGAGCTCCGAACTATTCAGAACTGGCTTATCGCCCCCCTCCTGAGGGTGGTTCCCGGAATCGCCGAGGTGAACAGCTTCGGCGGATTTGTAAAGCAGTATCAGATACTTGTGAATCCGGAAAATCTCTTGAAATACAACTTGGAACTTCGAGACATTCTTGAGGCTGTAGAGAAAAACAATGCAAATGCCGGGGGTAATTACATAGTCAAGGGCTGGGAGCAGGCATATATACGCAGTGAGGGAATGATAAAGAATGAGTCAGATATACGGAATATTGTCCTTAAGAGCAAAGACGGGGTTCCCGTATATGTGAAAGATGTGGCGGAAGTGACGATAGGGCATCAGACAAGGACAGGCGCGGTGACGCGTGACGGGAAAGGTGAGACTGTTGCCGGGATGGTAATAATGTTGAGGGGGGGGAATTCCAAGTTAGTTGTAGATGCAGTCAAAAAGACAATACCCCAAATACAGTCCACTCTTCCAAAAGGAGTTACGATATCGACATTTTATGACAGGACATCATTGATTGAAGCTTGCATAAAAACAGTATCAGACGCCTTGCTTGAAGGGGGAATCTTTGTCATCCTTGTATTGTTCCTCTTCCTCGGGGATTTCAAAGCATCACTGATAGTCACCCTTTCAATTCCCATAACCGTGCTTGCCACTTTCATATTCATGAAACAGCTCGATATCACCGCCAACCTCATGAGCCTTGGTGGACTTGCCATAGCCATCGGAATGCTGGTTGATTCGTCGATTGTGATAACTGAAAACATTAAAAGGCATATTACGGAGAAAGTGGATTGTGATGTTCCGATACGAGAAAGGGTGCGTTCCGCGTCAGTCGAAGTTGCAAAACCCGTGATTTTTTCAATCCTCATAATTATCATCGTGTTTTTCCCTCTCTTCACGCTTGAGGGAATGGGTGGGAAAATGTTCAAACCGCTTGCAATGACCATTTGCCTTGCAATGATTTCCTCGCTTGCCGTTTCGATGACGGTTGTCCCGGTTTTATGCTCTTTCCTTATAAAGCCCGGAAAAGAGGACAGGGACAGTTTTCTTCTCAAATGGATGAAAGCTCTTTATCTACCTCTTCTCCACCGGACTGTCAGTTCGAAAAAACTCATGGCCTTCCTGGCGATGATACTTTTCATATCCTCTCTTTTCCTTATCCCGTTCATCGGAACTGAATTCCTGCCGAGACTTGACGAGGGGGCTCTGGCAGTCAACGTTGTAAGGCTTCCCTCCGCATCCCTTAACGGATCAGTGGAATTCGGGACTTATGTTGAAAAGCAGCTGCTTAAATTTCCAGAAGTGAAAACTGTGGTAACCAAAACAGGACGGGCTGAAATCTCAGAGGATCCAATGGGGCCG
Source organism: Victivallales bacterium (assembly GCA_041666985.1). Lineage (GTDB taxonomy): Bacteria > Verrucomicrobiota > Lentisphaeria > Victivallales > GWF2-50-93 > GWF2-50-93. Next base: position 4,789 of record JBAYFV010000141.1, read on the forward strand.
GAACAAAATGATATTATTATCATGCTACATCCCCAGTCAGAATGGAAAAGTGGAAAGACTAAAGACGAGCTTATCACTGAAATCCAGAAGGAACTCAGTGCGGTGCCAGGCGTGAAAGCCTCGTTTTCTCAGCCGATAGCGCTGAGGGTCAACGAACTCATATCCGGAATAAAAAGTGACCTTGCCATAAAGATATTCGGGCCAGATCTTGAAATCCTGAAGGAAAAGGGAAATCAAATAGTGTCAGCCATCGGAAAGGTACAGGGAGCCGAGGGTGCGAGGGTTGAGCAGGTTTCCGGTTTTGCGCAGATAGAAATCAGGTCAGACAGAAAAACAATGGCCCGCCACGGAATAAACCAGGATAATATAAACCAGATAGTCGAAACCGCGATAGGTGGAAAGGCGGCGACAATCATAGTGGAGGGGGAAATGCGCTTTGATGCCGTGGTCAGGTTTCCTGAAAAATACCGGAATGACATAGAATCCATCAAGCGGATTCCCTTGCGTACACCGGAAGGGCATACTGTGCAGCTTTATCAGATTGCGGATATAGTCGAAACGGAGGCTCCCGCCCAGATAAGCCGTGAAAACGGGATGCGCAGGGTGGCGGTCGAATGCAACATAAGATCGCGTGATGCGGGATCTTTTGTTGAGGAAGTGCGCGAAAAGATTAATCCTCTTTTAGCGGATCTGCCTCCCGGATATTTCATCAAACTTGGCGGTCAGTTCGAGAATCAGCAGCGTGCCATGAGCAGGCTTTCAATAGTTGTCCCCTTTTCCGTAGCCCTTATTTTCCTTATGCTTTTCATCACATTCAATTCCTTGCGCAATGCATTGCTCGTGATAGCCAATCTCCCGTTTGCTCTGATAGGGGGGATTTTTGTGCTCTTCATTTCCGGCACAAACCTAAGTGTTCCGGCAGTTGTAGGGTTCATTGCATTGTTCGGTATAGCTGTCGGGAACGGCATCCTGCTGGTTTCATTTTTCAACCAGTTGCGTGAAGAAGGAATGGAACTCTCCGGTGCGGTATTTAAAGGCTGCGAACTCAGGTTAAGGCCTATTCTTATGACAACCCTCGCAACATTGCTGGGGCTTATTCCCATGCTCTATTCCCAGGGAAACGGCTCTGAAATCCAGAGACCACTCGCCCTTGTCGTCATAGGCGGCCTTGTATCCTCCCTATTCCTGAGCCTTTTTATTCTCCCGGCCATTTACTGCATGATGGAGAAAAACCGCACATTTGGCAGTGTTGAAAAAGAGGATGTAAAATGACTTCATTAAATAAGAAATATCTGGCCTTATGCGTCTCTTCGGCAACGGTCTTGTTTTCGGGATGCTACAACTATCCCGGCGTTCCCGACGCCGTGAACCAGAGCACCTACACCGATCTCAAAAGGGATCAGCAGCAGCGCCTTCCCGACGACTGCAAGGTGCTGACCCTTGATACTGCCGAGCAGATATCCGTGGCGAACAACCCGAATTACCTGGCGATGAGCCATTCGGTGAACGCCGCCTGGTCCAGGTTCTACGCATCGCTTTCAGCCTATTTCCCGACAATTGACGCGACCTACGGGTTTTCGAACAACCGGCTGATCCCCTCTTCAGGCGAAGGCGGCGGAAACAAGCCCTCCTTCTCCAAGGGCGGCGGACTTCAGGGCCAATGGCTGCTCTTCGACGGTCTCGTAAGGGAGATGAACATGCTGATCGCCAAGCACAATGCGAAACAGACCGAGGCCCTTGACCGCGATGCCAGAAGGCTTCTCCTCCTCTCTGTCGCACAGGCCTATAACAACATCCTCCTCGCCAGGGAGAACATAAGGATCGCGGAGTCGGACGCCGACTTCAACGAAAAGCTCTACAACGAGACCGAGCTCAAATACAAGGTCGGCGAAGTTTCTCTGAGCGAGCCCCTCAACTTCAAAGTCAAATACAACCAGGCGAAAAACCAGCTGATCATCTCCAACTACAGCTTCATAACCTCAAAGTACATACTGGCCGCACTTCTCGGCCTGACAGAGTCGGATATTCCGGCAAATATTGAATTCCCGCCGCTTTCCCCGAAGAACGAACAGTTCTCGTCCGACATAACAGTCTACCTTGACACCGCACTGGCGAACAGGCCCGATCTCGACGCATTCAGGGAAGCCCTGCTGTCGGCGAATTTCAATGTGTGGTCGAAATGGGGGGCTTTCTCACCGACCATTTCGGCAAACGGCTTCTACGGCTACCTGAGGACGGATACGGGCACCGGGAAAAAGACAAACTGGTCGTCGAGATCCCAGGACAGGAGCTACAACTACGGGCTTACCGCCTCGTGGACGCTGTTCAACGGCGGGCAGAACTGGTTCAACCTCAAGGAATCGCAGGCCCTCCTCGCACAGAGCCAGCTGGCCGTGGTGACCAAATGGATTCAGGTGGTCTCGGAAGTCAGGCAGGCCCAGGAGAATTACAGGCAGGCGATCGAGCAGGTCACACTTTTCGAGGAGACTCTGGGACTTGTCCAGAAGACACGCGACCTTGTCGAAGAGGAGTACAAGGCCGGTAACGCCAACCTCACCCGTGTCAACCAGGCCCAGTCCGACCTTGTGAGAGCCGAAGCCGATCTGGCAAGTTCCCGCGTGAACCTTGAAAACGCCAAGGCCCAGATGGAAGCCGCTATCGGGAGCCGATAAAAGTCACGCATGATAGAGCCCGTCCACAAAAAGCTGATTTTGTGGACGGGCTCTACTTAATCAAGATTGCGTTCCGCTGTACCCTGCTGTGCTGGTGTTCTGGCATCCTTCGTTCCTCCCCTCCTGTTATTTTCACGTCTTTATGATATTTTAAGAGCCTTTTGCGAGGTTCGCAGATAATATGGAGAAACTCTAAAACGACATGACAACAGGATTTACCAAATAATGACTACTCAGATTGCCAGAGCCAGGAACGGAGAGATGACTTCCCAGATGAAGTTTGTTGCGAGGAACGAATATCTTCCGGCGGAACTTGTCAGGAAAGGTGTCGCTTCGGGAAAAATTGTAATTCCCGCAAACATGCGGCACAAAAACCTGAAGCCGGTCGGGATAGGTAAAATACTCCGCACCAAAATCAATGCGAACATCGGAAATTCCGGTCTCTCCAGCTGTCTCAATGAAGAGATTGCGAAACTGAAGACAGCCTTGAAATACGGAGCAGACACGGTGATGGATCTGAGCACCGGCGAAAACATCTGTGAAATCCGCAAAAAGATACTTGCGATTAGCGACGCCCCGGTTGGAACCGTTCCGATTTACGAGGCGGTAAGTCTTGTTGAGAAACCTGAAGATCTCACAATAGACCTCCTGTTGGAAGTAGTGGAACGGCAGGCGGAGCAGGGCGTTGACTACATGACAATTCACGCGGGACTTCTCAGGAGGCACGTTCCGCTGGCAATGAAAAGGAAGTTGAAAATCGTCAGCCGGGGCGGTGCGATTCTCGCAAAATGGATGACGGTGCATGAAAAAGAGAATCCGTTCCACGAGAATTTCGACAGGCTTCTTGCGATTTGCCGGAAATACGATGTCACGCTTTCCCTGGGAGACGGGTTGCGTCCGGGCTGTCTTGCGGATGCCAGCGACAAGGCGCAGTTTGCGGAACTCGCAGCTCTCGGCGAACTTGTGAAGAGATGCCGCAAGGCCGGAGTTCAGGCGATGGTCGAAGGCCCGGGACATGTCCCACTTGATCAGATTGAGATGAATATGAAGATCGAAGACAAAATATGCGGAGGTGCGCCTTTCTATATTCTCGGGCCTGTCGTGACGGACTGTGCTCCGGGCTATGATCATATCACGAGTGCGATTGGAGGGGCCTTGGGAGCTTTCTACGGGGCTTCGATGCTTTGTTATGTGACTCCGAAAGAACATCTCGGTCTTCCTGAACTCGAGGATGTGCGCAACGGGGTTATTGCATATAAGATTGCGGCTCATGCCGCCGATGTCGCACTCAAAAGGCCGAAGGCCAGGGATCGTGACGACGCCATAAGCGAAGCGCGTGCCGCTTTTGACTGGGAGAAACAGTTTGAACTCGCCCTTGATCCGGAACGCGCCCGCGAATATCGCAGCCAGGCGCTGAAGAAGTCGGTGAAGAAAAAAGGCAAGGACGAAGCCTTCTGCACGATGTGCGGTCCGAAATTCTGCTCGATGCGCCTCAGCCAGGAGATTGAGAAGTAGGCGGGGGAAGTTCGAAAGTGCGGAAGTTCTGGAGTTCGGGAGTTCTTAAGCATGGATTCTTGAGCCAATTTCAAAATTGACGAATTCAAGGTAGGGATGGCTCTCCGAGCCGTCCGTTTTGAGGCGGCGCGTTACGGAGAACGCGCCCTACCTTCGAGGTATAGGAATTTCAAAGTTTATGAATATCCAATGGTAATTCAAATTCCAAAGCA
>JBAYFV010000142.1:0-9162 GCA_041666985.1 Victivallales bacterium
GCTGGTTTTCACATACCGCTCCGCAGATTCCAGATAGTCCTGCACATACGCCATCTGAACGACAAGACGACCATGCCCCGTTTGGAATTTCTGCACCAATATCGTTTTTGCCTTTTCAATATCGGACTGATCCGTACTTGTCTGAGCGGACCCGTCCGCGGAAAACAGGTTCATGAAAATAATAAGTATGCCGGATAATGCCTGGCATACGCCAGTCGGCATAAACGGGAATCCCACAGATTCCATCCGGCAATGTTGTTTTTCGTCAGTCTTTTTTTTCATTTTTCCCTCTACCTTTCAGCGCTGTTCAAAATTAAACATTCTAAGATCGTTCAAATATTTTCCGCCATTCTCCTTAAGATGCATATACGCAGCTTCCGTATCCAGATATTGCTCTGGAAACTGCCAGAGCAGCAGGCGAACTTTTTTTATCGAGCAGGTGAGAGATACAGTTGTCAAGTTGTTGTTCCGTTGATCGATACTCGCTTCACTGATCTCTTCGGGGAGAAATAGAGCGGCGCAACTGCCGCGCATTTTATTATTCTGGGTATCAAAGATGAAAACCCAGTACTCGTTTTTGGCATCCAGGGAATCAGGACCGCTCACTGCGTTATTCTGTATATTGCGGGACACAGTTGAAAACCACCGATCATGAGGGATCTTGCTGTGTACTGACAAATGTCCTGGAAAGGAAAATAAACGTATCCGGATTTGTTCGGCTTTCTCCGAATCAATTCCTATTTCCACATACAACTTGTTGTCTTTTTCGACGGACACAAATCTGGCATTCACATTCCCCCATTCAGGAGTCCATTGTACGTCGACAATCCCTCTGTCGCCTTTTACGCTTGCCTTCACCGTGCCGGCGACAACCGTTGTCAGTTTAACCCAGCGTGAATTTATTTTCGCCATAATGTCAATGAACCCGGTGTTTAACCATGCGCCCCCATCCAACCCGAGCCCGGTAGACCCTAACGATCGATCGCCAATATAAGGGAAGATGATGCTGCCCTGATAAGGCTGGTTGTTTTGTGTAGGATTGATATTGTACCTATAGGTAAATGTATACCTGTTCGGACTATTGTTGTCGAGGGTTATACGTCGGTCATATGTTTCACAGGCAATCCCTTTACCTAAAAAATTTGCGCTTTGGCTTTTCTCCAGACCGGTATCCTTGATTGTCACCTGAGCATAAACAGAAGTGACCATGGAAATGAAAACTACGATGCAAGGCAATGTTTTAGTTGATAAAAGTTGGTTTCCTGAAATATTCTTCATTGTTTTGGCTTCCTTCGCAATAGTTCGGCATTTAGAATTTCATTTTCTTGGACTTCTTTATTTTTTCAATCTTTAAAATTCCTGCGTTCAAGTCCTCCTATTCATTTTTCTTATTGTCTTTGAATATCCATATTAAAATTCCATGATTTCCAAATTTATCCATTCCGTCCATATAAGGAACTGATCAATAATACCATGGGGATTGCCAACAGTTGCTATATCGAGCCGCAACTGGAAATCCCTGCATAGACCGGCTTTCTGCATGCCCGTCCCAGAAACCGAAATTAATCGTATTATTATGCCGGAAAGTCGTAGGCACATATCCTACATTATACCCTGCAGTATTAGAACAGTCGCCGATCATGAAGACCGAAGAAGGGCTTCTTATAGTATTGACTTTCACGAAGCCGATGCTGGTGTTAAACTTCCATATGCTTTTATTAGCGCCCGGAGCATCAACATACAAGTCTTTCATAGTATTGTTCATGCCATAATTTGTTGCGGGATAAGAGGAACTGACCGTACCGGATTCAGCGGGGCAGGCAAGTATTGAATTTGAACTTGGGGTGCCCGCCGCATATTTCACCGGAATATAATTGGTATATTCACACAAAAACCAGACCCAGCTGCCGACGGTAGGGGAGACTCCGAAAGTCGCGGAATGATGCCCCGGCGCCCATTCATTATAATCATTGGAGTAAAAAATATTGCACAGGGCTATTTGCTTAAGATTGCCTTTGCAGCTTGCGGATTTCGCCGTATTTTGCGCTCTATTCAGTGCGGGCAGTAACAGGCATGCAAGTATGGCAATTATACTAATAACAACCATAAGTTCAATGATAGTGAAATGCAACCTTTGCATTCCGTTTATGCGTGAAATTTTTCCCCTCATAAAGAACTCCTCTTCTTTACATACTTAGAACCCTTTTAACATCTATAATTATTATTACCACCTTGTTCAACCAGAATAACGCTTATATCCGGACACACGTTTGATGATCCTGAAAGACTCGCTCCGGAAAACTACCGCACACATGCACTCGTTACTGGTGTACCCAGTTCCCCTGTTTGAGTAATTATATCTGTAAAACAACCGTTTGTCAAGAAGTGGTTTGAAAAAAAATAAAAAAAGCGTACGATATAGAAAAACAAGAAAAGGGCGCATGGCGTTCCTTTTCCAGATTTGTGTTTAATTGGCTTTATCTATGGGCAGTTTATTCCATGAAGCTTAATATCATCAAGAAATCCGTCAGCGAGCAGATCGCCGCCCATTTCAGGGCGGAGATCGAGAGGGGCAAGTATAAGCCGGGCGACCCGTTTCCGTCAGAGCGGCAGCTTGAGGCGAAGACCGGCATTTCCAGAAAGACCATCAACAAGGCTATCTCGATCTTAGCTGGACAAGGATATGTCTTCAAGGAGCAGGGAAAGTCCACATTTGTGTCTGACTTCAGGGAGGCAGCAGTAGTTGCAGGGGAAAACAACCTAGCATTTGTCTTCGATACTCCGGAAAGCATGTATCATCCGCACTGCGCCCCGCTGTTTCGTGCCCTTTGCGGGTTGGCGACAAGGGAAGGCTATGGAACGAAGATCATCTTCGAGCCCGATGCGGAATTGTCTCACATTCGCAAGGAACTGGCCTGCGGCAACATCCGAGGGCTGTTCGTTTTTCCGATTTTCGCTTTTGCCACATTAGTTGCACTGGATGTCCCATTCGCAGTTTTCCGGAGGATTTTCGACGACCTTCCTTCCGGACGTTATGCGATATCTTATGCAGACGAGCTTGATGTCATGCGGCAGGCGACGAGGTATCTCGTCGAAAAAAAACGGTCACGTCTTGTCTTTCTCAGCGGCAGTCCTGAGTACGAAAGCGAGGCGATGCGGGAGAAAACATTCCTTGATGAAACCATCGCACTCAAGCTGAAGTCATCGCAGATAATCCCAACCCATTATAACTGCGGAGAGACAAAGTCCGCTGTCGCATTGATGCTAAAACTCGGCACAGATGCGGTGATCGCCGCCGACGACATGGTGGCCCGCTGGACAGTTGACGAGCTAATGGCTCACGAAGTGAAAGTTCCCGACGATATCGCCGTCATCGGTTTCAACGACATGGAAATGTATTCCCGACGTGTGCCGGAATTAACCACGTTCAGCCTTCCTTACGAGAAAATAGCCGCCAACGCATTCTCAAGGCTTGTCCGTCTTATCGCAGGCGGCAAAGCCAAGACTTCAGTGGCAAAGTATCGTTTCCGACAAGGGTTCACAGCATGAAATGGCAAGTGAAAACCTTTTTAGGAAAGGTTCTTCCCTTCCCCTCACCCCAACCTTTCCCAAACCTGTTTGCAATTACTCCTGATTGCACTTGCAATCAACTAATTCAAACACCAGTACAGCGCAAATTAATTGCTTTCATTATATCCATAAAACACTTGCAACTATTTTATTATTTTCTACCAATCTATTGTTTACTTTGCCGATATACTTGCTATAGTATTGTTATTTAAAGGGTCTTATACAGGTAAACTTTAATAATAAGATATGGATTGAAGCTTATGGTAGAAAAGCACTGGAGAAGCATTGCAAAAGCGGTGTCATGGCGAACCATGGGAACTGTTGACACCATAATAATTTCCTGGATTATCACGGGGAAGTTTGCTTTCGCGATTTCGATCGGAGTCATCGAAGTGTTCACCAAAATGTTCCTCTACTATTTCCATGAACGGCTATGGAATAGAATTAAATTCGGACGGATTATGCCAAAAGAAACCGATTACAATATATAATTGAAGAAGTGCGAAAGTTCGGAAGTTATAGAGTTCGAAAGTTATAAGACTTGAAATTAAAACCCACAAAGGCACAGAGTTTTTATAAGGAAAAATCATGATTAGCAAAGAAGACATAGAGAAGCTTAAAGAAGATTTTGCCGGGAAAGATCCCCGGGAAATCATAAAATGGGGTCTGGACTTCTTCGGGACTGACAAAATCGCACTGTCATCAAGCCTCGGCGCAGAAGATCAGGTTCTTACCGACATGACGGTGAAAATCAATCCGGTGGCACGGATTTTCACACTGGACACCGGACGTCTTCCACAGGAGACATATGATGTCATTTCTGAAACCATGAAGAAATACGGCATGAAATACGAAGTGCTTTTTCCTGAATCCGGGGATGTTGAAGAAATGGAAAAGTCTTTCGGTCCGAACCTGTTTTATGAAAGCGTTGAGAAAAGAAAGCTGTGCTGCGAAGTTCGCAAAATCAGACCTTTGAGGAAAATCCTGTCTACGCTTGACGCCTGGATTTGCGGACTTCGCAAAGAGCAGAGTGTCACCCGTACGGGAATAGAAGAGATCGGATGGGACGAGAATTTCTCCCTGGCAAAGCTGAATCCGCTTGCAAACTGGACTGAAAAGGATGTCTGGGAGTATATTAGGAAAAACAATGTTCCCTATAATAAACTCCACGACAAAGGATATCCGAGCATCGGATGCGCTCCATGTACAAGGGCCGTAAAACCGGGGGAACACCTGCGGGCGGGCAGATGGTGGTGGGAGGAACAGGAGAAGAAGGAGTGCGGGCTTCATGTGGTGGATGGGAAAATGGTACGGACAAATAAATAGTCGCCTGTCTCTGGCCGACGGCATTCGGCAAAACTGTACGCGTTAAGCTGCTCGTTTTTGCCTTAAAAGTAGGGCGGCTTTTAAAACCGCCTATCTAAAAACTTAAGAATTGTCGGGCTAAAGCCCAACATACTATTATCGAAATGCAAATTTTTATTGGGTTCAAAACACCCATCTTGAGGTAATTTCAAAATTGCCGAATCCAAGGTAGGGATGGCTCTCCGAGCCGTCCGTTTTGAGGCGGCGCGTTACGGAGAACGCGCCCTACCTTCGCCAATTTTGAAATTGGCTCATATCTTAACAGTTACGCAAAACTGACGACTTAAGAAAGGATTTGAAAAAATGGATCATCTCGAATCGCTTGAATCACAGAGCGTACATATTTTACGCGAAGCATACAGGGAATTTAAAAGCCTGGTCATGCTGTGGTCGATAGGCAAGGACAGCACCGTCCTGCTCTGGCTTGCGCGGAAGGCGTTTTTCGGTCATGTCCCCTTCCCCCTCATGCATATTGACACAGCATTCAAGATCCCTGAAATGATTGATTACAGGAACAATATCGCAATAGAATGGAAGCTCGATCTTCTCATCGGACAGAACAAACCGGTTCTTGAACAGAAGCTGACATTCCCCGACGGCAAAGTTGACCGTCTGACCTGCTGCAAAAGCCTTAAAAGCGAAGCCCTCAAACACACCCTTTCCGGGGAGTGGCCGCGTTACAGGCTGAACCACGGTACAGGAAAATTCGAACCCGACGCAAACAAAGAAGCCTATACCGGAGTCATTGTCGGTGTGCGCGCAGACGAAGAGGGAAGCCGTTCGAAAGAGCGTTATTTCTCTCCTCGCGACAAACAGAGCGACTGGAACGTTGACGACCAGCCTCCGGAGCTCTGGAACCAGTATAAGACCGATTTTTCGCCCGGCACGCATATCAGGGTTCATCCCCTTCTCGACTGGACCGAGCTTAACATCTGGGAATACATAGAAAAGGAGAACATCCCGATAACACCTCTTTATTTCGACAACGGCAAGGGGAAAAGATACCGTTCACTGGGATGCTATCCGTGCACGACGCCGGTCGATTCCACCGCAAAAAACGTAAAGGAAATAATCGCCGAGCTTAAAAGCGGGAAATTTGCGAATATCGCAGAACGCTCCGGAAGGGCGCAGGACAAGGATGACGGCGGCGGCCTGGAGACACTGAGACGGGAAGGATACATGTGATAAAAAATTGCCGAAGCAATTTTTTACAACTCAGTTCAAGAAAGGAAAAATTGAATATGGAAACAAGTAATTTATTGAAGATTGTGATAGTCGGCCATGTCGACCACGGCAAGAGCACTATTATCGGGCGGCTTCTGGCGGATACGGGCTCACTGCCGAAAGGCAAGCTCGAACAGGTGCAGGAGAACTGCCGCCGCAATTCAAAACCGTTTGAATACGCATTCCTCCTTGACGCCCTCAAAAACGAGCAGCGCCAGGGGATAACGATTGACATGGCGCGATGCTTCTTCAAGACCGCAAAACGCAATTACATGATAATTGATGCGCCGGGCCATATTGAGTTCCTGAAAAACATGGTGACCGGCGCGGCCCGTGCGGATGCGGCACTTCTCGTGATCGACGCACATGAGGGCATTCAGGAAAATTCGAAACGGCACGGCTACATCCTGAGCATGCTAGGGATCCGGCAGGTCGCGGTGATAATAAACAAGTTTGACCTTGCGGGCTATAATAAAGAGGTATATGAAAATATTGTAAGGGATTACTCTGAATTCCTCGGCAACATCGGGGTCGTAGCCACAAGTTTCATTCCCGCAAGCGGAAGATTCGGCGACAACATTGTCAAAGGCTCGGAAAACATCCCCTGGTTCAAAGGACCTTCAGTACTTGAACAGCTGGAAACTTTCGCACTCAAGCCCGACAATGCCAACAAGGCGTTCCGGATGCCGGTTCAGGACATTTACAAGTTCACCGGACAGGACGACGAAAGGCGCATAGTCGCAGGCTCCATTGAAACCGGCAGCATCAGGACGGGAGACGAAGTCCTATTCCTGCCGTCCGGCAAGGAGTCAGTGATTAAATCAATCGAGGGGTTCAACAATCCTCCGCGCAGGGAAATCGGGGCGCCCCATGCAACAGGATTCACACTCACCACACAGATTTACGCAAATCCCGGCGATATCATGTGCAGGAAAAGCGAAACTCCTCCGCTGGTCGCGTCAAGGTTGAAAGTCAATATATTCTGGATGGGAAGAGCCCCGTTCATAAAAGGCAGGAGATACAGGCTCAAACTTGCGGCTGCCCGGACGAACGCGGAGCTGGTTGAAATCTCAAATGTGCTTGACGCGTCAGAACTTACCTCCGTCAAAGGGAAACAGCAGCTCGACAGGCACGATGTCGGGGAATGCGTGATTGAGACATCCAAGCCAATCGCCTTCGATCTGATAAGCGACATTGAAAACACCGGCAGGTTTGTGATTATCGACAATTACGAAATCGCCGGCGGCGGCATTGTAACAGGAAAAGCCGATGAAGACAAATCGCTCCTGCGCGAACACATAGAAAGGAGGGAGTATTCCTGGGAACGCGGCTTCATAGACGCGGCATCGCGCGCCGCCAGGAATCATCACAGGGGTAAATTCATCCTGTTCACAGGGGACAAGGGAGCAGGCAAGAGGGGGATTGCAAAAACACTTGAACAGCGTCTTTTCAATCTGCATCTCAACAGCTACTTCCTTGGAATGACGAATCTCATCGGCGGTCTCGATTCAGACATGAACGCGGTCTTTCAGGACAGGGACGAACATATCCGGAGAATAGGCGAACTTGCCAGAATCATGACGGATGCGGGGCTGATATTCATCACGGCGGTTGACAATGCCGATGAATATGACCTAGAGAAACTGAAACTCCTGAATTATCCGAACGAAATACTTGTAGTCAATATCGGGGAAAACCATTTTACAAAATTCAAGACGGATTTGAATTTACCGGCGAATCCGCCTGTAAACGAGGCGACAGACAGAACCATGCAGCTGCTTACGGAATCGGATATAATTCCAAGTTATTGCATATGATTTTTTCCAAAATGGAAAAAATTTACAAACAAGGAGAAACAATGGATAAGACATTCTGGACAGAAAAATACGAACTCATAAGATTGAAATCCGAGGAATATGTTTCTGGGAAAATAAATTCCGCCGAATTCAAGAAGTTCACGGCTCCGTTTGGGATCTACGAACAGAGCAACGGGAAGTTCATGGTCAGGATAAGGATAACAGGAGGGCATCTGTCACTTTCAGATGCAATGACAATCTCTGAAACCGCAAAGTCGAACAAGGCCGGATACATTCATCTGACCACACGCCAGGACATCCAGCTCCAGGATGTTCCGGCCGACAGCATTTACTCAGTCGTAAAATCATTGACGGAGGGGGGGGTTCCTTTCAAAGGCGGAGGCGGAGACACATACAGGAATACAACGGCATGTCCGCATAGCGGCGTCTCATCTGATTCTGTTTTCGATGTTCAGCCGTATGCGAAAGCCGCGAATGAATTCCTGTTTGAACAGGAAAAGGCGTTTCAGCTTCCCAGAAAACTGAAGCTCGGATTCTCGTGCTGTGAAAAAGACTCTTCCATGGCTGTCCTGCAGGATCTCGGGTTTATTGCGAAATTCGCAGGCGGCCAAAAGGGCTTCACTGTTTACGGCGGAGGCGGGATGGGACGTGAAAGCATGATTGGCACAAAGCTCATTGATTTCCTTCCGGAAAAAGATCTCCTGAGATGCATAAAAGCGGTGCTGGAACTTTTCCACGAGCACGGCGACAGGACAAACCGCGCCAAAGCCAGACTCCGCCATTATGCCGCGAAAGTCGGCGAAGTTGAATTCAAGAAAACTTTTACTGAATATTTTGAGCGTGCCGCTCAAAATATCAGTAAAAGTTACAAAGATGACAAACCGGGACAGGCAACAAATATATCATTGCTCAAATGCTTCATCCCGAACGGGAATCTTTCTTTTACAGATTTCGATGAACTCTGTAATACGGCATCCGTAGCCGGATGCAACTGTCTGCGAATTTCGCAAAGTCAGGACATTTATCTGCCTACACCCACTGACTCGCTTCCTTCATTGAAAGGCAAACTGAAAAGTTTGAACTTCGCAGGGGAGTCATTCAAAGGGCTTCTTACATGCTGCGTAGGTGCGACTGTATGCAAAATAGGGATTCTGGATTCTCAGTCAATATCAAAATCAATCTCCGA
>JBAYFV010000143.1:0-9060 GCA_041666985.1 Victivallales bacterium
AGTTCTTTGCCCATATAGGGGATTGCGGCTATCTGAAATGATTCATATTCATTTCTTGCGGCGGAGATTTTTACGGTATTCGTATATTCTCCCTTGAACGCATACTTGTTGGCAGGTGTCTTCTCAAGGGAATTCTGAATGCCGACCATGAACTTTTCAGGTGCCTGAGCCCCAAGGGTTTCTTTGAATTTCTTTTCCGCAGCTTCGAACCGGCGCACCTGATCATAAAACCCCAGACGCCAGTGATCTGCGGAGTCAGCAATAGTTTTTTCCGCTTCAGGGAGCTTGTTTTTGTCGGCACTGAAGACACAGGGGAGCATCAGAGTGAAAACCCATACTGCAACAACTCTTTTCATCATCATTTTGCACCTCCTGAATTTTAGAGGTTCCCTTTATTTTAACCGGGGCTCCGTTCCATTTTTCCTGCGGGACGAAGACTTTTCGGAGGCTGGGCGAGGCAAGGCGAGGGGACAAAATCCGTCTTATTTCCTCTTGTCCGGGAATGCTGACGAAGCCGAAGATCAGATATTCTTCATTTTCGGTTCAAGATAATTGATGCAGCTGTTGAGCGTGGCAAGCTGCGGATAGTCCGGCTCCGGGACTTCAACCCCGTATTTTTTCCTGAGCTCCATTACGATATCAAGAAAATCCATCGAATCGAGTTCAAGCTGATCCCTGAGTTTCTTTTCAGGGTCGACCGCTGAACAGTCCCCCTCGGGAAGAATATCGTTTATAATGCAAATTATTGATTGTGAAATCTGATCCCTGGTCATTAAAACTACTCCTGAATTCCAGAAAAGTTAGAGAAAAATTTGATGGAGCGGCTAAAATACCACCATTTGTTTAATCTGCAAACCTTTTTACAATAAGAACTGAATTTATTCCAAGCATACCAAAGGAATTATTGAGTATGTAATCAACTTGTTTTCCGGGTTTCAGCTGATCAATCAGGATATTTGGGATTTCGCATTCCGGATCGAGCGAATCAATATTGGCGCAGGGATGAAGAATATTGTCTTTAAACGAAGGGATGTTCCCGGCCAGTTCAAGCGTCCCGGCCGCCCCCATCGCGTGTCCGATAAACCCTTTCGTATTGTTTATATAAGGGAATTTGCCTGCGCTTCCGAAAACTTTCCTCAATGCCTCGCATTCCTGTATGTCTCCGGCCTTTGTCCCGGTCGCATGCGTGTTCACAAGGTCAATGTCTTCAGGTTTCAGCCCCGCTCTTTCCATGGCCCTGTTCATGCATTCAGCCTGCCTGTCCGGATTCGGAAGGACAAAATGCGTTCCGTCGGAATTCATGGAATATCCCGCGATTTCAGCATAAATCTTTGCGCCTCTTTTCCTCGCGTCTGAAAGCCGTTCAAGTACATACAGGCATCCGCCTTCAGAAACCACGATACCGCTTCTGTCCTTGTCAAAAGGCCTGCTGGCCTTGCACGGATCGGAATGACGGGCGAGGGCGCCCTGGCTTTTGAAACCCGCGAAAATGCCGAATGTATGAATGCTTTCCGAGACACCTCCGGCAATGGCGACATCAACCTCTCCGAGCAGAAGCTGCTGGACTCCCTGGATAATTCCCGCATTCCCCGCCGCGCAAGCGGCGCCAAGGCAGTAATGCGGACCGGTTATCCCCATGTTCACAGTCACTTCCCCGGCCGGATTGTTGGCGACAGTCCTGGGATTGTGATAGTGATTCCAGTATTTCACATCATAGTTGAACTGGCTGATATTATGGATTTCATTCTCGGTTTCAACGTTTCCGTGCTCGGTGATCCCGATATACACGCCGGTTCTGCTCCTGTTTTCATCCGTAATCCTGAGTCCGGCGTCGGAAAACGCCTCGTTCGCGCAATAAATGGAGATTGACCCGGCCCTGGTGCCTGTCCTCAGATCTCTTTTATTCTGATATTTCAAGGTGTCATACCTGCACACGCCGGCATGCACTTCGCCTATGTACCTAAGTGTGATGTTTTCTATATGCGACACCTTCTCCAGGAGATTCGCACGGAATTCGGGCAGGGTGTTGCCGTTGGGAGCCGTCAGCCCCACACCGGTAATCACTATTCTTTCATCTGTTTTAGGCACTTAAATATCCCCGCTTAAGAGTTTGCTTATGAGTTGGCGATGTTCTATATTCTGAATAATTAAAGTGTTTGCTGGGAAAATAATCTATAACTCGGATTAAAATTATACAATATGATTTTGGGAATGGGAACAGATATTGTTGAAATTTCAAGGATAAGAAAACTCCTTAAGAAAAATTCCACCGAATTCCTTTCCAGGGTCTACACGGGAAAAGAGCTTCGGGAATCCGGAACCAAGAAGAATTCGGCCGAATACCTGGCCGGAAGATGGGCCGTGAAGGAGGCGCTGTCAAAAGCGCTCGGCTGCGGCATCGGGGCCGACTGCAACTGGAAGGACATAAGCACGACAAATGATTCAAAGGGCGCGCCGAAGGTGCGCCTCTCCGGCACAGCCTCAAAAACTGCAAAAACAAAAAGCGCCGGCAAAATACATGTTTCAATAAGCCATGAGAAAAATTACGCATGTTCAACCGTAATATTGGAGAAATAAATGAAGATTGTTTCTTCCCTGCAGATGCGCGAGCTTGACAAACTCACCGTAAAATCCGGTGTTCCCGGAGAGGTTCTTATGGAAAGGGCGGGAACCGGCGCAGGCGAATACGTTCTGGATTTCATATCTTGCCTCCATCCGGCCCATGTGAAAAGATTCATCGTCCTTGCCGGAAAAGGAAATAACGGCGGAGACGCTTATGTCGTCGCAAGATTCCTCTCGCAGAACAGCCGCATTCCGGTAAAAGCGCTCTCGATATGCCATATGGATGAACTTGCCGGTGATGCAAAACTCAATGCTGAAAAACTCCCCGGAAATGTTTCCTGCGAATTTCGCAGGGATTTGAAAACAAGGGATTTTCAACCCGGGGATATGATTATTGACGGCCTGCTCGGAACCGGAATAAGCGGCATGTTGCGTGCACCATACGGAAATTGGATTGAAATGGTGAATTCCCGGAATCTGCCCGTTGTCTCCCTGGACATTCCGTCAGGGCTCAATGGCGATGACGGCTCTGTCGCCGGTTTCGCCCTGAAAGCCGACCTCACAATAACAATCGGCCTTCCTAAAAAAGGAATGATCTCCGGCAACGGACCTTCCCTTTGTGGGAGAATACGATGTGTTGACATAGGCGTTCCTTCGGATTTGATTGAAAAAATCGGATCCGGTATGGAAATGATCTTCGATTCAGATGTGCGGAAATTCCTCGGCAGGCTCGATGTGAATTCACACAAGGGAGAAAACGGACATGTTCTTGTGGTCGGAGGAAGCCGGAAATACAATGGGGCGCCGTTTCTTTCCGCTGAAGCTGCGCTCCGCACCGGTGCCGGACTTGCCACCGTCGCCATTCCGGAAAATATCCAGCCGGTTCAAAGAATGCTGTCTCTGATTGTCAGGAAGATCCCCGACGAGGGCACAGGCTATTTTTCAACTTCCTCAGTCCCGGAACTCATAAAGCTCGTTGAAAAATCAGATTCAATTGTAATGGGACCCGGAATAGGCGATGAGCCTTCCGTAAAAAAAATGATGCTTGCCCTTTGCAGTTTTGGCAAACCGGCAGTGTTTGACGCTGATGCGCTCAATGTCATTTCCCGTCTTCCGGATATTCTCCTCAAAAGGGAATATCCTTCCGTGCTCACCCCCCATCCCGGAGAAATGAAAAGGCTTCTCAAAGGGTTTGATCTTGCGCACCTCATGGAGGCGGAACGGCCTGCACAGGCTTTAGGACTCGCGGAAAAAACCGGTTCCGTAGTTGTTTTAAAGGGAAACAGGACGGTGATTGCGGCAAAAGGGAAGCCATTGTCCATAAACGGCAGCGGCTCCCCCGCTCTGGCGACGGCCGGCACCGGGGATGTGCTTTCCGGAATGATCGGATCTTTCATGGCGCAGGGGCTGACTCCGTTTGACGCTTCTGTCTGCGCGGTCTTCATTCACGGACTTGCCGGCGAAAACGGAAAATTCGGGATGCGGGGACTCACTGCCGACGACCTGATCGGACTCATTCCGGAGACGATGAAAAGGATTTCACCTTTTGCATGACCGCCTCTGCGGCTTTTCTGCTTGCGTCTTCACTTCCGGGCGACAATGAATTCACGACAAACCCCATGTCCTCCTCAACCTCGCCACGCCTGGAACCGCCGGGCAGAATCCTTTCAACGGCCGCAGAAAGCGTGACAGCATTCACATCCCCCTGAAGGAATTCCTCGAAGATTCTCTTCCTGGCTATCAGATTGACCATCGTAAAGAAAGGTATCTTGACAAGCATCCTCCCGATCCAGTATGTTATCGGGTTCAGCCTGTAGACAACCACGAGCGGAAGTCCGGCAATTGCGGATTCCACAGTTATCGTGCCGGAAGCGGCAAGCCCGGTCGAAGCCTCCTGCAGGAACCGCGAGGTTTCCCCGCAGAAAATTGTGATTTCCGGCAGTGTCCCCCCTTTGCGAACTTCGCAGAATTTCCTGTGAATTTCCCGTACCCTTTCATAAATAGCCTGTCTCGGCGCGGCAACCGCAAACCTCAATTCCGGATGTTTCTCATGGAGCGAGACAGCCGTCTCCAGCATCGGAACGAAAAGGCGGTTTATCTCATTGAACCTGCTGCCGGGCAGAAGGAGTATCAGGTTCGGATCCCTGCCGATTTCCGGACTTTTCCGCATATGGACTATATTCACGAGGGGATGCCCGACAAATTCCGTGTCAAGGGAGGTATGTTTGTAGGTTTCAGGCTCGAACGGGAAAATCACGAGCATTTTGGAACAGTATTTCGCAAGCTTGGGAATTCTGGCTTTGCCCCAGGCCCAGACCTGCGGGCTGATATACCAGATCACAGGTATCCTGTTCCGGTACATCTGCTTTGCAAAACGCAGGTTGAAGCCCGGATAATCTATGAGGATCACAGCGTCAGGCCGTTCTTTTATCGCACGATTCCTGAGGTTCTGGAATATCCGGACAAATGTTCCTATGTTTTCAAACACCTCTATCAGACCCACTACCCCCAGTTCCGTAGAGTCAACCATAATTTCAACACCGGCATCGCGCATCAGGTGTCCGCCCATGCCGGCAATGCGGAGTTTTTCCTGTGGAAGCATTTTCCTCAGCTCAGTTGCAAGCCTGGCACCGTAAATGTCGCCCGAAGCCTCTCCGGCAAATATCCAGATTGAATATGTGTCTTTCATTAAGTTCTTTCCCGTTAACAATTTCATTTTCTGATAGTTTTTTTCATCCAAATAAATTCAAAGAGGAATTTATTCCGATGAAAAACTATAGTTTGATCGCCTTAAAAATAAAGGGAGCCTCTGAAAATTGGCATATGGCGCGCGACAGGAGATTATGGGTAAACGACAAGAAGGAAAACTGCGAGCATATCCGAAGTCGGGATGTGAGCTGTTTTCCGACGCGGCGGAGTATGAATTCAAAACCCTGTTTTGAACCTATTCCGCCACCACCACCCATTGTCTTGGTTTGGATTCCCTCATGGTTTCAGCATGCCCGTCGCCGAAAAGCGAGTTGAAACCTCCTGAGTGATGGTTGCCGACATCCCTTCGCTCCGTTCCTGTATCTATCGGCAGCATGCCGTGGTCGGTTTCAAAATAATGCTTGATCCTTGTAACATCACTGTCCGTCAGCGAATATTCCGGTTTTCTCTTTAAAGAATCAGTGATGCATATTTTGTCGCTCAAGTCGCCCGCCCTTTTCAGGTTTACAGGTTTGGTTGAACCATCTCCCCAGCCGCAGGATTTAGACGGATTCGAAACGATATCTGCGCCAGACCATGCCCCCTTCTCGATAACATTCATCGTATACGATGCGTACTCTATGAACTTGGGAAGATCCGCCGACTGTCCTCCATAGGGGTTAAAGCATTCTTCTTCATTCATTGCGGGGCACTTTGCGGTTCCGGCGGCAATTGCCGAACTGTTGTAGAGATAGTCAATCCAGCTGTAATAATTATCCTCATCGCCTAGCCGCACCTTAAACACGCATGGAATTGCATATCCGTTGTTTTCATCGGGGTAGGAGGCTATCGCCGCCCCGATCTGCTTCAAGTTGTTTTTGCATGCGGACTCGCAGGCCTTTTCTTTCGCTCTGGCAAGCACAGGCAGGAAGAGCATCAGGAGTATGGACACGATGGCGATTACAACCAGCATTTCAACCAGCGTAAAACAGCGGCGCCCGTTTGGTTCGCCTCTCAGATTTTCAATCGGTACAACCGGCATATATGTGTCCCTGTTTTTCACATAGCGGTATTGCCATGTGGTAGTATGAAATTATACATGCCGTGCCATGCTTGCTGAACGGGGCGGCGGTTCGCCTTTCAGGTGAATTCAAGATATGACGTACCTGTATATATTGTTCTGATATTATATTTCATACTGTATTAGTTTGCAATATGATATGATTGTTAAATAAATAATTATTCGTGTCATATGTGCTTGCAATATTTCATTATATATATAAGATATTACTTTTTTTTACATGGCGCTAAATAAAATAATATGGAGTAAGCAATGCGTATAAGGCGATATAACCCTGCGGCTTTGTTGTTGACATTCTTGTTATTGATAACAGTTTACTCCCATTCGGCCGATTACGGCACACCCGCCGGGCTCATGAAAATCGAAATTCAGCCGGGAGAGGAAAGGCTCGCGTCAACCCCTTTCGACGCATTTGATTCAACCCTGAATTTCCTTCTTTCCGGACAGCTCACAGGCGCCGCCGTTCCGGGAAGCGCAGACCAGATCAAAGTATGGGATTCTTCCGTTCAGGGCTTTAGATCTGCATTTCTTGCGGATGGCACCGGAGATCAGGACAAGGACGGGAAATGGTTCAAGGACAATGTCGGATGGGAGCCGTCGGACATTCTGCTTTTCCCCGGCATGGGATTTTTTATCAAAAACAACCAGTTGACGGCCCAGAGTCTTTTCCTTTCAGGCAGAATTCCCCTTGATGATTCGAAAATCCTGACGCTCCAGCCGAACCTGAATCTCTTCGCATATCCCTTCTCCTCCAAGATTTTGCTTAACAGCACCAACATGAAGACTAACGGTGCAAAAGGCGGGCTGAACCAGAGCGACAGCCCCGACATCCTCTCCACGGAGTCCCCGGCGGCGGATTATTGGCTGATGGACAATCCCGCCGATCCTAATGACGGCAAATGGCACGATTCCCAGAATCTGGTAAGCACTCTCGAACTCAAGCCTGGTGCCGGATACTGGTATGAGCGGCTTGGGCTGAATCCCTTCCAGTGGAGCGAACCCCGCCCTTATCAGAATCTCTTCAATCTGGACGCAACCGACCCTTCCATAGTTGACATGGTGCTCAATGCGGCACATGATGAAGTCACGCTTGATATTGACTGCACCGGCATGCCCGGAGAAACACTTGAAATATTTTTTAAGGATATGGGGGCAGATGATTCTCTTGCAACTGAAAGCGGATGGTCTGTCGCGGATCAGAACATTGCGAGTTCAGGGAACACCCGGATTCTCTGGACTGACGCAGGAAGGGCCGACGCTGAATTCCCTTATCTGAGCAGAAGCAAAATCAACGGCACGTTCATGAGGATATTCATCGTATCGCGCCAGGATATTGACTCGGACAGCGACGGCCTCTCGAACGGGAGGGAACGGTTTGTCTACGGTACAAATCCTGAGAATCCGGACACGGACGGAGACGGGATTTCAGACGGTGGTGAAGTAAGCATATACCATACAAATCCCGATATGACTGACAGTGATTCTGACGGATATGGTGATTTCCAGGAGATCAACACATATCATACGGATCCGAACAATGCGGCAAGCAGTCCCGCAGCGATGCCTGCCGGATGGACTGATGCCGACATCGGCTCCCCGGGCGCCGTCGGCGCTGCAAGTTATCTTGACGGAACATTTACAGTCAGTGGAGCAGGCACGGATATCTACGGCACATCTGACAAATTCAACTGTCTCTACCAGGATCTTCATGGCGACTGCGAAGTTGTTGTCCGGGTTGTCAGCCAGCAGAACACGAACGCCCTGGCCAAGGCCGGGATCATGATCCGCGAGAGTACTGCCGCCAACGCAAGAAACGCATATGTATTCATAACGCCGGGTACCGGCGGCGCGGAGAACTGCTACTACCAGGAGAGGATAACGGCCGGGGCGGCCACCGCCAGGAGCGCCCCATATTCGGCCACGGCATATCCATACTGGCTGAAGCTTGTGAAGACAGGAAACGTCTACAGTTCATATAAGTCGGCTGATGGGACGGCATGGACCGCCATGTATACGAACCGCACTGTGGCGACAGGCAATGCGGTCAAAGTCGGCCTGGCCGTGACAAGCATGGCCGATGCGGCAGTCTCCACTGCGGTCTTCGACAGCTTCTCCATCACGAGAACGCTCACCGAAGCTCCCGCCATCTCCCCGAACGGCGGATATTTTCAGATGAACCAGCTGGTTGCGCTGACCACATCGGTTCCCGACTCCCAGATCAGATACACCCTCGACGGCAGCGATCCCATTGAGACGTCCGCTCTTTATACGGAGCCTTTTACTATTTCGTCGTCCTATGTGCTGAAGGCCAGGACATTCAAGATAGGCTACAATCCAAGCCCGGTCTCAAGTGCTGTATTCAACCAGCCCGGTCTCATGGTCAAGTATTATTCAGGCAACTGGACGACCCTGCCTGATTTCTCTGCGCTTACTCCATACAAGGTGAGCATGATTCCGAACATAGACTATCCGGACAATTTCGGGTACAAGCTTACATCCGGGCGGCTGGAGAATCTTGGAGCGGTGATGACAGGAAAGATCAACTGCCCGGTTTCCGGCAGCTATACGTTCTATACCTACTGTAGCGACGGAGTCAGGCTCTATGTTGACGGTGCGCTCGTGGTCAACTACAACACCGTCCATGCGTTTAACTACACCTACGGCAGCAAGACTCTGACACCCGGCTTCCACGACATCAAGGTCGAATACTTCAAGGCCACAGGTTCCGG
>JBAYFV010000144.1:0-9029 GCA_041666985.1 Victivallales bacterium
AATCCCTTTGTCACGTACATGTCCGGGATGGGATATCTTGTCAACCACAACTATCCCGAAGCCGCCGTCGACTTCAGAAACCTCTACAAAATGGAGACATCCAACACCCTGGTCCGCCAGGATCATGTGACTGTTTCCAAATATCTGAACAATGAGATTCCAAAAGAACTTTCAGAGATCATCCCCTACCCTTATCCCCTGGACAGCGACATAGTCTACGTGATTTTCGAAAACGGTCTTGCACCGGCCCTGAGAGAACAGAAAATACAGATCATACTGCCGCCGCCAATACCCACGGGATATTCGGGAATCGCATATTCGGATCTCGAATTTTTTCCTCTTTCGTTAGGCGGGCTTGAAATAAAAGACTCTTTGGGGGGCTCGTATAAGACAGTCACCGTCGCAGACATGAATTCCGTTGTCTCCCAGGAATACAAGGAGATATTTCCGGGAATGATAACAAGGCTTGTCGTATCAACAATAGTCAAGGAAGTCGCCAGCTATGTGGCGCAAGAGGCGGCCGCACAGGCCGGAGGCGAAGCCGCAAGATGGGGTACCATAGTCGGAACAAGCATCTACAAATACGCGTTCAACACCGCCGACACCCGATGCTGGCAGACGCTTCCGAGGGAATTCCAGATAGCGCATATGCCGAGGCCGTCCGACGGCATTCTTAAAATAAGCGCCACTTCACCGGACGGAACAATGGTTTCTGCGGAACCGGTCGAAGTCAAAATTGAAAAGAAGCGGGCAATCATACATGTCCGCCAGCCCGGACAGGGGAATATTTCGGTGAGGGTTTTTGAAATCGAATAGAATCCGTCGGAAGCGCAATGGCGGAATTTATAACTGCTGGATATTGAATGTTGATTGGATTATATTTAGACGAGTCAACTGCAAAATTGGCGAATTCAAGGTGGGGACGGCTCTCCGAGCCGTCCGCTCTGAGGCGGCGGTTTCGAAGAAATCACCCTGCCTTCGGCAATTTTGCAATTACCTCGGAAGACAATAAAACCATAAAAAAAAGGTGAACTATGAATCCGGTAAAATTATTTGCAATCCCAGCCCTTTCCCTTGTTCTTCTCATGCCAGCCTGCAACGCCCCGGTAAACACTGTGGAAAACACGGACAAGGTCATGGAAAAGGATTTTGTCAGGAATAAACGCGTGATCACGGATGAAGCGATGGGAGACAGGCTTCAGATTGTCAGCGTAGACAAACAGGAACTCCCGACCGGTCTCATGAAGGTCCAGGTTTCGATAAAGAACACCAGGAAATCGGACTACAAGTTCGCCTACAGGTTCCAGTGGTTCAATGAGGCGGGAATGGAAGTTGTCACTTCCGCAACAACATGGATTGAAAAAGATGTCATCGGCGGCGAGGAGTTTTTCCTCTCCGCAGTCTCCCCCAACGAGAGATGCAAAGACTACAAGCTGATGATGAGATCCCTGTGATATTTTCTTTCCGGCGCAAGCTGGAAAGAAAATATATTACACTGACTCGTCAATTGAAATATTCTTGAATATGGGTTCCCCTATTGCCTTCCATAAGTCGTCCCAAGCCCTTGTGGGGCCTTCAAAGGTGAGAATATAAACAGTGCCGGTGCTGTCATTGGAAATATAAAGCCTGTACACTGTTACAGTCGCTTCATCCGAGGTGTCCGCATATATGTAACCTGTCTCCTTGAAGATGCCTTTCCTCTCATTCCATTTCTTTGCGAATTTGACTTTTTTCCCCGTGTTTTCTACGGCTTCAAGCGAGTACTCCGACGGGAGCTTACCTTTGGCCTTGCCCGGGATTCCCCTGATCACCCTCACTTCAAATCCGGTTTCATAAAAACCTTTCTGATCAATATTGTCCTTCGTCAGGTAGTATAAATATTTTTCCTCCCTGTTGTCGGGGACAAATTTGAATATCCAGCCGTCTGGCAGAAGGAAAGAAGCCTTTACAAAAGGGAGTTGCTGCCATGAAAACCCTTTCGGAGATTCGGGGAGGATATCAGCGGCACAAACACAGAATCCGGACAAAAGGACAACACACATCAAAATCTTCTTCATGCTATCTCCTGTTCCTCTTAAAAATTCATTGATTATCGTTCTGCGGATTATATTGGACAACCGGATTCCCGGATTGTTGCAGAACAGGCTCATTCAATCATCCGAACAAATCCGGGGTGAACATCGCATCTTTCGCCGCATGCCTGTCCTTGACGGACTGCCGTGTTTTTTCAACTTCCTGTTTATCGCCTGCCCTGTCAAGTTCGGTCATTATGCTTTTCATCTCAAGATCCGATGCTAGCGATTTAAGCTTTTCACAATCAGGTTTTCTTTTTAAATAATTATTGATGTCAGACCATTTCTCGTCTGAAATGGAAAGATCCAGCGCGATGATCTTCTGATTTCTCCTTATGGTTTCAGCGGAGCCGATAATTTTCTCACGCAGCTTCCCGTTTTCTATTTCTGACACTTTTTTGAGCATCTCGTCCAGCGAACCGAACTGGCTTATGAGTTTGGCTGCCGTTTTGGGGCCGACTCCGTCAACTCCGGGGATGTTGTCCGAACTGTCGCCGATAAGGGAAAGATAGTCCACAATCTGCGACGGCAGGACTGCGAATCTCGCAACAACCTCATCCCTGCCCTGCAAAATGAAACCGCCCAGCTTCCTGTCGGGAATAAGCATTTTCACCCTGTCGTCTACAACCTGGGCTATATCCTTGTCGGCACTTATTATCCTCACGGGGTTTTCCTTGAAGTTTACGGCAATCGCAGCAATAATATCGTCGGCCTCGGTACCGTCACGCTCTACGATATTCCATCCCGCCGCCTCGATCCACTGCCTTATGAACGGCAGTTGAGACTGCAGTTCCTGCGGCATGGGCGGCCTTTTCGCCTTATATTCCGGGGCGAGTATCATGCGGTGCGCCGGACGTCCCCTGTCAAAAACCACGGCACCATACGGGGAAGGATAATCCCTTTCAAGGGAAAGCAGAAACTTGGCAGTAGCCAGAACTGCATTTGTAAACTGCCCTTTTGAGTTTGAGAGCAGAGGGAGGGCATAGAAACCCCTGTATATCTGTGAATATGCGTCAATCAGCGTAATTGTATCATTCATTTAAATAGTCCTGTTGAATAAAATCCAGGACTGAAAATAGGATTAAATGCTGAAAAGTCAACCACTTAAGAAAATTTTTCCGCCGCGGAAAAATTAATAAGGGAAATCACCCCGGAAGCCCCAGCCCCACGCCCACTTTTTTAAAGGCCGCCAAGGCTTTATCCATTGTCTTCTTATCAAGGGCTGCGGATATCTGGATACGTATCCTCGCAGTTCCCTCCGGTACAACGGGGAAACCGAAACCTGTGACAAAAACACCTTCCTGAAGAAGGGCATTGCTGACTTTGATGGCTTGGGCGGTTTCACCTATGATTATAGGTATTATCGCGGATTCGCTCTCAAGAGGTTTGAAGCCCATGGATTTGAGGCCGTTTCTGAAATACGCGACATTCGAACGGAGCTTGTCAACAAGCCCGGGCCGGTTTTCAAGAGTGCGTATTGCCTGCAATGCGCTCCCCGCAACGGTGGGAGGCACTCCGTTGGAGAACAGCTGAGGACGCGAGACCTGGGAAAGCGTATCTACCAGAGATCTGCTTGATGCCACAAATCCGCCCGCCCCTCCTCCGAGAGCCTTGCCGAGAGTTCCGGTGATAATATCCATTTTCCCGAGAAGCCCGAAATGCTCGACCGTTCCCCTTCCCGTTTTCCCCATGACACCTATTCCATGGGAATCGTCCACCATGGTGACGGCGTCATATTTTTCTGCGAGCTTCACAATTTCGGGAAGCGGTGCAAGATCACCCTCCATACTGAAAACCCCGTCGGTAATAATCAGCTTCGTGTTTGCGTTTTTCGCTTTCCTGAGACAGTTTTCCAGTTCATTCATGTCTGTGTGCTTGTAAATGAGCCTTTCCGCCTTGGACATGCGACAGCCGTCAATCAGACTTGCGTGATTCAGGGAATCTGAAATAACCGCATCGCCCTCCTTCGCAACTACCGGAATAGTTCCCATATTGGCGTCCCAGCATGAAACATAGGTCAATGCGGCTCCGGTTTTCAGGAATCCCGCAATTTCATTCTCAAGCTCCCTGTGAATCGTGAAAGTGCCGCAGATAAACCGTACGGAAGCGGTGCCCGCCCCGTATTTCCTCAACGCCCTGACTCCGGCATCTATCACTTCCCTGTTGCTGGAAAGTCCGAGATAATTATTCGAAGAGAGGATAATTGTCTCCCCCCTTTCCTCCATGACCACTTCCGCATCCATCGGAGAATCAATATGCCGGTGGATTTTAAGGGTCCCCTTTTCCTTCAATTCATTTAACTTCTCATCCAGTTTCCTGTGAAAAGACTCGTTCATGGCAAGTTTCCTTTATATTTTATCACTCCCAGTCAAGCACGACTTTCCCTGATTTTCCCGAATTCATCACCTCGAACCCCTTTTGAAATTCCAGGTAATGGAAATTATGTGTTATGATCGGTGAAATATCCAGGCCGGACTGGATCATGGCCGTCATCTTATACCAGGTCTCATACATCTCACGTCCGTATATTCCCTTGAGGGTGAGGCTGTTGAAAATCACCTTGTTCCAGTCTATGGCGGTATTCGTCTTCGGTATCCCGAGCATCGCGATCTTGCCGCCATGACACATGTTGCCTATCATGCTCCTGAACGCTTCAGGACTTCCGGACATTTCAAGACCGACGTCAAACCCCTCCTTCATCCCGAGTTCTTTCTGAACATCCTCGATTTTCTCCTTTGCCACGTTGACAACCCGAGTGGGATTCATCTTCCCCGCAAGTTCAAGCCTGTAGGGGTTTACATCGGTAATCACAGTATATCTGGCGCCTGCATGTTTTGCAATTGCCGCCGCCATTATCCCTATGGGGCCGGCTCCGGTTACCAGCACGTCCTCACCCAGCACATCGAACGACAGGGCTGTATGCGCCGCGTTTCCCAGAGGATCAAAACAGGACAGCACGTCCGTCGGAATATGCGGATCGCAGAACCAGACATTGGTCATGGGGATGCACAGATATTCGGCAAATGCGCCAGTCCTGTTTACACCAACCCCTTTTGTATTCGGGCAGAGATGCCTCCGTCCGGCAAGACAGTTCCTGCAATGTCCGCAGACAATATGACCTTCCCCGCTGACTATGTCTCCCTTCTTGAAATCATGGACATTGCCGCCCACCTTCTCGACTCTCCCCACAAACTCATGCCCTATCACCATGGGAATCGGAATTGTCTTCTGCGCCCACTCATCCCAGTTGTATATGTGGATGTCCGTTCCGCAGATGGACGTTTTCATTATTTTTATCAGGACATCATTGATGCCGACTTCGGGAACCGGGACGTCTTCAAGCCATATGCCGCACTCGGCTTTTTTCTTAACCAGCGCTTTCATATCCGCTCCTTTGTTGTTATATTAAGCCTCTGTTGATTATTATATTGAACAATGTTTAATATAATGAACACGACTGGCATGTCAATTACGGAACAAATAAAAATACGGGGGAATTTCAATGAAACCAATGCTTAAACCTCCCTCGCCCGGAAAGAATATCCGGAAGTTGAGAAACCAGCAGGCGCTATCCCTTGACGAGCTTTCAAAGAAGAGCGGCGTGTCAAAAGCAATGCTTTCCCAGGTCGAATCTGAAAAGGCGAATCCCACCATTGCAACCGTATGGAAAATCGCATATGGCCTGGGTGTTGAATTCAACGTGCTGGTCAGGGGCGACGTGGAGCCGGCCCGTAAATTCAAGATCAACAGGCGTGAAAACATTACCTCCCTTGACATAGACAAGAAGGGGGTGCATATAAATGTTCTTTCGCCGATCTCCATGGCCGAGGATCTTGAACTTTATCTTCTGACCTTCGAGCCGCAGGGAATACTTGATTCGGCCCCCCACTATCCCGGAACAATGGAATTCTTAACGCTTATCGAAGGCCGCGCAAGGATATCCGCAGGGAAAAACAGCACGGAGCTTCATGAAGGAGATTTCATCATGTACCATTGCGATGTCAAACACAGCATTGAGAACATCTCCAGGCGAAAGGCGAAAATTCATCTTGTCGTCATGTTCAACAAGGACAGAAAAGAAGGAGTCATGCCGATTTGCTGACCGGGCAGACACACGTTCATTCCATGAAGAAATATCTTATTACCGCCCTGTCTTTGAGTTTATTGCTGTATTCCGCGTAGTTTTCATTACGCCTCTGTTTTGCAAGCTTGTCGTTTATTTCGTCTTTAACGGCCTCGAACTGGAGGGCCTTTGCGGGCATCCTGTCTGCAATCCTTATGAAGTAGACACCCTCGGCAGTCTGCACCGAGGAGGCAATACCGCCGGTCTCAAGATTCCCGAGGGCCTCGGCAAATTCCGGGCGGAGCTTTGACTCCTCAAGCCAGCCGATGCTTCCTCCTTTGACCACATCCGGCCCTTCCGAGTAGAGTTTCACAAGTGTGGTGAATATGGTTTTGTCGGCCTTTTCAACATCATTTTTTATTTTCGCGAGCGTATCGTCGAACTCGTCCTTGAATCGCCCGTCCTTTTTCAGCAGAAGCACCTGCAGTTCAATCTGCGGGGCCTTTGAAAACTCGGCAATATTGTTCCGGTAATAATCATTCACTTCCTTGGGGGTGACATTCACAGTCCTGTAGCAGAATTCCTGGACGAGAATGTCAACTGCAATTTTCTCGTGGGCTTTAGCCCTCAGATCCTTGACGGTTATTCCCTCGGACAGTGCTTTCTTCTCAAGTTTCTTGCGGTCGCCGCCCGTCATATTGGAGGCCAGTCCGTCAAGCATGTCCTCTATGTACTGCTCGGGAATCTTGTATTCCTTCTCCTTGAATTCCTGGAAGAAAAGTTTTCTTTCAACAAGTTCCTTAGCCTTCTTGCCCCGGAGTTTTTCCACTTCACGGGCAAGCTCCTTGCCTTTATAGACTATCGCCAGCTTCTGCTCATCATTCGCCGATTCCAGAACAACGTCGTAAAGAGTTATCGGAATACCGTTGACTGTCGCGAGGACAGAACTGAGAAAAACAGTGTTCCCGCCTTTTTCCTCGGCGGAAAAAACAACGGCGGAAATTCCCGTGAGAGAGATTATCAGAAAACATAAAAATTTATTGCCCGTCATATGTTCCTAAACTCCATGTTTGAACATTCCATCGTTTTAAGTTCTAAAAACTTCCGAACCCTAGGACTTCCGAACTCCCGCACTTTTGCCATCGGTCACCCCTTCTCTTACTGACATCGGGGCTACATTAACGGCTGGCCTTATATAAATCAAATCCCTGACAGAATCCCCCTCCCAGCTGCAAGGATTCATGAAAAGCAGATTGACAACAGGAAATTCGCTGAACAAGACCGCCTTGTCAAGTACCTCCTTCGGCAACATTAAAGAATCTCTCTGAAGCGCTGCGATTTTGATTCCCGGAAACATTTTCATGAAGTCTGCAACGGAAAAAGAACCGGACAACTCTTCCGCCGACAAAAATCCCCCATCATTCACCGTCACCCCGAAGCTGTATATTCTGCCTTCCTCAAGCGGATAGACCACCGCAGCCCTTTCATCCCCGGAAAGTTTCATTTCCGAAGCTATTGCATAAGCCGAAGGTATCCCCCTGCAACGCATGTCTTTCCTGTCAAAGACAATTCCGGAAACAAGTGCCGACACTATCCTGAGCCCCGTGTAATTGCCGGGGCCTGTGCCCACAGTCCACCTCTTCACATCATTCAGGGAAAGCTTTTCCCCCTTAAGCCATTCCTCAAGCTTGGGAAGCAGGCTGGACGAGTCGCGTCCGCGCATCTGGAAAGATGTGTTGAATATGATCTTTCCCTCAGGAAAACAGCCTGCCGAAAAACAGGCCTCCTTCCCTGAAAGGTCTATAGCCGCCCAGATTTCCAAAACACCCTCCCCGCTTTTTGATAATCATCCAATATGGTTTTTCCCGGAAAAAACATAATCTATATATGCCGGGGACAGTTTGCCATGTCAGCTTTGATAAAACATTTTTGAAAAAATCCATGCGGGGATAAACAGCAGCAATATGTAGAAAGCCTCATCCATAAACCCGGCGAACCCACAGGCCGAAGCCTGAAAAAGAATAAGATTCCTGATTGAATCGCCGATAAAGGCCGGGACTTTGGATGTTTTATAGTTTAAATGGAGAACCAGAATGTTTTTCAAAGCGCTTCCGGCAAGAAGAACCGAGAGAATCAAGGCAAAGCAGATGCTGGGTGTAATTTCCCCCATGAGATCAATCATGTCCGAGGAAAAATAGAGGCCTGCGGCAATCCAAAGCGCTGACAAGACCATTATCAGCCAGCCGCCGGCCAGCACAGTTTTCCTTCGTCCTTCTTCAACTTCAACCTGGGCTGAAACGGAAATCCAGAATATATAGGTTACAAGGAAAACAACTGCAGGGAAAAGAATATCTGAATTCAGTATTCTCGAATGTGCCGCAAAAAGCCCCAGAAAAAGCCCCATGATCCTGCAAAGAGCAAGGCAGGCGGGGCCAAGGATGAACACGTTTTTCACCCGGTAATTATACCCGCATATCAGAATAATCAGGATGAGACCGGCAAGGAAGGCCCCTTTTCCGCACAGCGCTGAAAGCGAAAGCCCCGCAAATCCAAAAAACAAGGCTGCGAATTTCGCAGATTTAATGCTTATCATGCCGGAAGGGAGTGGACGCCGGGGCCTTTCGCGCCTGTCTGTTTCAATATCCGCGATATCATTTGTAACAAGGCCGAACATATAAAAAGACAATATTGCAAGAATGACACAGGCAAACAGGGGGGAATCTGTTTTCCCGTTCACAACAAGGTAACCTAAAACCGCATCCCCCGGCACTGTGAACAGGTTTGGAAATCTCAGCAGGGAAAGCCACGCCTTGAGTCTCAACGGTTGACTTAAAGTATTGTCATTCATTTATGTTCACGCTAATATCCGACTTTCCTTGTTAATTTTTCCGGGA
>JBAYFV010000145.1:0-8955 GCA_041666985.1 Victivallales bacterium
CTAAGTAGTCGTATTCATAAATCCGATGACGTTGGCCGAGGTGGTTTCGGATGCCGGGGGCTGTCGGCGGAAAGACGGGCATACCCTAAGCGGTATGTCCCTTTCCGCCGACAGCGTCCGGTGTCGAAAGCACCCGGTCCCGAAGGGATGGGGCAACAGCACGCAGACCTCTGCCGTTGCTCCCACCAGCGCCACCGTATTTATGAACACGATTACTAAGCCAGCATGGGAAAATATGTTTTGACAGGATAACAGGATAGATTGGATTGAATGGGGAATTGTATTTTTCGACGGAATTTCAATGAAGGAAATCTGAAATTGAAAATGGGGAAAAAAATCATCGCCGTTTTCGGCGGAACTTTTGATCCTCCGCATAATGGACATGTTTGTCTTGCCGGAGACGTTATCTCATCCGGAGCGTCCGACAAGGTTGTTTTTGTGCCGGCATTCAAGCCTCCTCATAAACCGGATGCGCCCGTATCCGAATTCAAGGCACGTCTGGATATGCTGAAACTTGCGACAGCGGGGAACCCGAAATTTGCAGTTTCCGATATCGAAAGCGGACGGGCGGGCCCCTCCTTCACTTTCGACACTCTGTGTGAATTTTCAAGACTTCACCCTGATTCGGAAATAAAATTGCTGGCAGGAAGCGACAGCCTGAGACTTCTTCATACCTGGCATAGGGCGGAGGAACTCGTTCAAAGATGGGCTTTGCTTGTATATCCGAGAAAAGGACATCTGCCTTCCAGGGAAGAACTTTGCTTAAACTGGGGCAATGAAGTTGCTGAAAAGCTTCTAGGATATATATTGCCGATGCCTTTCTATGATTTTTCTTCAACGGACATAAGGGATAAAATAATAAAAGGCGAAGCCGTCGGAGCTCTGCTTGCCCCGGCTGTCTACAGGTATATTGTGGGAAAAGGGATTTATAATCGAAAATAAATTAATCCGGAGGGAAGTTAATGGCCACGAAAGCTACAGCTAAAACCACGAAGAAGGCGGTTAAGACAACTAGGAAGACAACAGTGAAAGCCGGTGCTGTCGGAAGACCTGAGGAGCTGGCTTTTACGTGCGCGAAAACCGCTGATGACCATCAGGCGGCGAACATCATTACCCTTAAAGTTTCAGGATTGTCCGTGATTGCAGATTATTTTGTCCTTTGCACGGGTAATTCAATTCCGCACTTGTCGGCAATTGCCGACAGCATTGCCCGCGAAGTCCGCACAAAGATGAGTCTCAGGCCTCGCGTGATCGACGGTGCGCCCGCAAGCCAGTGGATGGTTATTGATTTCGGAAGCGTCATTGTCCATGTTCTTTCCCCGAAAATGAGGGAACAGTATCAGCTGGAAAGTCTCTGGGGCGATGCTCCGAAAGTTGACGCGCTTAAGCTTCTTGCCCGGAAAAGCCTGTCAGGGAAGAAATAATAAGGCGCAAAGCAATCAGTGACCGGTGGCTAAGGAATGGCTGAAGACATAAAAAAATGGGATGAATTCAGGTGGGAAAGCATTTTCCGCGAGGAGGATCAGTGCATAAACACCTATATGCGCGAACTGCCAAGATACATAGACCTGCCTGACGAAGAGGAGATTCTCTTCAGCCGGATAAGGAAGATGCAGAAATCCCTGCCAGAGGCGAACGAGCTTTACGACATGCTTTTCGAATGCACGTGCGAAGACTGTGAAGACGATTTTCTGCTTCCGGAAGACTGGAGGGAACTGAAGGGGGCCGACACTTACAGAAAAGTCCTTGAGCTTTCCATGGCGTGGACAAAATTGTATTCGGCCTCATTCAGAAGTGAGGTTATGAATTGCGGACTCAAGGGGATCTGCCTGTACGGGGTTCTTCTCTCAAGGATTGTCGGGGTAATGGAAATTCCGGTAGATATGCCGTCTCTTGTAATTGCGAACTGCAAGCGTCTCAACTCTGCAATAAATGAAATTATCGGCCTGACAAATAATGTCGCTTCAGCCCAGCCCGAACTCTCTGCAAGAATGGATGAGCAGGCGACAAGACTCCTGATTATCCGGGAGAAGATTCTTAGTCTCATGTATGAGAACAAAATGAAAGTTTGAGGCTGCGGTTCCCAAATGTCATATAAAGATGATTCATCAGGATCCCTTAAATGCCTTATCCTGTCGATAACAGGTAGAGTGGATTTCATTCAGCTCTTTGCCATGACAGGGCTTCTTGCCATAGGTGTGCTCTTCATTTACGGAACCGGTCAGCAGGCTGGGTTCAAGGCTGCCCTCCTCTGGAAGAAACAGCTTGTCTGGGCGGCCATCGGATTTGCGGTCTGGTTATTCATGACGTTTTTTTTCGACTATCGCAAGCTGACGCTTTTCACGCCTTTTTTTTATGTGATATGCCTGATCGGGCTTGTGCTTGTCCTTAAAATGGGAGTTGATCTCAACGGAGCCAGAAGATGGTTTTCAGTTGGTGGAATAAGCGTTCAGCCTTCTGAATTTGCGAAGTTCGGAGTGCTCCTTGTCGCCGCCTGGATGCTGTCAATCAGGGGATTCGACGTAAATAAACTCCATAACCTTGTTCTTCTCGGGATAGTCTGCGGAATTCCTTTCCTCCTCATTGTGGCCGAACCTGATCTTGGGACCAGCATCGTGTTCATACCCATGATTTGTTCGGTTCTGATTGCCGCCGGGCTTAAATGGAAATGGATTTTCATCGGATTGTTTCTGGCGTGCGCCTCGGTTCCCTCAATCTATCCTTTCCTGAAAGAATACCAGAAGGAAAGAATACTCGTCTTTATGAATCCTGAACGCGATCCGGACAACCGGGGATGGAACAGCCTTCAGTCGCAGCTCGCAGTCGGCAGCGGAGGCGCGTACGGGAAAGGTTTTATGCAGGGCACCCAGAATACTCTCGGCTTTCTGCCGAAAAATGTTTCATACACGGACTTCATCTACTCGGTAATCGCCGAAGAATCCGGATTCGCGGGTTCGGTCACAGTTGTCTTCCTGTATTTTCTTCTGATAGTTTCATGCCTGAGGGCCGCAGTTTTTGCGCCTGACAGCTTCGGCAGATACATAGCGGTCGGAATCGCCGGCGTATTTTTTGCGCATTCGTTTGTCAATATCGGCATGACAATCAAGATTATGCCGATTACCGGGATTCCGCTGCCGCTGATCAGTTATGGCGGAACATTCACGGTCGTGACAATGGTCTTCCTCGGCTTTATACAGTCAATATATTCCCGCCGCCAGCCGATCTGGTGAGGGAATTCCAATTTTCAATGTTTGCTTGTAGAAAATTTCATCAGATAGTATATTGGAAATCTTCGTTTTAAGGGGGTTTACTTTTTGAAGGGGAAGGAAGCGATGGAGCAGCTTGTCTGCCGCGGTTGTGGCGGCGTTATGGACACAACAGGCATAGAGCCTTTTACTCTTTGTGAATGTTCCGCCTGCGGGACAGATTTGTCTATCCCCCTGGAGATGGAATACCTCAGGCTTGAAAAGTTTGTCGGGGAGAAGGGCATTTTCAAGGTATATGAGGGTTTTGACCAGGGGCAGAACCTCAGTTCCGTAATCTACATCCTTGAAAAGGAGCATCCCGAATACAATAATTTCCTGGACATCGCCAGGAAAGATGCGGTGGAGCTTTCCACTTTGAAACATCCGAACATCTGCCCCATCCTCAACTTCGGGGAGATAAGCGGAAATTTCTTCGTGACCGAACCGAAGATGGACGGTTACGCCCTTTCAGACTATTTGCCTGAAACCCAGGGGCTCCTCGATGTTGACAAGGTCGTAGACGTCCTTCAGGCTACGGCGCTCGGCCTCGCTGTGGCGCATCACAAGGAATTCGTGCATCATGATCTGTGCCCCGACAACATACACATTGACGCGAGGGGAAACGTCAGGACAAAGAACTTCTTCATTTCAAGATTCATATACGCATTCCAACAGCACAGGGAAGACATTGCACTTTCTGTTTCACCGTATTTCATAAGCCCTGAAAAGGCGGAAAGCCGTGTCGAGGACAAGCGCGGCGACATCTTCAGCTTCGGTGTTCTTTTCTATTACATGCTGACCGGGAAATATCCTTTTTCCGGCAAGAGCGAGATTGAAACCGTATATTCCAGGATAAGGAAAAAGAAATCCGACGACAATTCGCAGGTGTTCAGCACAGTGAAACCGTCAATTGCCACTGCCGAGACTGTAGACTACATCGCTCCGGTTGCTCCTTCAGACTGCCGCGAGAATGTGCCCGAGGAGATCAGTTCGCTTGTCATGGACATGCTTTCTTATTATCCCGTGAAGAGGCCGAAGTTCACGGAAATACTCGCCACCATCAATCTCTACAAGGCCAAGGAGGAGAAGGAGAAAGTCGTGTCAAGCGCCCAGAAGGAGATGGTCAGGGACAATGATGAATCCGCCAGTACCAAGACAAGGGCGATTCCGATCATGAGAAACCTTGCCGGAGAACTCGACAAGAACAGGCAGAAGAGGAAGAAGTTCTTCAAGCTGTAAATTTCCAACCTTGCCGTCGGCTTTGCAGAAACAGGGAAATCACCTGATCCCGGACCAGCTCGGAAGGACTGTGTTCATTTTTCCGCCGATAAGTTGTCTTGTCCGGCCTGTCCATGTGTCCACTATGAAAAGGGCTGAGCTGCCGCCTGAAGTCCTTGTGCAGACAACATGCCTTGCATCCGGAGCCCATGACGGGGATTCCCAGTCGCCTGCGGCGTTGACAACGGTTCTTCCAGCCTCTTTGCCGTTAAGGTCGAGTATCGCAATGGCGTAGTTGCCCATTTTTGAGGAATACGCAATTTTATTGTCTGAGGACCAGCTTGGTGAAACAGCTTCGCTTCCCTGCGTTGAAAGTTTTACAGGAGTTCCACCCCTTGGACTGACAACATAAAGGCTTGGGCGTCCGCCCATGTCTGAAACGAAACACAGTTTGTCCCCTGACGGCGACCAGCAAGGCGATGCCTCTACGCCTATTCCGTTTGTCAGGCGCTGGAGAGTTTGTCCGCCGAAAGATTTAACGTATAGTTCGACCTGTCTGTCGCGGCTCAGTATGAGTGCCAGCTGACTGCCGTTGGGAGAGACTGCGGCTCCGGAGTTGAGTCCCGGAAACTGTGCGATCCTGCGGCAACGCTTGGAATTTATGTCAAGCTCGACGACATCCGTGAACATTTTCGAATACAGCGTGAAAACGATTGCATCCCTGCCGGGTATCCAGTCGGGTTCTACGGAAAGCGTATTGTTAAAGGTCAGCTGGGTTATGTTCTGACCATCGAAGTCACATGTGAAAATTTCTTTTTTCCCGACCTGTGCCTGTGCGGCGAATGCGATTTTCGAGGAACAGATTCCCGCGATATTGAACATTTTCTTAAGTATTGCGTCAACTGTCTTATGGGCCGTTGAACGCAGGTTCTGGGGATTCACCTGTGAATTCAGGGAAAAAACAGGGGAGCCGTTTCCATTGCAGACGTTCGTTTGCAACTGTGCGCCTGAGGCCGTTCCTGTTACGACGTATTCCGCTCCTGAATCCACAAGATCGAACCATCCGCAGTTCTTGAGGTCTGACGCGATCAGTTTTGAAAGTTCCGGATTGCCGGCAATATCCCTGTACATCAGGGTCGGATTGCGGTCCTTTGCCGATTTCACCACGCGCACCTGCGCATGGAGGTCGAAAGACAATGATATGATGAATATCGCAGACAAAATTAAAGACTTTTTAAACATTTTTCTTGCTCCTGTGATGATTGCAGTTACTTTGCATACGAAATTAACTTATATCCTGACAATCTCAAGTAAAATATTCAAATTATGAAAAAATTATGATAATGCCAGTTGATAGTTTCGTGGAGGAGAAACCGCAGTGCAGGGTGCTGGATTCAACCGCCGCTTTTTTTTCGGAAAACACACCGCTTCTGAAATCATGCGAATTCGGCGGACCCGCTTATGAAAAACGCCCGCAACAGGAGGAGATGGCCCTGGGTGTCGCGGCCGCATTTTCCGAGAACAGGAACCTATGTGTGGAAGCTCCCACCGGAGTCGGGAAAAGTTTCGCATACCTTGTTCCCGCAATCTATTTCGCCCTGGAGCAGAAACACCCGGTTCTCATAAGCACGGAGACAATCAGCCTTCAGGAACAGCTCGTTGAAAAAGATCTGCCCCTGCTGCGGAAAATCATGAACGAACCTTTCACGGTCGCACTTGCCAAGGGCAGGAGTAATTATATCTGCATGCGCCGACTTTCCCTTATTGCCGGAGAGCATGCCGAATATCTTCCTTCCGATGCAATGCGCTCGGATGCCGAGAGGATTGCGCTCTGGGCGCAGGAAACCGAGGACGGGAGCATGGCGGAAATAGGATTCCCGTTCGACAGGCAGCTCTGGGAGTTCATCTGCTGTGAAACCGGAAACTGCTCGAAACCGAAATGCCATTTCTCCAAAAGATGTTTTTACTGGAAGGCGAGAAAATCATGGGACACTGCGGATGTAGTCGTCGCAAACCATGCGCTTTTCTTCACGGATCTTAAAATTAAAAGTTCTGAAAACCTGGAGATGAGCCTTCTTCCCGTTTACGGGGCGGTTATTCTTGACGAGGCTCACACGCTTGAGGACAGTGCCGCCCAGCATCTGGGACTTCATGTTTCCAGCACGGGATTGCGCCTCTGCCTCAAAAGGCTTTATGACCCGCAGAAAGCCAAGGGGCTGCTCATGCGTTCAGGAGAGCATCCGCTGCAGCTCAGGGCTGCCGTAGGCGAACTCGCTGAAGCGGCTGATATGTTCTTTAACAAAGTCAGGGAGTTTTCCTGCGATTTTGCGGACAGCGTAATCCGGCTCAGAAAACCGGATTTTGTCACCGATATCCTGTCCGAGAAGATTGGCCGCTTCCAGCACATGCTCGAAGAATATATAAGGGAGCAGGAGGATGAGGAGGATGCGGATTTGAAACAGGAGTTGACCTCCATGCTCCAGCGTTGCGAGTACTACAGGCTTGCGATTTCCGATTTTGTCGCAATGCGCCTGGAGGAGCATGTCTACTGGATTGAGAGAAGCAACAGGAATGACATGAGTATCCAGCTTTATGCCGCACCACTTAATGTAAATGAAGTGCTCCGGGAACTTCTTTTCAAAAAGGAAAAACCGGTAGTCGTGACAAGCGCGACACTGTCGGTCGCGGGCAACCTTGGATATTACACGGGAAGAATCGGTTTCACCAACGGCGGCGAACTGGTTCTTGATACGCCTTTTGATTTTGAAAGACAGTTGAAAATATACATCCCGAAGCAAATGCCCCTGCCCGACGATGAAAACTATCTTGACGCGGCATGCGATGAAATAGAAAACTATATCAGGTTAACCCACGGCAAAGCGTTTGTCCTTTTCACCAGTTACGATACCATGAAGAAAACCGGAGAAAAGCTCAGATTCTTCTTTGAAAACATCGGAGTGACTCTCCTGATACAGGGCGAAGGCAAAAGCAGGACGGTCATGCTCAATGAATTCAAACAGGATGTTGATTCCGTCATTTTCGGGGTCGCCAGTTTTTGGATGGGCGTTGATGTTCCCGGAGAAGCCCTTAGCAATGTCATCATAACCAAGCTTCCCTTTGCGGTTCCGAGCCACCCGCTTGTTCAGGCGAGGACGGAAAAACTGGAAAGGGAAGGGGGGCGTTCCTTCATGGATTATCAGCTGCCGGAGGCCGTTTTAAGATTCAGGCAGGGCGTCGGACGCCTCATAAGGAAAAAGACGGACAAGGGCATAATTGTAATCCTCGACCGCAGGGTTATCGCCAAACGGTACGGCAAAATCTTTCTCGATTCCATTCCCAGATGCCCCGTGGAAGTCTGCTGAACAATCGAATTGCGAAGTTGTGGAAGTAATGAGTTGAAACACCCAATATCCAATGGTAATTCAAACTCCAATCCAAGAAACATGCCTTGCGGCATTGACTACTAACGAATTGCATTTGTTCGTAGTAAAGCCCGCAAGGGCTGTTCTTAAGTTTTATCTGTTTATGGATTTGCTTGGTTTCCATTGTTAAGTAAGAAAGGTTCCAGTAAATGTCTGAGATTTATCCCGACCGCAACAAATGGCTGGAGATGAGTGACGGGGAACTTTCCGCGTTGTGCCGAATGCAGGCATTCAAATCATCCGGCCCCGGCGGACAGAAAGTAAACAAGACTTCATCGGCCGTCAGGCTGATTCACAATCCTAGCGGAATCGAGGTGACATCCTCGGAGAGCCGTTCCCAGCATGAGAACAGGCACCACGCCCTGAAGAAAATGAGAATGAAAATCGCCCTTGAAATCCGCTCCGATGAAAAAAAAGACATTGACAACTTTGAAATCGGCGTGTCTAATCCCAAGTATCCGCTTTTTTCAGCTCTGCTTCTGGATTCCCTTGATGATTACGGTTTCCGGATACGGGACTGTGCGCAGTTTTTACGCTTGAGCACCGGACAGTTCGTCCGTCTGCTTGAAAAAGATCCTGAAATATGGCGGAAGGTTAATTCGGAACGAAAAACAAGAGGACTGAAGCCTCTGATTAAAGACTAATTCCAATGAAGAAAATTTTTCCGTTCCGGAAAAATTAATAAGGAAATAGGATATGGTGAAAAAAATAACATACATACTGCTGGGAGCGCTGTTGTTCCCGATACTCATTCTTGTAATAGCTGTGGTCATTCCTCTTTTTCTGCTATTCCTGATAGTGTTGAAAATGTTCACATTCAGGATAGGAAGAAAATCATCCGGGGCGTCACCAGCCCAGTCCAGGAAAATCCATCAGACGGGTGACGTTGTGGACATCGAATGCGAAGTCGTGGATGATGAGGACGGGAAATGAAGTAGGCGGCCAAAGGCCGCAACTTTTAATACCAAAATAAATTCCAAACTTCAAACTCCAAGTACCAAACAATATTCAAAATAGAAAATTCCAAATTTCAAACAGATTCATAAAACAAAGAAAAGAACAGCCCTTGC
>JBAYFV010000146.1:0-8910 GCA_041666985.1 Victivallales bacterium
AATTTCAAAACTAGGAATTCAGTAGTCAGAATTCAGGAGACAGAATTGAATTTGAACTCAAATTCGGTTTTATTCTGAATCCTGACTTCTGAATCCTGACTACTTTTGAAATTGGCTCAATTATTTAAGGGCAGACTTTTTGGTGAATCAATTTTTCAATTTGAAGATTCTTAAGGAGATAAAATCCGATCTGGATGTAAATTCATTCGGATCGGAGGAAGGCTATAACGGCATGCTTAAAATGATGATTGACAATTGCATTTCCCTGGGTGATATGGAAAAAGCCGAGCAACTGAAGAAGGAAATCATAAAATAAGAACATGTCTTACGGCACTGACTACTTAAGGCCTGTAAGGAGTCGTGCAGAAATAACTTTTACGCAGGGAATTTTTTATGCAGATAATAGGAGGGACAGCTTCTGGAATACATCTGGCGGTGCCGAAAGGTTTCCAGGTAAGGCCTACGCTCGCGCGTTCGAGAAAATCCCTTTTCGACAGCATGGGAAGTTTTGCAGGTCTTAAAGCCGCCGATTTTTTTGCCGGAACCGGCGCTGTCGGACTTGAGGCCGCCAGTCGTGGCGCCCGTGAGGTGTGGTTTCTCGAATCCGAATCCGGAAACTGCAAAATCATCACGGAAAATATTGCGAAAGTCGCAAAAGCAGGCGTTGAAGCCGAAATGAGAGTTGTCTGTTCCAATGTCTTGCATTCCTATTTGCGAATCCCGTATGCGGACATTATTTTCGCAGACCCTCCTTATTCTGATTCGGAAGAAATGCTGAGGAAGCTTCTTTCAGATGCGAAGTTCGCAGAATGGGCCGCAAAATCGTTGCTTGTCTGGGAGCTTCCGGGCAGACGCAGGCTTGAAGTCATAAACGGCATATTATCTGAATCAGGCATGTGGAAGTCAGTGAAAAGACGCAGTTTCGGAGAAACCGAGTTTTTGTTTTTAAGGACAGCAATATGATATATAAACTGGAATTTTATGTGCC
This sequence comes from Victivallales bacterium, assembly GCA_041666985.1. Lineage (GTDB taxonomy): Bacteria > Verrucomicrobiota > Lentisphaeria > Victivallales > GWF2-50-93 > GWF2-50-93. Next base: position 989 of record JBAYFV010000146.1, read on the forward strand.
GGAAACCCATCTGGAAAAGGTGAAAACCGCAGTTTTCGCGGCAGGTGCCGGAAAGATAGGCAATTATGACTGCTGTTCCTGGCAGACTGTCGGCACCGGGCAGTTCCGCCCCTGCGAAGGCGGCAAACCGTTCATCGGGGAAAAAGACAGGATCGAGACGGTTCAGGAATGTAAAGTCGAGCTTGTCTGCGATTCAAAACATATCAACAAGGTGATTGAGGCTTTAAAAAAATCCCACCCGTATGAAACGCCGGCCTATCAGTACTGGGAAGTAAAGACACAATAGAAGGATTATCCATGTTCATAAAGTTGTTGTTCAGCGATCCAAATACTTACCTTATGTGGGTTACGCTGGTTGTTTTTTCGATATGCTGCCATGAATATTTTCATGCAAGGGTGGCATTGTGGCAGGGAGACAGCACCGCAGCAGACCAGGGACATCTCACCTTGAATCCCATGAAACAGATGGGATTGTTTGCAATTATAATGCTTATGGTGATTGGAATTGCATGGGGACAGGTTCCCGTCAACCCCTCAAGGATGAGACACAGGTACAGCGATGCTCTCGTGTCTTTCGCGGGTCCTTTCATGAATCTTGTGCTTTTTTTAATTTTTGCAACAGGCGCTTCAGTTGTCGTCAGGCTTAATCCGCATGTTGTTTACAACAGTGGCGGGGCTGAATACGGGGCGATGATGCTTTTATCCCTTGGCGCCGCCTTGAATATTGTGCTTTTCATATTCAATATGCTTCCTATTCCGATACTGGACGGGTTCAATGTGTTCTCCTTTCTTTTTCCGGGGATACATAAGGTCAATCCGGAACTTAGAAACGGTATTTCCATAATTCTTTTCATAGTTGTTTTCATGTATTTTGACATTATATGGAATTTAGGTTTCTTCATCACCAACAATATGATTCACATAATCGGGGTATTTATTAAAATTATAACATGATGCAGGAAGAAAAAGTCTGGTCGGTCTCCGAGGTGAATGCCTCCCTCAGGGAAGTCATCGAAGGATGCTTTACGCCGTTCTGGCTGCAGGCGGAAATCGGGAATCTGAGCATGCACCGGTCGGGGCATGTCTATATGACCGTAAAAGACGAAAAGACACAGCTGAAGGCCGCTTATTTCGGCGGAGCGGCTCAGGCGAAGAAACTGGATCTTGCTGTCGGCTCAAAAATTGAAATTTTCGGAAGGCTGTCCGTCTACGAGGCAAGGGGCGAATATCAGTTCATAATAAAAATGATACGTCCCAAGGGCATAGGGGATCTCCAGAGACGGTTTGAGGAACTTAAAAGCCTGCTTGCGGCCGAGGGGCTTTTTGACGAATCGAGGAAAAAAACTATTCCTCTTCTTCCGCGTAAGATAGGAATAGTGACTTCACCGGACGGAGCCGCCATCCGCGACATCCTTCAGATTATAAGCAGACGCTTCCCGAATCTGAACATAAGGATTTATCCGGCTGCTGTTCAGGGAAGGGGTGCCGAGAAAGAACTTGCCAGAGGCGTACGTTTCTTCAATGAAAAAAGCAGGGTTGATGTCATAATCGTAACTCGCGGCGGCGGCAGTCTCGAAGATCTCTGGCCTTTCAACGAGGAGGTTCTGGCGAGGGAAATAGCGGCAAGCGGAATTCCCGTAATAAGCGCAGTCGGACATGAGATAGATTTCACGATTTGCGATTTTGTTTCCGACCTGCGTGTCCCCACCCCGTCGTCCGCAGCCGAGCTTGTCATAGGGAAACAGGAGGAGTTCGTTGAAATGATTTCAGACTTCAGAAGGCGGTTGAAGTCGTCCATTGAAATAACGCTTGAAAGATTCAAGCGCCGCTTCCAGAACGCCTCCCAAAGCTATGTGTTCAAAGAGCCTCTTCATCTGCTGAGGGAGCGGCAGCAGAGGATTGACGAGCTGTCTCGCAGGATGGAGAGCCTGTTCAGTCTTTACAGGGAAAGGTTGAAATCGAGGACTTCCGACCTCAAAAGCCGACTTAAAAACCTCAATCCGGAGGCTGTCCTCCAGCGGGGTTATGCGATTATAACCGACAGCATGTCCGGAACCGTAGTAACAGATCCGGATGTTCCGGACGGGACTCTGCTAGATGCGAAGTTCGCAAAAGGAATCCTGCAGGTGAAGGCGCTGGGGAGAAAATAAAATTCCCGTTGAAAATTTTATAATAAGATATCGGAATGACATAGTTTGTAAAAATTTTCACCTTGTGGAAATTTTACTTTTTCTTCCCGAACTCCGGATCAATCTTCAGAAAAGCGAGCGCAATGAATCCCGGTATCGTGCAGACGCACACCCAGATGAAGAAAGTGGGATACCCTAGCAATTCCTGTATTTTACCGCTTACCATGCCCGGAAGCATCATCCCCAAGGCCATGAAGCCGGTCATTATCGCATAATGGGCCGTCTTGTATTCGCTGTCTTCCGCAAAATAGACCATGAAAAGCATGAAGGCGGAAAAGCCGAACCCGTATCCCAGCTGTTCAAGGGCGACGCATCCTGATATGATGTAGAAATTGTCGGGCATGGCTGTTGAAAGATATACGTAGACAAGATCGGGGACATTGATTGCCAGGGCCATCCACCACAGCCATTTTTTCAGCCCGTGAGTCGAAGCCGCAATTCCACCCAGGATGCCGCCTGCAAGAAGCATTATCACCCCCAAGGTCCCGTAGATGAACCCGATTTTTTCCGTACTTAGGGCAAGGCCTCCGTTTTTTCGGTCGTCAAGCATGAAAGGGGCTGCGAGTTTTAAAAGCTGTGACTCTCCCAGACGGTAAAGAAGAAGGAAGAGCATTGCCGGAACAATTCCCTTCTTGGTGAAAAAAGCGCTGAACACTTTTGCGAAATCCGCAAAAAAGTGTTTCATGTTTTCGGGCGATTTGCCTGGCAGATCATTTTCCGGGCGAGGCAGCATGAACAGATGGTAAACTGCAAATATCGCAAAAAGCACTGCAAGTATCATGAAGACAAGCGACCAGGCGTGCTGGATGTTTCCGGTAACAGTTTCGAGCCTTCCCGCAAGAATTACAAACAACCCCTGTCCGGTAAGGGATGCGAACCTGTAGAACGTGTTTCTTATTCCCACAAACCAGGCCTGCTGATGTGTGTTGAGCCCCAGAATGTAAAAGCCGTCCGCCGCTATGTCATGTGTTGCAGAGCTGAACGCCATGAGCCACAAGAATATAAGGCTTATCTTGAAGAAATCCGGGACTGGGATTGTCAGGGCGACAGATGCAAGGGCGGCGCCGACAACAAACTGCATTGAATAGATCCAGAATCTCCGAGTCCTGAAAATCTCGACGACCGGGCTCCAGAGCGGCTTGATGACCCATGGCAGATAGAGCCAGCTGGTGTAGAGAGCAATGTCTGTGTTTGAAATACCGAGCCGTTTATACATTATTACGGAAACGGTCATTGCGACTACATACGGAATGCCTTCGGCGTAATAAAGGCTTGGCACCCAGAACCAGGGGGATCTTGTCAGTTTGGATTTTTCCATAATTTACTTTTACGCGCAACATGCTAATTTCTAAGGGTTCACTGTCGGTAAGGAGTCGTGCAAAAATAACTTTTACATTTGGCGGAAAATACAAAGTTATTTTTGCACGACTCCTTAGAAGAAAATACATTTATGGAAACAATTTAAAAGCCGGAGATTTGATTTGAAAGAAAAATTGTATTGCGTCAAAACGTTTGACAAGTCTGAAAACCCGGAGCTCGGCGAAAAGATTCTTATGGATTCGGGGCTGGTGTTCAGCACCTGGATGGATATGGAAAGAAGAAGCATTGAATATGTCGTCTATGCCGACGACCTGAAAAAAGCGCTTGAAACCGCTCTTGACATAAACAGGATCAGGGAAAAGTTTAAAAACAAGGTTAAGCTGACCAAGCCTGTTCTTGATGTTTTAAAAAAGGAGGACTGGGCGGAAGCCTGGAAGAAACATTTCAAAGTGCAGCATGTCACGAAACGAGTTGTGATAAAACCGACATGGCTGAAATACAAAAAGAAAAAAGGCGAAGTGATAATCGAGCTTGATCCGGGCATGAGTTTCGGAACGGGGAAGCACGCAACCACCCGATTCTGCCTTAAAATGCTCGACAGGATTTCAAAAAAATCAAAAAAAACGGAAATGTCCATTCTTGATGCCGGCTGTGGCTCAGGCATCCTGTCCATAGCGGCTGTCAAACTCGGTTTTCATCCCGTAACGGCTTTTGACATTGACCCTGAATCGGTAATCATAGCAAAGGAAAATCTTGCATTGAACAAGCTCTCATACCCAGCGGATGCGAAAATATTTGAAGCCGAACTTTCGGAATTGAACCCCCGGACTAAATTCGATGTAATCACGGCCAATATAATTTCCGGAGTTCTTGTTCAAAACCGCGAAAAACTCAGTTCCATGCTCAAGCCGGACGGATACCTCATACTTGCCGGCATATTGAAGACGGATTATCGCGAACTTCGCAAATCGTTTAAGGAAATAGGGTTCCAGGAAATACTCAGTTCCTCCGAAAACGAGTGGACCGGCGGGCTCTTTGGGCGGCTGACGATCGCCAGCCGATGGTCGTCAGTCGGCAGATGACAGTTGAAGAAGTTCGGAAGGGAGAAAGTTTTCCCCGTGTATTTCGTGGTTAAAAAATGAGTTCATGAATTTCGGTTGTTTTAAGGGATGGCAAGGACAATATTGCACGGAAAAGCTTTGGCATTGTCATTGTACTTGTAATGGGCGGACTGGTTTGCAAGCTTACTGATATGATTCATACGGGGCAGGTCATAATGGGGATATCCGGTCTTTTCATACTCGCTTATCTGAGCTATATGACGTTTAAGGAGCCGTAAAGAAATAACTCTGACATTTGCCGGCGAAGATTTTGGATTGATTATCATGATGTTTGCGAGGCGCATATCTGAAGATATGTAACGAGCAAACAGCGTGATAAGCGGCCAAAAGAACGCCAGCCCTTCGGGGCGGTCTTCTTCGTTGCTTCACCCCTTACGTATGTACCATGACGCGCGGGGCTCGTGCCTCGAATCCAAACACCTGTGTTACATTTTTCTTTTCGCACCTTGAAATTCTAAGGCCCGGGTTTAATATTACCGGGTGTGAAGAGGCACAGAGCTATTCAGAGCTGTTGCATGAGTATCTTGGATATTTCCCTCTCTCCGGGTGGCGATTGACAGCGACAGGGGAAAAATGGGAAGGTTTGTCATTACTGGATTCAGCTCTCCCGATCTGGTGAAATCAATATCCGAATCTCTTGCAGGCCGTGTTTGCTTCATCAAAATATCTCCTTTCCTCGTCACCGAAGCCTTGAATCTTCCGCAATCAGGATTTTTCAGGATAATAAGCGGGGGAAAAGACACGGTGGAATTGCTAAAAAATATTCCAGTCGCCTCCAAGGAATTCTGAGTGATCTTTCAGGAACCGTAATAAACTATTCGGAAAAGGGATTTTGTTGCCGAAAGAGGATGTGAATACTGGATAATAATCAACAACGATGAAAAACCCAGGCTTTACGAGGAAAATCTGATAGGAGTCCCATTCTCATGCATTTGAAAAAAATACTTATCACGGGCGGGGCGGGTTTCGTAGGCTCCAATATCGCGGTGGCGCTGAAAAAACACTTCAGTGATCTGGAAGTCATTGCACTGGACAATCTCTACAGAAAAGGTTCTGAACTTAATCTTCCGCGCCTCGAAAAACACGGCATCGGGTTCATCCGCGGTGATGTGCGAAATCCGCAGGATATTGCCAAGACCGGTAAAATTGATTTTCTGATTGAATGTTCGGCAGAGCCTTCGGTTCTTGCAGGGAAAGACGGTGACACCGGCTACCTTGTCCAGACCAACCTATACGGTGCCGTGAACTGCGCCGAATACTGCAGGAAAAACAATGCGGGCATGATTTTCCTTTCCACAAGCCGTGTTTACCCGATTAAACCGCTCGCGAACTGCAGCCTTATCGAAAAACCAACAAGATTTGAACTGTCAGATAAACAGGAAGTTGCCGGACTGAGTTCAAAAGGTGTTTCCGAAGATTTTCCCATGACTGGCGCACGCTCTATTTACGGTGCCACAAAATACGCAGCCGAAATAATGCTTGAGGAATACCGCCAGACTTTTTCCATTCCCGTCATCATCAACCGCTGCGGGGTTGTTGCAGGCCCGTGGCAGTTCGGCAAGGTTGATCAGGGGATCGCCGTATTCTGGCTGGCTTCGCATTTGTTCGGAAAACCTCTGAAATATATCGGGTTCGGAGGCGCGGGAAAACAGGTAAGGGACATGATGCATATTGATGATCTGGCGGATCTTGTGTTTCTTCAGCTAAAAGAACCTGCGAAATTCGCAAACGGCGTTTGGAATGTCGGAGGAGGCGGGGAAATAAGTGTGTCCCTGGTTGAATTGACGGAAATGTGCGGCAGAATCACGGGGAAAAAACTTGTCGTCGGGTCTGATCCTGAAACAAGGTACGCCGATATACCTGTTTATATCAGCGATGCCGGAAAGATAAACACATTCTGCGGATGGAAGGCTGGGATTCCGGTTGGAAAAATAATTGAGGATATTTATGTCTGGCTGAAGGAAACCCCAGAGGCCCGGAAACTTTTGCAAACACTTAAAACCTGACACTTGAAACTTATGAAATTCTCAGTAGTCATACCGGCCCACAATGAAGAAGGTGTTATCGCGTCAACCCTGGAAAGGCTTCTGGGGAAATTAAACGCAGGCGGCTTTGATTTTGAGATAGTCGTGGTCGCGGATCACTGCACGGACGGCACTCAGCAGATACTTGACGCCCTTGCAGGGAGGGATAAAAGAGTGAGATGGGTTGAGAATAAGGAAAAACCGGGCTTTGGAATGGCTGTTCGCACAGGTCTTGAGGAATATAAGGGAGATGCTGTTGCAATTTATATGGCGGATGCGAGCGACAGCCCAGAAGATCTGTGTAGCTATTTCAAGAAAATAAATGAAGGCGCCGAGTGTGTTTTCGGATCAAGATTCATCAAGGGTTCACGTGTTGTCGCCTATCCCAAACATAAGTATCTGCTCAACCGTTTTGTAAATTACCTGATCAAATTCCTTTTCAGACATGGTTTGAATGACACTACAAACGCCTTTAAGTGCTATAGGCGTGAAGTTATCAACGGATGCAAACCCTTTCTTTCTCATCATTTCAATCTTACCGTGGAACTTCCGCTCAAATCATACATACGGGGATATAAATTCGAGATTATTCCCATAAGCTGGGAAAACCGGAAGGTCGGAATTTCAAAGTTGAAGCTCAAGGAAATGGGTTCAAGATATTTCTTTATCATATTGTACTGCCTTCTTGAAAAATACATGGTCGCCAAGGACTACCATAAATAAAGGGAACCTCTGAAAATTCGCATATGGAGCGTTGCGGAAGATTTTTGAGCTAAAAAAATCCGATAATATTTGACAAGCAATATGTTACAATGTATCGTTACCCCCAGTAACGTTACTTGCGGATATGCATAAGTGACGGGGCGAAGCGCGGATTCCCGAAGACGTAATTAGAGACCCGTGGTCGGCGGTCAGATTATAAATCTTAGACAAAAGGCGTAACCGTCAAGCCGGGTAGTTTGAGTTCGAAAGTAGGGCAACTCTCGATGAGAGTGCCTCTAAGAAGCCGCGCTCATCGAGTGCTGGCCTACTCAAAGCAAGCCCAAACATTACAGAAAATATAAGCTTAACGGTTACCAAAAGGCTACGGATTACAGGTCTCAGGAAGCTTTGGGTATGCGAGATCCGGCAAAAAGAATGACAGTAGAGCCAATTTCAAAAGTAGTCAGGATTCAGAAGTCAGGATTCAGAATAAAACCGAATTTGAGTTCAAATTCAATTCTGTCTCCTGAATTCTGACTACTGAATTCCTAGTTTTGAAATTACCT
>JBAYFV010000147.1:0-8772 GCA_041666985.1 Victivallales bacterium
GGGGCGAACGACCAGAGTATGTTCTCCTCCGTCCTTATTTTCCCGAGGTTCAGGCGGTTGGAATAGATGTATTGGAGCTTCCCTATCGTGCCTTCGGCAATTATCTTCTTCATCTTGATAACCGCCGGATGATAATGGAGGATATGGCCTACGAAAAGGATTTTCTCCTGGGTTTCAGCAAGCTTTATCAGCTCCTCGGCATCTTCCACCTTGAGGGAAAGCGGTTTTTCAACAAACACATGCTTTCCGGCCAGGAGCGCCTGTTTTGCCTGTTCAAAATGCATCACTGCGGGACTTGCGAGAAATATTCCTGCGACGGCCTTGTCCTTGAGCACGGATTCAAAAGCACCGGTCACTGATACATCCTTGTAGAGCTTCTGCATGCTTTCCCTTATTTCTTCAGCCTGATCGCAGATTGAATGCAGGACTCCTAATTCCGAAAGACTCCTGGCAAGATTTTTCCCCCAGTATCCGGCACCGACAAGTGCAATGTTTTTCAAGCTCATATTGTTGATTTTACCTCATTGAGAATATGAATTAACGGTTTCTAATATATTCCATCCAGTCCAAAACTTAAAACCTTGAACAAACATTCATGTATACTTCACCCATGTGGAGTATAATCGGCGGATTATCCGCCATGATTCAGTATCTCATAATATTCAGACATTATCTTATCCGGATTGAACTTTTCAAGTATCTTCATCCTGTGTTCCCTGATTTTTTCCATGAAACAGGGATTCTGTGACAGGAAAAGAAGTTTGGCGGCGGCGGAAGATGCTTCCCTGTCCGATATTATTATCCTGTATGTGATATCCGTTCCGAGAGGTTCCAGGATTTCCCATACGCCGCCTACGTCGGTGGCAAGAATTGCGCAGCCGGCATCAACAGCTTCAATCAAGGCGTTGGGCATTCCTTCGCTTATGGAACTCAGGAAAAAGATGTCTGCGGCTGGAAGGATTTCGTGAGCCGACTCCAATTTACCTGTGAGGATGAACTTGTCTTGGAGGTTCATCTCTCTGATTTTATTTCTTATGTCTTCCCCCATCTCGCCTATGAGCAGGCCAAAAATCTTTTTTTCGGTAACGCCCGCTTTTTCAAGGACTGAAATGAAAAATGGAAAATCCTTTTCGGGAGAGCTGCGTCCGATTCCAGCAACAACGACTGCATCCCGGGGTATTCCGAGCTTTTCTCGCAGCATGCTCCGTCTTTCAGCCATGTCAAGGTTTCCGCATGAATTATTTTCCTGGGCAAATATGTTGTAAACCACTGAAATATTATCTTTTGGAATTCTTTCAAGCATTAGTTCTTTGGCGAGGAATCGTGAATTCACCACGAAATGGCGGGGCTTCAGCGAACATTGGTAATTTATATGGCCGATTTGAGATTTTGCTATGAAAAGATCCCCTCTTAGGGAGCCGATGAATCTAATGCCGGGACATACCATGCAGAACGCATTTGTATAGAAGCTCCATGAGAAGACAATACTGGGTCTCTTTTTCACGATCAGCCACGCGAATTTCGCGAATTTCATGATCTTTGGAATGTTGCCCAGGAATATTACCGGGACTGAAATTTCCTCCCTGATCTGTCTCTCCCAGCGGCTGCCACCGCTTATTGAACTCACAACGACGATGGGCGAGTATTTGCTGTTGTCGAGATATTTCAGAAAAAGATAGAGTTGTTTTTCAGAGCCGCCGTTCCCGAGCTGGCCGATAAGACAAATAACTGTTTTCCTGTTTTTCATATTCGGCAAAGTCCTGTATTTATAAAAGTTGCCTTCACAGTTCCGGGTTGTGCCTGTTCATCCAAATCTGGATTCCGCAAAGCATGAACATCCTCTGGTAAATCTGATGCCTGCTCAGCGTGCTGTAATTTACTGGATTCGGGGCTGAGAACTTTTCGAAAAGTGAAATGACGGTTTTCCTGTTGCCCATAATCCTCCATATGCCTTCGTCGTCCGGCTTAGAAAACAGCAGATCCCTTATATATTCGTGGAGCAGTCCTTTGCTCCACGAGTCAAACGGTATGCCGAAACCCTGTTTCCGCCTGTTGCCTATTGTTCGGGATATGTTTCTTCTTGTGACTTCTCGCAGGAGATACTTGCATTCCCTTTCCCTGATTTTCATTCCGATGGGGAGTTCAGATGCAAAATCAATGACTTCATTGTCAAGGAAAGGCACTCTGACTTCGATTCCGTGGGCCGAACTTGCAATATCCACTTTTCTCAGGTAATCCGCCTGGAGATTGAGGTTGAATTCAGTACCCATAAGCATGTTTCTGATGCCAATGCCTTTTTCAGCGGGGATGAATTTCTCCATTCTTGACCAGGTGGGGGCGTCATTCGCCTGAAGCAGAAAAGATTTATTGCACATCGTTATTTTTTCTTCTTCAGTGAAATATGAATGGAGGAGGCAGAACAATTCCGGTGTTCCGGCCCTTGAAAAGCCAATTGCTTTCTTATACTTCCTCAATTTTTCAGTTCCGAAAAATGAAGAATTAAATGAGAGAATATTGTACAGGATGTTTTTCATAGGGAGATTTCTAAGACGGTAAATTGACGATGCGTATCTGATGCGATCGTAGCCTCCGAAAAGCTCGTCCCCCCCGTCCCCGGATATGACAGTTTTGACGTTGTCTTTCATTATAGCGCTTATCAGGTATGTTGGTACGCATGAACTGTCGCCGAAGGGCTCGTCGTACTGGCACAAGACTTTTTCCAGTATATCCGGAGTCCCCTTCGATATTTCGAGAATATGGTGTTTGGAACCGCAAATTCGTGCAACCTCCTCGGAGTAGCGCGATTCGTCGAAGGAGTTTTCGGAGAATTTAACATTGAACGTATTCAGTTTTTCCTTTATCCCCTTTTTGGTGAGGAGACAGACAAGGAGGGAAGAGTCAATGCCGCCTGAAAGATACGCCCCCAGCGGCACGTCGGCGCGGATATGGTATTTCAGAGATCTGCAAAGAACATCTGTCGCCTTTTCGATTGCTTCATTTTCGGACATGGGTGTTTCGGAGATTTTCCATTTCCAGTATCTTTGGAGAGCCGGTTCGGCCCCATTCCTGACTATCGCGTAATGGGCTGGGGGGAAGTTAGATATGTCTTGCCAGCAGGTCTTTGGAGGTATTGGAAAACCAAGTGTGAGGAAATCGTTAAGTCCGGTGAAATCGGCTTTTCTGGAAACTTCGGGAATTGCAAGCAATGCTTTGATTTCCGAAGCGAAAAAGAAACTGCCTCCTTTTTTTGACCAGTACAAAGGTTTTATTCCGGCCCTGTCCCTGCCGAGATAAAGAGTCTTTTCTGTTCTGTCAAAAACTGCAAAGGCGAACATGCCTCTGAACTTTTTGATTCCCTCTCCGATGCCCCAGATCCTAATGCTTTCGGCAATGACTTCAGTATCGGAACTTGTCCTGAATTTGCAACCGTGTTTTTCAAGGCCGTCCCGGAGCTCGATATAATTGTAGATTTCACCGTTGAAAACAGTTACATAGCGTCCGTCTTGTGAATGCATGGGCTGTATGCCCGTTTCAAGATCAATTATTGCAAGCCTCCGGTGGGCGAATCCTGTTCCATTCTCAAGGAAGACAGCTCCGCCGTCTGGTCCTCTGTGGAAGAGAATCTGGTTCATCTTTTCAAGGAGATGCTGCGCGTCTGGATTGAAATAGTTAAGGAATCCGCTTATCCCGCACATGGTTTCACCTTGTTTTCCCGCATTTGCCCAGCCAGAGTCCAGTTTTCGCGCCGAGGGGCGACAACATCTTGATAAAGATCCAGATATTGTTCACACACTATCTCCCAATCGTAGAATTCCCTTGAATGCCGTATGGAATTTTCCGACAGCTTGCAGGAAAGAGCCTTGTCTCTGATTATTTGGGCAATCAGCCCGGCGATTGCGTTTGGATCTCCAACTGGAGACTTAAGCCCGTTTACACCATCCGATATCACGTCCCTTACGCCGGGGGCGTCAGTAGTCACAATTGGAAGACCGGCCGCCATCGCCTCCACCAGCACCATCCCGAATGTTTCAATTAATGTCGGAAGAACAAAAATGTCCGCTGCACAGTAGAGTTCTATGAGTTCTGCTGACGGAAGGGAGAAAACTTCCCCGCCTGATTTGGCCAGTGATTCGACGGTTTTCACCCCGTTTTTGAGACAATCCGGGAACTTGGCGGCAATCTGTCCGCAGTTTTTCCCTGCCACCGCCCAGTCGAATGTAATATTTTTATCGGTGAGGACTTCTGCTATCTCCGGAATCTCGTCGAAACCCTTCTTCGGATGATACCTGCCAACCGTGAGTATTAAGAGTTTGTTTTCAGATAATCCATACTTCCTTCTGACGGCGGTCTTGTCGGATCTCATCCTGATTTCTGCGAATTTCGCAGTGTTCACTCCGTTCGGTATTATCCGGATTTTATCCTCCGGAATGCCCAGAGCCAGATATTCTTCCATTACGCTCGGCGTGAGTGCGACGAATCCGTCAAAGAGAGGGTATTTTTCCTTAACAAGAGAGTCTGCTTTCTTATCCAGACGATATCCGTACCCTATTTCCGGATATTTCTGTATGTCCTCGCCGCAGCATCGGAGTACGCACGGGATCTTGTTTTTCCTGAAGAAGTCAACGGCATATATTCCCAGAGGATACCCCATGGTCACCTGCCAGAGATCGAACTTGTGTTTCCTCTGAAGCCTGGACAGCTCGTATTCAAGATAAAATTTCCCGATGAAAGGCGCTTTCCGGAGGAGACCGCATGTCTTCGGATGAATGTGTATGATTTCGTAATTGACATCCGGTTTCTTATCCGAAGGAGGAGTGGTGCAGATGACAGTTGCGCCGTGGCCGGATTTAGAGAGGCTTTCACAGACATTGTGAACGCATATCTCCGCACCGCCGAGATACGGATAGAACTGGGCTATCAGATGAGCTATTTTCATATGATGATTATTCGACCCTCTTGAAGCTGCATTTCCTGACGAGGATTTCACCGGTGAACTGTCCCCGGACAACAAAACGGACTTTGCTGTTTTCCTTTATTGCATCGTTTTTGCCGAGGGTGACGGAAGTTTTCCGTGTCCATTTGTCGGATTTGTTTATTTCATCCGGGATATTGTGTTCAAGCTGTTTTATTGTACCGTCCGGCAATTCCTCTTCTATGACAAGCTCAACATATCCTGAACTGAGTTTTTTCTTTTTAAACTGTGCGGATGCCGAAAACCTCATTCCTTTTTCCGCAGGAATAGAGATGGAACAAAGTTTTATTTCAGCAGGGTTACCGGAGCTTATGCGGAAAGTAGGCATTATGCCTGAGGTTTTGTCATCGGATTTTTCGACAGCGACTCTTTGCATTTCCGGATCGGTCAGTATTGTTGTCCATGAATCAAGAGGAGTCGCAGCTGAAACAATGCCTTCCCTGCCTCCCGGAACCGAAATCAATTCCGCATCTTTCTGCGGAGGGATTTGTCCGGAATACGTTTTTGACGCGTCATAGACCGTCTTCTTATATTTCCTGACTTCTTTGCTGACTTCGCTCAGCTTGGATTTTGCTTTCTCTTCTTCTGTTTTTGACTTGTCCGCCTCAATTCGTTTCATCAGATAAAAGGATGAAATCGAAATAATTCCCACAAGGAGAATAATCAGGGTGATCAGCAGGTTCGCACGGGTCTTCTTAAGATTATGCACCCTCTTTTCAAGGCTTACCACGTCAACATCGGTCTTGACCGTGTTTTCGGCGCTGATCCTGCGGAAATCAATAATATCCCTGATCGGGCGAGGCGCCTGTTCATGATAGATGTCAATGAAATATGTCGGGGAATCGGGAGCTTTGCTCTTTTTCTGACAGGCGATGTATTCATCTATGTCGAAAGCGACTTTTCTGAAAAGAACGTCCCTTTTTTCAGTGTCGAAGATGCAGTAGCAGGAGCGGATGCCGTCGTCGCGGGGAAGTCCTACGGAGCCGACGTTGACGATGTATCTTTTTTCATTTTCGATTCCGAAATCAACCGGGTCAACCCAATGGGGAATTCCGCTTTTCCCGACCACGAAAAGTCCGGGAACGTGGCTGTGCCCCGCAAACATGATCTGATCATTGCAGGCGTTGAACGAGTCAATGGCCTCGTCTGCTTCCAGGATATAACCGAATCTTCCGGGGTTTGCGAACTCGCCGTGCGCGCACCTGAAATTGTCGCCTTTCACTTCGAGAGGAAGTGAATTGAAGAAATTTACAGCCTTGTCGTCGAGGGCTCTGGAAGTCCATTCAATCATCATCCTGGCGTCGTCGTTGAAATTCTCGGACGTGATTTTTCCGCCGATCACTGCGTCGTGATTGCCGAGGACGAAATGATGGATTTTTGAGTAGGCTATCTCCAGCACTTCCGCCGGATTTGGCCCGTATCCGACGATGTCGCCAAGACAGATTATCTCGTCAATGTTGCTGCTTGCGATATCCGCAAGGACAGATTTCAGTGCGGGCCTGTTGGCGTGGAGATCTGAGACTATGGCGTAGCGCATATAAATTTTTCTGCTAAAAATCTATTATTTGAACATCTTGTTAATTTTTTCATCTTCTTCATCGAAGTCATCGGATGCTTTTATCTGTCCTTTGGCAAAACCGCCGACACGCTTCTTTGCAGATTGCATTCTTGTCAGCTTCGCCAGCGGCATTCCGGATTTTGCAATGATAATCTCCTCCCCCGCTTGCGACTCTCGCAAGTAGGCTCGAAAGGTGTGTCTTTGCAAATTGAACGGTCACTGAATTCAATAACGCCCATCCATCAGCCAACCGGCGGATGCGGGGTTGGATGCATGGAAGTGGTTCGGTCATGCATTTATCTGAAAGGTGATGATATCATGGAGCCTGCTTAGCACCTTTTCTCTGTTCTTTTGAACAGATTTCCAATCGGGTTTAGACAAGTACTCCATGAGAGTATCAGCCTTCGTTTGATCCGGCTGATCGCCGCATTTGAAGGCACGCCAGAGACGCTTCAGCTTTTTTGCGTCTGACGGGCGGAGCATGCTGACGCAATTCTGGAATAGGATCTCGCTATTCGCTAAACATTGTTCAATTGTTCCAGAGGGGCAGTTCTGTTCTTCGGCTTGGATCTGTATCAGAACCGGAATTATGGATTTCTTTAATTCTGCCAAGGCTGTGTTTCGTTCAGAGAGCTTCGTGGCAGCAATTGCGGCGCGGTACCCGATGAAGGCACCAATGAGTCCTCCGAATAGACCAAACAGGATGTCGGGAGTTATGTCAGATAGCTGGCACATGGTTGTTCTTCTCCTTTTTGATTTGTGACCGAACGCCCGTCTATCAGCCGACCCGGCGGAGCCGAGGTTGGCTGAATGGGAATGGTTCTGCATTTTTCTCAATAGTCTCTATAATGCAGTTTTGGCAAGCAACTTGCGAATCTGAGGAAGAAGCCTGATGGGGACTTCTATGAAAGTTTCAGTCCGCTTCTTCCATGCGGCCTCATCTTCGAAAAAAGCCTCCTCTTCCGTCTGTTTTTCATAATGATTGATAATTTTTCTGACTCGGCCTTCATCCCAGCCCTTTGGGAATTGATTCTTTTTAATAGTCATAGTTTCCTCCGATTTCTACGTCGATAGGCTTTTAATGGTTTTCCAGTCAATTCATATGCTGTAATTACAAACACGCTGCTCGGTTCCGGATCAGGAACATAGATCACACGCAGGTAACGGCCAGAACGTGATTGCCCGATTGCAACCCGTACACCGTCTTTACCCGGACGATCCTCGCCCGGCTTCAATAGGACATCTTCAACCTCGTTTTCTTGGACATTATGTTTTTCAATATGAGGCTGATCTGTATCCGGATCAATATAAAAACGTATATTCATATAGGACAATTTAACCGGATTTTATCATTCTTCAATTTTCCGCAGAACGCCACTCTCTGGCATCCGGCGGAGCCGGATTACCAGAAGCGATTTTGTTATGGTTTAATTAGTTTTATTTCTATCTCTTTTGAATATTCCATCAAGGCATCAATTATGTTTTTGGGAACTGGTTCTTTGGCATAATTGACCCAGAATACTCTTTCACCTTTTGGGAGTTTGGCAAGCTCAATTTTCAGATTATCTAATCCCGATATTCTTGTTTTTGAATCTGTTATTTCTGCAATGATTTTTTCACGATTGGTTCCTTTGAGAATGCTAAAGCACCATTCTCCATCCGGAGAACGCCAGGAGTTAAGTTCCATTCCTTTAAATGCCAATTCCAAATTTTTCGTGTCTGATTTTGAGACTGTTGGCTTCGATATAACGCATCCAGATAGAACCAGAAGCATTGACAGCAAGCATAAAACCCTTTTCATTGCTGCGACCTTGAGTTTCCAGAGGAAATCTTTGTCGCCAATAATGGCTTGTCGTGTTTCTATCATGCTTTACCTGCCGAACTGTATTTATGAGGAATTCCTCTTTTGCATGGTTTTATCCATGTTATGTGGAATTCCATATAAGTTGAATAATTCACTTATTTAGGTTACGCGAGCCCCCGACTTCACCAAAGCTACGATGATAAGTCCAGTCCGAAAGAGATGAACGGGCTTGAAAGTCCGTCCTACTTCACGAAATAACCGCCGATCTTGTGGCTTCCGCGGCGTTCGATCAAATTCAGTTTGATTAAATTCCTGAGTTGTTTTTCAACAGTATCAGCAGGCCTCTCTGCCAGGAGTTTTGAAAGGGAAAAGGTTTTTAATCCCGGGTTCTTGGATATTGCTTCCAGGAGGGACTTTAATCCCTCGTTTAATCCCTCA
>JBAYFV010000148.1:0-8742 GCA_041666985.1 Victivallales bacterium
AATCAGATCCGACGACCGGGCGTTCTTCCTGCCAGGTTTTCTGTCTTCGGAATTCCTCATTTCTCCCTGGCCGTCAGGAAATCCGCAAGCTGGAGAAGAAGCCTTCTGTATTTGCCGTCCGGGAAATCAAGCAGGATGTTTTTTGCGGAGTTCGCAAGGAGTTTAGCCCTGTTGAGCACTTTTCTTTCGGCGCCGCTTTCACGGATCATTTTCCTGACAGGCTCAATTTCCTTTGAGGAATAAGAAGGTTTTCCGAGAAGTGAGAGGAGTTTTCCCCTTCCTTTTGAGTCCATGCTTTTCCAGGTGAGATAAATCAGGAGGGTCGGTTTCTTTTCAGTCAGATCGGAGCCGATCGGTTTCCCGAGCTTTTCCTCGTTTCCGAAAATCCCGAGCCAGTCGTCCTTAAGCTGGAAGGCCGTTCCGGACAGTGAGGCGAATTCACCGATCTTTTCGACGCGTCTGTCGTTTGCGAACTTCGCAGATTTCAGTCCGATCAGCGCCCCGGTTTCGGCGCAGTAGCGGAGCAGGGCGCCCGTCTTCAGGATCAACATGTTTTCGATTATGGCGGGGCTTAGTTTTTCCGTTTTAAGAAAAGGCATTTCGATGTCAAGAGCCTCGCCGCTGATAAGATCCCGGTTGACCAGCTCATGAAGCCGTCGGCTCAGATGTATTGTGAGTTCCGGTGAAACGCCCGCCCTGACCGATTTAAGGAGCGTGTTTGCGGCCCACCCCTGCTGGATGTCGCCTGCGAGTATCGCAAAATTTTTCCCGTAGGTTAACGCCTCTTCAGGCCTCATCTTAAATTTCTTCTCTGCGAACTTCGCAGTTATAAAATGAGAAGAGGGAAGCCCTCTTCTCATTTTATCATTGTCAATTATGTCGTCATGGACGAGCGTCCAGTTGTGATAGATTTCGACGGCAGCGGCTGCGAACTTCGCAGTTTCGGGCTTGCCTCCGAGAAGCCCGCATGACCACATGAGAATGGCGGGACGGAGTCTTTTCCCGCCCCGTGACGGATAATCTTTCACGGATTCTTTAAGATACGCAGGCAGTATACTGTCCGGGAAGTCATCCTCACGGATTATCCTGTCAATCATGGCCGCGACTTTCTGGAGCTCCGAGTGAAACATAATTTCAGTTTTAAGTGTCAGGTTTCAGGTTTTAAGTCATGCGAAAATTCAGTTTTAAGCTTCAGATGTTAAGAATCAAGGGAGACACTTGCCGTGCCGGGAAAATAATTTCCTGCTTGAACCTTAAAAGTTAACACTAGAAACCCGCCTTCACTGAAAAGTTTTTTATCCCGTCCGCCCGGCCTGTGTTCATGTCGTATGAGACGACAACGGCATCGAGGCGTATTTCTTTTTCAACTACAGGAAGCTTATGCGGCATTCCGGTTGTGAACTTCTTTATGACGCATTCAATGTCGCGGCCGAGAACCGAAATTGACGAACCTGTCATGCCGACATCTGAAATGAAGGCGGTGCCCTTTGCAAGAATCTTCGCGTCCGCCGTCTGCACATGTGTGTGCGTTCCAAGCACCGCAGTCACTTTGCCGTCGAGGAAATAAGCCATCGCCGCCTTCTCGCTTGTGGCTTCGGCGTGGAAGTCCACGATTATGCTTTTGACTGTCGGCGGTATCTGCGGGAGTATGTTTTCAACGGTTTCAAAAGGGCAGTAGGCGCTTTCCTTCATGAAGACCTTGCCGAGCAGATTTATGACCGCCACGTCTCCTCCGCCTGGATTCCTGAAAACGCTGAATCCACGGCCGGGCTGTTTTTTGCTCAGGTTGGCTGGGCGCAGAAAGTTGTCTATGCGTTTTATTTCCTCTTCGAAACCCTTCTGATCCCACACATGGTCGCCCGAGGTGAAAACATCTACGACGCCCGACATGTCGGGCAGGCAGTTCGCCGTGACGCCGGCGCCGCCCGCCACGTTTTCCACGTTGGCGATGCAGAAACTGCAGTTGTACTGCCTGCGCAGTTCGGGGACGAGTTCCTTAACCGCCATTCTGCCGCCTTTTCCAACGACATCGCCGATAAACAATATATTCATTTTTTCCCCGGTTGTTCATTTGATTTATTTTGCATAGTCAACGCATCTTGTCTCCCTGATGACAGTGACTTTAATCTGTCCCGGGTAGTTCATTTCCTTTTCTATGCGCTGGCATATGTCCCTTGCGAGCACCTGCGCTTCCGCATCGTTGATTTTCCCGGGCTGAACTGCAACGCGGACTTCGCGGCCGGCCTGGAGGGCGTAACACGATTCAACGCCGCTGAACTCGCATGCTATTTTCTCCAGCTGGTCAAGCCGTTTCAGGTACAGGTCCGTAGTTTCGCTTCTTGCTCCGGGCCTTGAGGCGCTGAGTGCGTCGCAGACGCTTACAAGAACCGCGAAAAGGGATTCCTTTTCAACTTCCTCGTGATGTGCGGCAACGGCGTTGATGACATCCTTGGCTTCATTGTTCTTCCTCAGTATGTCGGCGCCGATTGATGCGTGCGAACCTTCAATCTCGTGGTCCATGGCTTTCCCTATATCATGGAGAAGCCCGATTCTGCGGGCCTTCTGCACGTCAAGCCCGAGTTCGGCTGCTATCGTACCCATGAAGAATGCGGTTTCAATGGAGTGCATGAGTACGTTCTGCGAATAGCTGAAACGGAATTTGAGTCTTCCGAGAAGTTTTACCAGGGGAGTGGTGACACCCTGAAGGCCTGTCTCGAGAACGGCGGCTTCGCCTGCTGAAAAGACGATGTCGTCAACTTCTTTTTCAGCCTTCTTGTACAGTTCTTCAATCCTGGTGGGATGAATGCGCCCGTCGGCAATAAGTTTTTCGAGAAGCAGTCTTGCGGTTTCCTTTTTGACCGGGTCGAAACAGGATATGACCACAGCTTCCGGGGTGTCGTCAATCATCAGTGTCACGCCGGCGACGGCTTCGATTGCGCGGATGTTCCGTCCGTCACGGCCGATGATTCGGCCCTTCATGTCGTCGTTCGGGAGCGGAATTGTGGCGGTTGTGTGTTCGTAGGCGCAGTCGGATGCGTATTTCTGCATCGCGTAAATCATGATTTTCTGCGATTCCTTTTCGGCTTTCTGCTTTGCCTCGTCAACCAGGTTGCGGATAAGATGGCCTGTCTCGTTCTGTACTTCGCCCTTGATTTTTTCGAGGAGGATTTCACGCGCCGAATCCCTTGTCAGTTCGGAGATGCGTTCAAGCTCGGTGATCTGTTTTGAAATCTCCTTCTTGAGGTCGGCCTCTTTTGCGGCAACGCGTTCCCTTACAATCTGGATTTCTTTTTCAGCCCTGTCGGCCGAAGCCATTTTCGCATCCAGCACGTCAGCCCTCTTCTCAATGTTCTCCTCGCGCAGCATCAGTCTTTTTTCGAGCGAGTTTATCTCCTGCCTTCTGTCCTTTGCCTCCACCTCGAATTCATCCTTGATTTTCAGGAGTTCGGCCTTTGCCGCAACTTTTGATTCGCGCAGGATGTGCTCCGCCTCCTTCTTTGCATCCTCGCGGATCCTTTCCGCCGCCGCCGCCGCCGTCTGCCCCCACAGCTTTGCTATTAGCCAGTGAATGAGAAATCCAATGAAAACACCAGCAAGAAGCCCGATTACGGACTTGCTTGAAAGTACGGCCAACACGTCTCTAAGTAAGTTACCTACAGCATCCATTTCCTTTTCCCCTTCTTTTAGTTTTAAGAACAGCGGTGTAAACCCGATTCTGTGATTATAAAATCCATATTCACGTCTTTCTCACCGGACGGCACCGCATCAATAATCTGCCAGTCGTAACATATCCCTATCTTAATCCCGGACGTATCCGAGAGGAGCCGGTCGAAGATTCCCCTTCCATGACCGAGCCTGCCCCCTTTAAAATCGAATGCCGTGCCGGGAACCAGCCATAAAATATTCTTCAGAATCCCGACTGAAGCGGCCGGTGATTCCGGCCCCGGTTCAGGAATTCCGAACTCTCCCCCGACAAAGTCTTCCGCGAAGTCCGCAACAAAGGCCATTTCATAGGCGCCTTTCAATCTGTTGAACCTCGGGAAACATATTTTCCTTCCTTTTTTTAATGATTCATTTAGAAAACCGCAGATGTCCGGCTCACCCTTCGCGGGATGAAAGGCCGCCATCTGTTCCGCTTCTCCGGTCAATTTGAAATTATCCAGATGAAAACAGATTTCCCTGCCCGCGCCTTCAATAAAACCGGAATCCAGCGATTGCCTGCGCAGGACAGATGATTTTCTGATTTCACTCTTCCCCTTCATTCGAAATCCTTTTACATGAATTCAGCGGCCTACTGCGGTGGCCGCAGTTTTATCAATAAGAAACTTTTGCAAATATAGTAGCGCGGTTCTTCAGACCGCGAAGATTCTCGGGCTAAAGCCACGAGCTACTTCAAACGCAAGTTTCAGGAGAGAATAAACACCCAATATCCATCTGCCTGTGCGTACACGCAGACAAGACGAAATTAATTTCTCATGCTTTTAGTCTTTGCTTCGACATTGGATATTCGCTCTCTTCAATTATTCTGACTTCTGACTTCCCCTTTTCCCTTATGGAGTCCCAGTATTCTATCCTCTCTTTGATCTTGCTTTCATATCCGGCCTCGCCGGGGAAATAATATTTTTTGGAGACACCCAGGTAATCCTGTGCCGCAAAATGGTCTTTTTTGTCGTGAGGATATACATAGCCTTCTCCGTGCCCCATTGTTTTTGCACCCTTGTAATGGGAGTCCCTGAGGTGTTTCGGCACCGCCTGCACACGTTCGTTCTTGACATCACTCATGGCAGCGTCTACTGCTGTAATGCAGGCATTGCTTTTCGGGGCGGTGGCGCAGTACGTCACCGCCTGTGCAAGTATTATTCTCGCCTCGGGCATGCCGATCATTTCAACGGCCTGCATTGCGTTGACCGCGAGTGAGATGGCGCGAGGATCCGCATTCCCTATGTCTTCAGAGGAGAATATCACGATTCTTCTTGCGATGAAACGGATGTCCTCGCCGGCATGCAGCATTTTCGCCAGCCAGTAGACGGCGGCATCGGGATCGCTGCCCCTCATGCTTTTAATGAACGCGCTTGCCGTGTCGTAATGGCCGTCGTCGCCGTATTCCACCGGTTTCTCCTGTATGGACTCATGGGCTGTTTCAGCGCTTATGTTTATCACGCCTTTTTTGTCCGGAGCGGTTGTCCTGACGGCTATTTCAAGGGCGTTGAGGGCTCGTCTTGCATCGCCCTCGCATGATTCGGCGAGGAAGGCCAGCGCCTCCATCTGAAGTGTTATTTTCCTGTCCGGGAACCCGCGTTTGTCGGTGACGGCCCGTTGAAGAAGAGAGGATATGTCCTCCTTTGCCAGGGATTCCAGTTTGAATACCAGGGATCTTGAGAGCAGGGGGCCGTTCACGTAGAAAAACGGATTCTGTGTTGTCGCTCCGACAAATCTGATGTTGCCGTTTTCGATATCGGGAAGGAGGACGTCCTGTTGCGCCCGGTTGAACCTGTGTATTTCGTCAATGAAGAGAATCGTGTTTCGTCCGACGTTCTTTTTCCTGTGTACGGCTGCGGCGATTTCACTGCGTATGTCCGCTACGGATGAAGCCACGCCTGAAAGCCTTATGAAGGCCGCATTGGACATGCGGGCGATAAGTTCGGCGAGGCTGGTTTTCCCGACTCCCGGCGGGCCAGACAGGATTATTGACGTGAAGCTGTCGGAATTAATCGCCCTGCGGAGGAGTTTTCCTTCGGCGAGTATGTGTTTCTGTCCGGTATATTCATCAAAGTTGAGCGGGCGCAGGCGTGCAGCGAGAGGCTCGTCTTTATGGGAGCTTGACGCTTTTCCGTCTTTTTCAGTGGTGAAAATATCACCTTGTTCTAAAAAGAGCGAGTCCATGGCCGAATACCTTTTCCTGTATGGAAATCGGATCCCGGCACGGGATGAGCGTCATGGCAAACGTGGCAAGGTGCAAAAAAGCTGTAACATTTTACGGGGATGGCAACAGGAGAACAGGACGCCCATGCGCCTAAAACATCCCCGGAAATGGAACAAAGCTCTGAGAAAAGAATGCACTTCTGCATTTCTTCAAAAAAGCGGGATAACAATACTGTGATAAATAAAATCATCATGCCGAAAACAACCGATTTCTTTTTATGATTTATAAAATCAAAATGAAAAATTAAATTACCTGAGGGATATTATACAACCGTCAACTTTGGAATAAAAGCATGGTTCAGTTAAAAACCGTGAAATTGATGAACCGGCGGTTTTGCAAAAATATTACTGGATAATTTAAAGCATGGCGTTGACAAGATTATGTATATATCGTATAATTGCATGTAAGCGGTTACATTTTAAGTCAATGGTATGCGCAAATATGTTGTCAATAAAGGAAATTTCATTGAAGACTGGTTACTCCACCGCGACCATATCGCGGGTTTTTGATCCGCGCCATTCGCATAAGGTCAAGGAGGGCACCAAGACGAAAATAGTATCCGTTTGCGAAGAACTGAATTATCAACCGAAATTGTCCGCGAAGGCTTTGGCTTCCGGAAAAACTTTCACCATAGGTTTGATTCTTGCCGCCATTGAACGGGATTTCGCTTCACTGTTCGCTGCGGAAGTCATCAGCGCCCTGACAAGGGAATTGCGGTCATGCAATTACAATTTGACTTTGTTGGCAGTACCAGATGACAGCCCGGAAATAGTTGATCGTGAAGTTTTAAAGACATTTCATTCCAGTGCCGTGGATGGTTTTGTGCTTGGAGCCGGTGTCATCGGACAGGGAACTCTGGCGGAATTGAGCGGAAAAAATTTCCCGGTAGTTGCCATAAGTTTGCCGTCGTCAATTGTCCCGAATAACAGCATAAGCCATGTGTATGTGAATAACATGACCGGGACGAAGGAACTGGCCAATCATCTAATTAAACTTGGACATCGGAAAATCGCCTACCTCAAGCAGGAGGACAACTATAATTTGCGTTCCGAACTGTTTCTCCAGTGCATTCGGGAGGCGGGGGGTGACTTCAATGATGGAGACTTGATCCGGCTGCAAACGGTAAAGCGTGACAATTTCCAGGCGATTTACAGTGCGTATTCTGCGGGACTGGAAAACTGGGAAAAGATAAAGAAATATAGTGCGTTTGTATGCGGCAATGACTTTCTTGCGCTAGGTTTGACTGAGGCTGTCAAGTGTAAAGGGATGAAACCAGGAAAAGACGTTTCCATTGCCGGTTACGACAATGTCGAGGAAAATGTGAATTTCTCCGTGGACAGACCTTTTTTGACGACTATTGCACCCCCTCGCTGTCAACTCGGGATCGAAGCTGGGAAACTGATAATGGGGCTGATAAGTAAAAAAGTCGCCA
This sequence comes from Victivallales bacterium, assembly GCA_041666985.1. GTDB lineage: Bacteria > Verrucomicrobiota > Lentisphaeria > Victivallales > GWF2-50-93 > GWF2-50-93. Next base: position 7,356 of record JBAYFV010000148.1, read on the forward strand.
GACCGGCGAAACTTGAACTTCAATCAAAGCTTATCATCCGCGAAAGCACCGGGGGATTAATGGGTTAAAGAGGAAGATGAACATGAAATCAAAAAAATCAATATAGCAACTGCTGGCAATCCCCTTGGTATTGATTACTTATGGGGCATGTGCATCCGGCTGAACATTTGCAAATTTCATTATAGAAGAGGACTCATGAAAAAAAGATTATTTACAGCGGTATTTTGTTTATTTATGGTGTCGCAAATTTCCGGTACAGAAGTCAATAGAGGAGAAGTCAGAGATAAAACTGATGCGGGAATGGTTAAGATCAATGATAATGGTGTGGTGTTTGCAGCAGGTGACTATGGTGTCCGCCTTTCAAAAGACCTCTGTTGGACAATCCGTGAATTAACCTGTAATGGCAAAAGCCTGATGCGGGATTGTCCAGGTGCATTCAATGGCACGGTCTTGATAACATGGGCCGAAGAAGAGAAAAAAGATACTTGGGTTGGAACGGGGCACGGGTACGAAGTTGTGGAATCGGTCAAGCTTTTCGCTGACGGGAAGGAGCAGGTGATTAAAGATGGGGAGGTCTATCACGGGAACGAATTTCGCTTCATAAAGAGTTCAGATTTGCGTGTATTGAAACTGGAAGCAACGACGATTATTAATGATTCAGGCATTTCTGAAAGACACAGATATACTGTTACCAAGATGCAACCCCATATATCAGAACTCTATCTTTTTATGCATAGCTTTGATGTCAATATGACGAAATGGCTGGTAAAAACCTCGGACGACAAACTGTTGTCCGGAGATTTCACAGGAAATTCAAAGGAACCGTTCAGAGGGAACATACAATGGGTGAGCCTGTATAATCCCGTCGGAAAGATTGGTGTTGTGTATGTGTTAACGCCAACATTGGACAAGACATTACATTTTTTCTGGGATCGCGTACACGACAGGAAGCTTTACTTTCGCGGCCCATTTGAGAACATTAGGAAAATGAAAAAGGATGATAGTTTTGAGTATACGGTAAAACTTGTCGGCTTCGAGTCCCAGGAAGACGCTTGGAAGGAGAAAGCCGCAACGATTGCACTTTCCCATGGGAAAGTGCAATGACGGACAATAAGAGTTAGACCCCGTGAAAAAGTGCTTTATAAATATGCTTGTCAATATTCAGGATGAAAAGAAAATGGAAAACAGAGTTTTTGGGGGTTTTCTGATGATAACTCAAAAATGGTGTTTATATATCGTGCTTGTCGCTTCCATGACCATTCCGGTGTACGCCCAGGTGACAATCAAGGATACCGGTCTGGAGAAAAGCCAAAGCGCAAATTTTTTAGGCAAGGGGATTGCCTGTGAAACATATGACCGACGTATAACCCTCGACAACAATAGCCCG
>JBAYFV010000149.1:0-8685 GCA_041666985.1 Victivallales bacterium
CCTTGCCCGGCACGGGCAACACTACATCTGGAATCCGTTTCCGCATTCTTTGTCCTGGTGTAGTGTTCGCCGTGCCGGCGAAGGTTCCAAATCCCCTTGCCCGACACGGGCAACGCTACACCTGGAATCCGTTTCCGCATTCTTTGTCCTGGTGTAGCGTTCGCCGTGCCGGCGAAGGCTCCAAATTCCCCTTGCCCGGCACGGGCAGAATCACAGTCATGCGACGTGACAAGCGCCTGTGCTGCTCACTTGTGATGTTTGTTGCAGCATTCATCGGCCATTTTCTGAAGCTTCAGGGTTTTTCCGGAAATATTCAAGACATGTCCGGTGTTCAAAGACACGGGGTTACCTGAAACATCCTTTAGAAACGAATCCAGGAAGTCAATTTCCGCCGGAACCGGAGGAGTCACGCTGATCACGTCCGCGCCGTTAAGTGCGACTCTCACTCCGGGTTCAACGTAATTGAATTCAATTACACCGTTGCGCCCCCAGACGGTTACCCGCCAGTAGTAAGGAAGCTTATATCCGAACGAGTCGGGCGAGAAATATGAGACATCCCCCGTTACGCCGCAGTTGTTGGAAAGCTTCAACATCAGCTGTCCGGCATCTTTGAAATGCGGAAATTTTCCGGCAAATGCGTTCCAGGTTCTGGCGGCCACAATCTCGGCTATTTCCAGTCCTGTAAGCCACTCGACCAGGTCGAGTCCGTGGATGGCGATGTCATTCAGGGTGCCGCCATGTCTGCCTTTCTCAAAATACCAGCCCGGACGCGTACCCAGCATAAGCGGATGCTGTCCGCCGAACTGAATGGCGTGTATTTCGCCGAGCCTGCCGTCCGACACGATCTGTTTTGCCGCGTACATGTTGGGATTATCCCTCAAGTCAAGCATGCAGCCTATTTTGAGGTTTTTCGCCCCAGACAGCCTGGATATTTCCTCAAGTTCGTCGAGGCTTGTACAAATCGGCTTGTCGGAGATGACGTGTTTGCCCGCCTTGAGGGCGGCGATAATAAGCTGTCCGCGTCTGCTGTAATAGTCGCCGACAGCCAGCACATCGAAATCAACCTCCTCCAGCATTTTTTTGAAAGACTCATGAGTCAGTTCGATCTTCCATATTTCACGTGCGTTCTTCCGGGCGTCAGCGTCTTCCTCACAGGCCGCGACCAGCTGGCAGGAGGGGTGTTTCTTCACCTTTTCATGCAATACCGTGATGTGTCCATGCCGGAAACCGGCAAATGCAAATTTCAATTTCATTGTCAATCCTTTCAATGTTATAGGAATTTTATGGTTGTGCCGGTCCGTGCCGATTCATAAACCGCGCAAATCAGTTCAACCGCGCGTTTGCCTTCCGCCCCCGGCGTTGTCAGCCCATGTCCGTTTAAAATGGCCTCGGCCAGTTCCGAAATCTGGCGTCCATGCCCCTCCGGGGAAATGGCGCTGGGATCGCTTGAACCGCCGCGCTGCCCTTCACCGAGTCCGCAGACGCGCCGGATTTCCTCGTCCTCCGGCCGTTCGTCGGCAAAAGTCCAGCGGATGATGCGGTCGTCTTCCAGCATGACGCTGCCCTTCGTACCGGAAAGTTCGACCCGGCGCGGGAAACCGGGAGCGCATGCGGTGCTGGCTTCAATGGTGCCAAGGGAATTGTTTTTGAACTTAAGCATGGCCACCACGGTGTCTTCAACTTCAATGGACTTGTGCATGAGTCTGGCAATTCGTCCTGTCACTTCAGATACGTCGCCGTTGAAATACACCAAAAGATCGACAGTGTGAATGCCCTGGTTCATCAACGCCCCGCCGCCGTCAAGCGCCCAGGTGCCGCGCCATCCGGCGCTGGCATAATATTCCGGGTTCCGGTACCAGCGCACACTTGCCGCCGCAAGCACCGGCTCGCCAAAACGCCCTGCATCCACCGCCTTCCTTATAGTCTGAACCGCATGGCTGAAGCGGGACTGGAAAACAGCTGACAGGCGGACATTGCTGCTTTCGCATGCGCGAACCAGATCATTTGTCTTACTCACTGTAACCTCAAGCGGTTTTTCACAGAGGATATGTTTGCCCGCCCTCGCCGCAGGGATAGCGACTTCGGCATGGAGCCCGCTCGGCGTTGCAATGGTTACAGCCTCGACATCCGATGAGAGCAACTCATCGAAACTCGACACCATCCGGCAGTTGTGCTTCTGCGCGAAGGCGGCGGCGCGTTCCGGAATCTTGTCATAGACGATATAAAGTTCGGCGTTGTCCGTCAACCTCAGCGCCTCCGCATGCATTTTTGCAATCGCCCCCGTTCCGATGATCCCGAATTTCACTTTTCTCATGTTCTAGAACTCCGTTTGATTGGTGTTAATAAACTGCTTTGCTGAAAGGAATGCCGCCATGGCCGTAGTTCCTGCAACGACCTCGTCAAGCCCTGAAGGCAGAATCGCGATTTCAACCGGGCTCCGATTGCCCGGCCTATAATATTTTAGCGTCTTCTTGTACAAATCGTTATCCGGCACCATCAGGCATATTATTTCAGGCTGATACAAATCCGCCACATATTCGCAGGCGCCGGCCAGATATTTGCCGGTTTGCGCGGCAATCCGTTTTATAACCGGGTTATCCAGAGCGGAGGACTTGTGCAAATCCGGCAATTCTTCGCGGATTCCTTTAAGCTCGTACTCCCTTTTGATCTGTTCGAGCAGCGCTTTGTCGGTTACATAATTCTCCAGGCATCCTTTTTTACCGCAGTAGCATGCCGGCCCGTTTTCATCAACAGTCAAATGGGCAAGCCTGAATTCATGATCAAATGGAGAAGTCAAAGACTTACCGTCCTTCAGTACACCCAGCTCGACGACATGCCCCGGATGAATGATGGCCAGATTCCGCCTGCCGGAAACAGCAGCCATCTGATAAGCGCGCGAATTGATCAGGTTGTCGCGGTAAACCCTGACCCCGGCGTGGCGCTCCAGCACCTCGCTGAGCCCGGAATAGACGTCGTATGACGCCATGGGGGGCTGAAGCCAGCGGGATACCGAAAGCCCGATTGCGCCAAGCGTCCTGTCCTTCAAAAGATCCGTCGCCTTGACGATCTCGCCTATAATTTCATTGAAAACCGTAAGTTTGCTGCTTTCGGCGCTGCAATTCAGTTCTCCGGTATAAAGTCTCTTATTGTTGATATCGTCAACGCGGCATACGATTAAATTATCCCGGGTGATCGAGACGCCTGCGAACATGAGCTGATCAGAATTCGGCAGATAAATAAAACCGGGACGGCCTTTTCCCGAGGACGCCTCCTGTTCTTTTTTTATTATCCCGGAACGACACAGCTCTTCCAGGTAAATTGACGCGGTGCGGATATCCAAGTCAGCCAGACGGGCGACCTCCCCCCTGGAAATTCCGCAGGAGTTCAATATGAGCCCCTTCAGCTCCGCCAGTTTTCGAGATTTTTTCAAGCTGTCAGACATTTACATGCATTTCATTTAATATCATTTTGCATAATAATATTATACATATATTTCCCGAAAGGTCAACATTATTAAAAAAACAAATTTACCTGAAATAATTTAATGATGCCCATTTCCTCTTTGAACAAAACTGAAATGAAAGATATTTTAAATCAATGAGGGAATTGCAGAAGCAGCCAGAAGTCAGAATGATTGGAAAACGAGTCGGATTTAAGTTTGAATCTATCCTGGATCCTGTCTTCTGAATTCCTGTAAAACAAAAGGGATCCCGCAATGCCAAAGTTCAGATATGCGGAAATTTTTCCGCGAAAGAAGTGGAAATCGCCTTACCGCCGCATCGGGTGCGATGATTTCATCCGGATTTCAAAATGGGGGAAAAGGAGGATCATCGAGCTGGATCCCGAGGCGCTCGCCCTTATTGCGAAAACCGCATTCCATGACATGTCTTTCCACCTTTCAAAAAAGCATCTCGATGAATTCGCCGCGATAACAGACGATCCGGAAGCGTCGGAAAATGACAGGTTTGTGGCGGCCCGCCTCATCGAGAATGCGATAATTTCCGCAGAAGGCGTTCTGCCGCTCTGCCAGGATACCGGGGTGGCGAATGTTGTTGCGGAAAAAGGCGAATGCATTTTCACCGGCGCGGACGACGCGCGCCATATTTCACGCGGAATTTACGAGGCCTACCGGGAAAACAGCCTGCGGTATTCGCTGGTATGCCCCAAGACTATTTTCGAGGAGGCAAATTCGGAGACAAACCTGCCTGCGCAAATCGACATCGGAGCCGCACCCGGCGGGGAATACAGGTTTTTCTTCATCGCCAAAGGGGGAGGTTCGTCAAACAAGACTTTCCTGTTCCAGGAAAACAAATCGCTCCTCAGCGGAAAATCGCTGGAGAAATTCCTGAAGGAAAAACTGGCGGCCCTCGGGGTCGCCGCATGTCCGCCCTACCATATCGGAATCGCAATAGGCGGCACGTCCCCGGAACTTTCACTGAAAACTGCGAAACTCGCAGCTGCGGGCTATTACGATTCACTTCCTTCCAAGCCCGGGCGCAGCGGGAACGCGTTCCGTGTTCCGGAATGGGAGGGGAAAATCCTCGGCATCGCGGAAAACTTCGGATTCGGAGCCCAGTTCGGCGGGAAATATTTCGCAAGCTCTGCAAGAGTGATACGGCTTCCCCGCCATGCCGCCTCATGCCACGTCGGAATCGCCGTAAGCTGTGTCGCCCACAGGAATCTGTCGGGAATCATAAACGCGGACGGGATTTTCCTGGAGAAGCTTGACATGAATCCGGGACGTTTTTCGGACAAGATAGGCAAGCTCGGATTTGCGGACGCGCCACTGATAAACCTTGACACCCCGATTGATGAAATCCGCCGTCAGCTTTCGCGGCATCCGGCGGGAACCAGGGTCAGGCTCTCCGGCCCTCTCATTGTAGCCAGGGACATGGCGCACATGAAGCTGACTGAAAAACTTGAAAAGACCGGAAAGGTTCCGGATTATTTCAGGAATTACTGCGTCTACCATGCGGGTCCGGCAAAAACCCCCAGGGGAATGCCGTCCGGGAGCTTCGGGCCTACAACCGCCCAGCGCATGGATCCGTATCTTGAAAAATTCATGGACATGGGGGCGTCGCTTGTTACAATGGCAAAAGGCAACAGATCCGCTTCGGTGACGGAATCCTGCAAGAGGAACAGGGGGTTTTATCTTGGGACAATCGGCGGCGCCGCCGCGCTTGTAGCCAAGAACAACATACTCGAATCCAAGGTCATAGACATGGCCGAGCTCGGCATGGAGGCCGTGAGGAAATTACTCGTAAAGGACATGCCCGCCTTCATCATCTGCGATGACAAGGGCAACAACATTTACCAGCCTGCCAAATGATGGCTTATCGCTTGCCGGCAAGAACGGCGTCGCGGTAGATGGCGTATTCCTCGTAAAGGGTTATTGCCCGTTCTCCGCCGACCTTTATCGGATGATCCGGATGCTGCATCAGGCCCGGATACTGATAAATAATCTGCTTTTCAACAAACGGCGCGGACAGGTCAAGCTGTGCGGCCACACGTGAAATCTCGGTCGGAACCAGGCTCAGCCTATGATCAAACTCCCATATTTCAAGATCATTCCAGATGGCAGTGCGGCCACGCTCGCGGAAATAACAGTTCCAATAACTGAGACTCACTTTTTCGGCCTTATTGTCACGCCAGCCGTCATGGGCGAATTTCAAACGCTGATATAGATAGGGCAGACGGTGCAAACTGTGATGACGATCGGCATAGACATAGCGTCCCAGCGGGTCGGGCATAACCCCAAGTCCGACTGAATCCTGATATGCGACAATGTCCACATCAATATCCTGCAACAGCGTCGGACACATCAGCCGGTCGGCATTGGGGGCGATCATGAACGGGCAGTCCGCCAGCTTCCTTATTTCCGGAACTATTTTCCGCAGACTGTCGCGTCCGGAAACCGAGCCGGGCGGATATTCATAAGTCCAGTACCAGCCGCCGAAAGAAGGCCTGTCGCCGTACAGTTCCAGCAGTTCGGAGGCTGTCACTTTTGCCTGTTCGATGACATCGCCGGTAAACAGGTACGGATCTTTCGTATACATCGTTCCGATGCCATAGATTATCTTCATGCCGAGTCTGCCGGCCTCATCAACCACGGCGCCAAAAGTGTCACCTTTGATCCATTCCAGTTTTTTCCACTTTTTGCTCGGATAATATGAAAATGTGTTTTCCCAGCCGGTACGGTTGTCTACGCACTGCTGAAAGACCAGCGTGTCAATGCCGATGACCGCCATGTCATGCAGCATCTGCCGCCAATGATCTTCGTTGAGCAGACGCATTTCGTGCTGAAATCTGGCGCCTTCGGAATCGCTCCAATGATCAAGTTGCATGAAAGTCCCGCTGATCAGCCGGGTATTATTGACGGTTGACTTAGTCATAAAGGCCTGCCTTTTTAATTTAAACGTTTAAAATAAAAAAATAACGCCTCCTCTTTAAAATGTCAACGGTTACGAATTAATTTTAATTTTTTTGCGATGAGTATTGACAAATCCCAAGACTTATGTTAGAATATATTTAAACGTTTAAAACAAGGGGCGGATATGTCGAAAGTGACGTTAAAAGACATTGCCAGAGATTTGAATATATCCTATGCGACCGTGAGTTTCGCATTGAAAGACGATCCCCGGATTGCAGCCAAGACCAGAGCCCTTGTGCATAAAGCCGCGAAGAAACACAATTACATTCCAAATCATCTGGCGCAGGCGCTTCAGTCCAGGAAAAGCATGATGGTTGGCTGCCTCGTCGCGGATTTGACAACATCCTATGTAAGCGAACTGCTGCAGAGCATCGGCGAAACCGCGTCCGCCAATAACTACAGCATTCTTTTAGGCCTGGTGAAAAATTCAGAGCAATACATTGATGCGCAATTGAAGGCGTTCTGCGAGAAGCGCGTTGACGGCATCATAACTTCATGGCTGGTTCCCTCTTGCAGGAATCGGCTGTCTGAAATCAACAGTTCCGGGACTCCCGTGGTGGTTTGCTCAAGTCTTTGTTTTGAATCGGATATTCCGTTTGTCATAAATGACGATCTTGAAGGCGGTAAAATTGCCGTGCGACATCTGGCGGCATTGGGGCACAAAAAGATTTCATACGGATGCTTAAACAGAAAATATGAGACTGTGCGCTATGACGGCTGCTGCAGAGCCGCCGAAGAAACCGGCACAGGGAAACCGGCGCTCTTCAATTCCGAAGCGGAATTGATCCGGCTGCTGGAATCCGAAGATTGCCCGACCGGGATTATCGCATTCTCAGATTATGACGCCATCGCCATCAAGCATTTCCTTGATAAAAAAGGGCTTAAAATACCTGATGACATTTCCATGCTGGGGTTTGACGACGTGTGGGCGATTTCGCAGCCGGAATATGATTTTTCCACCATTGCCATCAAACGCGGGGAAATCGGCCGACAGGCGATGGAAATGCTGCTGGACAGGATCAACGGACGTAAAGTCGAAAACCGCCTGATCAAGCCGGAATTAATTGTCCGCGGCAGTACCGCCCCTGTTTAATGAAATGACAAGTTAATACTAACTGAAATGGAAAGGGAGGGATTTGAGAAAATGAACAACTATCCATCTATACATAAACGAATGGCTTGTGAAGAAAGACAGGCGGAAAAGTCTTCTGATGATTTTAAATTAAAAATCCAAAGATGTAAAATATTTTCAGCGGGAAAATATTTTACCCTCATTGAGCTCCTCGTGGTCATAGCGATCATCGCAATTCTGGCAAGCATGCTTCTGCCCGCCTTGTCAAAAGCCAAAGAGACGGCTAAAACGATTGCCTGTTCCGGCCAACTCAAACAAATAGGAACTGAGCTGGCCCTATATGCAATGGATTATGGCGACTACATGCCGCCTTTCAGCGGCACCGGCACCGGGTGGGCCGCCATGGTGGACAAGGACTATCTCTTTGAACCTGCGGCTGTCTGGAACGGCGTGGGAATGGTTCGCAAACCGAAATCAGTCTTCTGGTGTCCTTCAACGCGCATCCCCGCCGGCATACCCGCGGCTGGCGCCTCCAATGCATATATTACGCATTCCTATGGCACGTTTCAGTCGGGGGATACGAGAACATACAGCTTGACGCCTCCATGGTATTCCGGAATTAACCTTGCCAAGGTGTGTGCGAAAACCACTCAGTGGAAAGATCCGGTTTCATTGACTCTGCTTTTCGACGGATTAATCAGCCCCACCGCTCTGGGGCCTGTCCTGGGAACACCCGACTGGATGCCGGTTGCAGGCGCTTATAATGGGAAAATCGATCCGAGGCACAACAAGAACACAAATATTGTTTTCGCAGATTTCCATGTAGATTTACTGAACTGGCATCAGCTTGTGACAGACAACTCCGGGCGCTTTCCGGCACCTGCCGGCTCCTCCCTGTATCATGTGTTTTCATGGAGCGCACTCCCTTATTAGCTCTTTTCACAACGTCAGGAAAACCGCAACAGTTCGGGCGATAAAAGTTACGGCAGTACAAAACATTAAAGAGGAACTCTGAAAATTGAAACAGCACAAAAAAAACAGGGACACCGGCGGTAAACAGTCCGGCGGCATCCCAACTAAAAATGGAGAGGGACATATGAGCAATTCCGATACGGGAATGATTTTGCGCGAGAATATTTCCGCCGGCGCCTTCACTCCTGCGCCGGACGGGGTTCCGGCTGAC
>JBAYFV010000150.1:0-8683 GCA_041666985.1 Victivallales bacterium
TCATCCTGACGACAACATCATTCGGATTTTTTATTTCCGGTGCGGGGATATCCCGCATCTCCATCCGGCGTATTCCTGTCAACATCATTGCTTTCATGAGAATTCCTTTCAATGCGAAACCCGAGAAGGGGTGATATTGTTTGGCGCTTTGACATCGGAAACCTACATCAGGAGAAATAAAATACAAAAAACTTCTGCAATGCGCCGAGTGCGAATTTTCAGGGCTTCCCCATGGTCAGAGCGAGAACTTCTCGAAATGGATTTGTGATGACGGAATTTTAAGTCCGGACATGATTTTCCTTATGGATTTCATCATGGGTGGCGGACCGCAGAGATAAACTTCACGTTCTTTCAGGTCCGGGACGAGCCGGCAGATCTTTTCCCTGTCAATCCTCCCTTTCTCGCCAGTCCATCCCGGATCGTCGCTGATCACATGAATGACTTTCAGACGGCCGGCGGAAGAGAGTGCAATCTCCTCGATTTCTTTCCCGAAAACCACTGCCTCCGGGTTGCGGCTGCTGTAGAGCAAAACCATTTCTTTCCCCTTGGCGATCAGCTCCTCAGTCAACGGACGAATCGGGGTTATTCCGATGCCGCCGGCGATCATGAGGACTTTCGGCAGGACACAGAGGTGCGATGTGAAAATTCCATGCGGGCCGTCTACAATGACGGAAGTTCCGGGTGAAAGCTCGGGTATGCGGCGCGTGAAGTCTCCCAGCGCCTTTATGCTGAGCCTGAGATGTCTGCCGTCGGGCATGCTTGACATTGAAAAGGGGTGTTCCTGCCAGCGGAATCCGGGAGCCATGAAACGAACCATGAAAAACTGGCCGGCCCTGACAGGAAAACCTTCCATGGCACGGCCTTCAATGTGAACTGAAGTGACATCATCTGTTTCGCGCAGCAGGCGCGCCACCTTGAAACGGTGGCGGTAAAAAGACCACAGCGGCCGGAACACCCGGTAGAAAATCAGATTCCCGAAAGTGAAAATATAAAGGCCGCGCCAATAGGCTGCAAAGTAGCGGTTGTCTGTCAGGTCACTGCCCACCGCCAGCTGATGGCCGAAAGCCAGTGCGATTGCAAGATAGAGGCTTAAGTGTATCCAATACCACGTCTCGTAGCTGATCCGTTTCCTTATTATGGATATGGAGAAGACAAGCGCGACAACCATCACGCCCAGTCCTATCGCGGCCGCAAGTACATCCTCCCATTTTAGACAGAAGTCCACGAACTGCTCCCATCTGCCGGTTCCAGCCTGCATCGAATGTCCGATTGTCACCAGGACCGGATGCGCGACAAGAAATATGACCAGGAAGGAACCTATGATGCCGTGGAGATGCGTCAGCCGGTCGAGACCGAATGTCCTTTCAAACCATTTGACCCTGCCGACCAGGAGCACCTGAATCAGAATTGCGAAAGCCGCAAGAAGACCTGACAGCCTGCCGTATGCCAGCAATTGTCCCGCAGCATCCCCGGTCAGCTGGTTCCCCATGGGATGATACCAGTGGTTGCGGAACCAGAAACCTGTTATGACAAAAATCTGTGAAAACAGCAGTGACAGCCAGGCGGCCTTTTTCATGGGCGTCTGTTATTTAATCGCATCGAACTTGGAACGGGGTGACGCACAGACCGGGCATTTTTTTGTCGCGCTGTCCATTGTCGTCCAACCGCAGACCGTGCATACCAGGAATTCCTTGCCGGCCGCTTTCCAGGAGTCAAGTTCATTGAGTGCCTGCTTATACAGCTTTGCGTGTTCGATTTCAGCGGCCATAGCGCCCTTGAATGTTTTGACGGCGGCGGAATCCTTGTCGGATTCGGCCTGTTTTATGAATGCCGGATACATCGAGTCTTTCTCGGCGGTCTCGCCTTTCAGCGCCGCCTCAAGATTTTCCTTCGTCGTCTTCACATCGGCCTTCCGGACATCTGCCCTGGGCTCGGCGCCAAGCTTCTTGATCGCGGCGGCATGTTTTGTGGCGTGAATGCCTTCGGATTCCGAGGTCGCGCGGAAAAGGGCGGCGACGGACTTGCAACCTTCCTCGTCGGCCTTGGCTGCAAACGCCTCGTAGCGCGCCTTCGCGCTGGACTCTCCGCCATAGGCGGACTGGAGATTCTCGATCGTTGTGCCAGCCTTCATTTCCTCGGCGCCCAGAATGCACGCCGCCCCCATGAAAATTCCTGCAATAGCCCCAATCCCGGCCATTAAACTCTTCCTCATGATTCACGCCCTTTCGTTTGGAGGTTCCCCTTTGGAAAACTCTGAAAATTCGCTTTTGCACGCACTGTAAGAATACATTCGGGAGGATGTTTTTCAAGGGTCAGGGCAATATCCGAATTTCAAACCAGTCCTTGCTTTCACATTGAAATTCCATTATTTCTGCGGTAGGTTAGCGATTCCCGTAATACATCAATGAATAACATATAGGTGTTGCCAATGAAACAACGTTTGCCTTCCGCAGAAAACTTGAAGGGCATGTTTGAAGGTCCAGTTTTCAAACTTTCGGCTGATTCCGGACTTTCCAAGGAAGCCCTCTGGAATATTTTCACCCTCGCGTATGAGGGTTCTACATTTGAGGCGGGCTTTGTTCTGGCAAGGATGCGCTGGCTCCTTTCCAACTCAAAAGGGGGGATTAACCTCATTTCCGAGTTCGGGGAAAAAACACCGGAAGAACTTGCCAACAGGATTATGTATCCCAAGCAATCGGTTTTGGATTTTATCCAGAAGCGGTCCTCTTTCACCAGAGCCGATCTGGAAAAAATTTACAGCTCAGTTCAAAGGGGCATAACGGACGACGTGCTGGATTCTTCAATGCCCGACTTCTCCGAGGAGCGGATACTCCAGGAAATGAAGTGGTGGCTTGTGGATCTTGATTTTCCCGCCTACTATTTTGAAACCACCCCTCCCGAGGAGATCGGCAACCAGATCCGGGTCAACCGGTTCCATGAGATGTACGGTATCGGCTCCGAATCATACGCCAACCTGAAAATCTCATATAAGTCGCCTACGGGCACCTACATCCACTGGGTTCACAAGTCGAGGTTCCTTGAAGTCGAGAACGAGATAGAGCGCGAATGCCGGGAAAAGGGAGGACTGCTTGATGTTTCGGTATATTCCCACGCGGATCTTTTCCTTTATATAGCCTCCATCACCAAGGTGGCGGAAACATCGCCGGGAGGCAGCGATTTCGAGTCGTCCAAGACCCGGGCATTCACAAAAATATCGGCCACCGAAGTTGTGAAACGCTACAAATTTCTCTGGGACAGGGTGCTCGCCGGCGAGGATATCGCAATGGAGTGTTCGACAAAAGAGGATACCGGTGAACACCGGCTTATGATCGGATTTTCCATGCCGTTCATAAACCATTTCCTTTCCAACGTCTCCAGACTCATGTCCAGGGCCGGCATAAAAGTCGGACGCAAGTACTGTCACATGTTCGCCGGGAAACGGCCGATTGTGATCTGCTCCTTTTATTCAAACCAGCCGTTTCCGGAAGATATCGTGGAAAGCCTTGTGGATGTGAGCCTGTATCCGGAAAACAGGATCGCCCGGCTCGTGGAGCGCGACCTGATTACCGCACGGGAGGCGAATTTCATCAACAGCACCGTCGAATTCGTACACCAGTTCATCCGCTTCAAGGATGCCAACCTGCAGCTTCTCAGGGAACGGCTCGGCGAAACTTCAGACCTCCGTGAAATCCTGCGTAACATTCAACGGCGGACAGACAAGGACAATTTCCCCTTTGACGCAATAGTTGCCACATATGCGGAGAGACCGGACATCATCAAGGCTCTTTACACCTGCTTCACTGCGAAGTTCGCACCGGACTGCACAGCAGGCGATTCGGACAGGATAGAATCTTTTGCGAAACTGGAGGCTCTTTTAAAATCAGTGCCGGCTGCCGCCTCGGAACATGAGATGTTCCGGTGGGGGAAGATTTTTGTGGATTCGGTTTTGCGCACAAATTTTTTCCTGTCGGTCAAATCCGCACTGGCCTTCCGGCTTGACGGCGATTTCCTCGGGGGCAGTGACTACGAAGCGAAGCCCTACGGCGTTTTCTTCGTCAAGGGCAGGGACTTTTTCGGATTTCATGTCAGGTTCAAGGACATTGCGCGGGGAGGCATACGGATTGTCAAATCCTCCACTCCCGACGATTACCGCCTCAACGCCGACTACGCGTTCGAGGAATGCTATAATCTTGCCAACACGCAGAACAAGAAGAACAAAGACATTCCGGAAGGCGGATCCAAGGGCGTGATTGTGCTTGGCGCCGGAAAGACCGACAGGGCCGTGGAGTCGTTCATGCGCTATGTGGACAGTCTTCTGGATCTCCTGCTGCCGGGCAATGAAAAATTAATTAAAAACTTCTCGTCTGAGATCCTGTTTCTCGGACCGGACGAGGGTACAGGCGAACTTATGGACTGGGCCTGCGAACGCGCCAGAGACCGCGGATATGAGTACTGGAAATGCTTTACGACCGGCAAGAGCGCAAGGCTCGGGGGTGTCTCCCATATAGACTTCGGAATGACCACCGCCGGAATTCACCAGTATGTTCTGGGCATCCTGCGCAAGCTGGGAATTGCCGAGGGGACAATCAGCAAAGCCCAGACCGGAGGCCCGGACGGCGACCTGGGCGGAAACGAGATACTCATTTCCAAGGACAAGACTATTGTTGTAGTGGACGGAGGCGGAGTCGTTTTCGATCCGCAGGGGCTCGACCGGCGGGAGCTGGGACGTCTGGCCACACAGAAACTCGACTCCTCCAATTTTGACGAATCAAAGCTGGGACCGTCGGGATTCAAGGTGAAGACATCCGATCGCGATGTGCGGATTAAGGACGGTTCCGTAATCGCCTCCGGACTCGCCTTCCGCAACAGCTTCCATCTCGATCCGCGCATGAGAGCAGACCTGTTCGTTCCCTGCGGCGGTCGCCCGAAATCCATTCATGCCGCAAACTGGAAGTCACTGCTCGATGCGGACGGGAAACCGATTTTCAAATGGATTGTCGAAGGTGCCAACCTGTTCATTACGCAGGATGCCCGGATCAAGCTTGAGGAGAAGGGGGTTCTGGTTTTCAAGGACAGCTCGACGAACAAGGGCGGTGTCACGTCGTCGTCTCTCGAGGTCCTTGCCGGACTGGCTCTTGACGATAAAACATTTTCACGGGAAATGGTCTCCACAGGCAAGGATCCTGAATTCAGGAGGAAATACATCTGTGAAATACTCGAATTGATCCGCTCCAAGGCGGATGCCGAATTTGAGATCCTCTGGTCATTGCACAAGCAGACCGGACGGACTTTCAGCGAACTCTCCGACGACCTGAGCGAAAAAATCAACGAGATAACATCTGCCATAGAAACGTCCGACTTGTTCGGGGAAAAGAAATTGCGGCAGTCCGTACTGCTCTCGCATATCCCTGCAAGCCTTGTCGGAATAGCCGGCGTGGATGCATTGCTGGCCCGCATACCGTTGAGCTATCAGAAGGCGATTTTCGCACGGGCTCTCGCCAGCGGTTTCGTTTACAAGCACGGTATTGACGCCGGTTACGAGGCGTACCGCCGTTACATAAACGAATGCCAGGGATGAAATTTAAAGAAGCTCATAGGTCATAGCTAAAAGCTCATAGTAGAGCTTGCTTGAAAAAAGAGTAGCACAGACATTCCTGTCTGTGTCGGAAAATGAAATTTAAAAACCACAGACAGGAATGTCTGTGCTACTTATGAGGAAATTCATGAACACATCTGTTTTGATGGGGGTTGCGATGTTTGTTCCGTTTTGTTGCGCTGTTGGTTGTCTTGCCGCAGGGAATGAGGAACTTCAAACAAAAAAGTCTAAGACCATTGTTGTCTTTGGCGACTCGACGACCGCCACTCGTGGAAAACTTGAGATATATGCCAACCTTCTTGCACGTGAACTTCCGGCAAAAGGTATTCCTGTGGAGATAATTAATGCGGGGATTGGCGGGAATAACACGCAAATGGCAGCGGCACGTTTTGAAAAGGATGTGCTTGAAAAAAATCCGGATATGGTCGTGATCCAATTCGGAATCAATGATTCGGCCATTGATGTCTGGAAAAATCCTCCGGAAACAGAACCGCGCGTTTCAAAGGGAAAATACATGCAGAACCTCGAAAAAATCATTGAAACTCTTAAGTCTAGGAAATGCGGGGTGATTCTCATGACCCCTAATCAGTTATGCTGGACCCAGAAACTGAAGGAGACTTACGGGAAACCTCCTTATGATGCAAATGATCCCGACGGCTTCAACATAACCCTGCGCGAATATGCACAGGCCGTCCGGCAACTGGCTGAAAAACATAAGCTTCCGCTGGTAGATATATATACTGCCTATTCAGCTTATGGAAAAGTTGAGAACCAGTCCATAAATGATCTCCTTCTCGACGGTATGCATCCGAATGACAAAGGACAGCGCCTTGTGGCCGACTTGCTGATCGAGGAAATCGTGAAGTTAAATGAAGCAAATAAATGATCAGGCCAGGAGCCATTTCCAGACGGGAATTACAGGGATGTTCCCGTCAAGCGTCTTTTCATCGTCCCAGGTGATGATTCCGCCTTTCTCGATGCCGAGTTCCGACATTGCGTTTTTCAATCCCCGGAGTTCGCGGGCAAAGGTATCGTCATTTGAAATATCCCAGCAGACCTGAAGCAGCATGACTTCGCCGGTTGCAGAATGCCTGGCCAAAAAGTCTGTCTCATAGCCTTTGTCAGAGACAACGTATTCAACTTCAAAGCCATTGCGGCGCAGATGCGTGAACACCATGTTTTCCAGCAAATGCCCCCGATTTGCCGAATTGCGGAACGTCATTGTATTTAGCAGACCTGTGTCGATAACATAGATTTTGGCCGGATTGACCATGCGGGCTTTCGCAGAACGCGTATGGAGCGGCACCCGGTAGAAGAGATATGCATCCAGCAGATGATCAAGATATTCATATATGCTGTTCTTGGTGCATTTTACGGACATGCTTCTCAGCGTATTGTAAAACTTGTTGACGCTGAACTGCGAACACGGCGAATTCATTATGCTGTTCACAAGATGTTTCAGGACGATGATATTGCCTATCCGATGCCTTTCGACAACATCTTTAAGTAAAACGGAGCCTATATATCCCTGGAGGATTTCACCGCGCAGATTTTTTTCGACTGTCTGTATCTCGGGAAACCCTCCTGTTTCAAGATAATCGGAAACAGCTTTTCGCAAGATGGAGGAGACGTTGGAGCCGAAACGCTCCGGTATTGTCTTCAGCAATCTGTGATGTTTGATGAATTCTTTAAAACTGAACGGGAATATTTCAGTTGTCATTGACCTGCCCCTCAGACTCGTGGCGATTTCCGAGCTGAGAAGTTTTGACGAAGAACCGGTAAGACAAACTTGGACATTTTCGGTGTCCAGCAGGCGTCTTATGAACATTTCCCATTGATCAATCCTCTGGATTTCATCAAAGAAGAAATAGCATTTGACATTCCGGTTTTCCGGGAATTTTCCGTAATAGACATCAAGAATTGACTGGAAGTCCTTTAAAGAGAAATCCAAAAGCCGGTCGTCTTCAAAATTCAAATACAGAATCTGACTGAATGGAATTCCTGAAGACAGGAGTTTTCTTATTTTTTGAAAACAGAAGAAAGTTTTCCCTGTTCGTCGCATACCGATAACCACAGTGGCTTTACCCTTTAATTCGGGCAGCTTCTGGTCTCTGTCTGAAAGTTCAGGCAGTTTCCTCTCGTGGAAATCGTCAATGAGCTGTGACATTAATTCTTTCATGAAGCAAATTATCTCTATAAAAGAGATAAATCAAGTTAATATTGTCTTTTTTATGAAGACAATTGTTCTGTGATTGACTCTCCTGAATATTTACACTCCAAGAAAAGACTGACCGATTTCCCGTGGCAGAATTTATTTTCATTATTTTATCAGAAAGGTCTTGACATCTGGAAATATTCATATAAAATTATAACTAGAGCGATCTAGTAAGTATATGGGAGTTGATTTGAAATGGTTACGATCAACGACATAGCGAAGCATACGGGGTTGAGCCGTTCCACGGTGGCGGCGGTGCTGTCCGGACGGGCTGAGGCGCTCAAAATCAGTGTGTCCACCCGCGAGACTGTCAGAAAGGCCGCCGGAAAACTGAACTATCACCGGAATTCCCTGGCATACCAGATGGCCACGGGAACGACAAACGTAATCGGGTTTCTCTGCGAGGATTTAGGAGCCGCCGAATTCACCGGAGCCATACTCTCAGGAATAATGCGCGAGGCCGCCGACAGCGGATATTACGCCAAAATCTTCCCCTACGTCAGAGGCGATGCCGGAAAGACTTTGGCTGGAATAATCGGACAACGACCGGCGGGGGTCATTGCCTTCTCTGTCATTCCGCCGGACTTCGAACCAATTTTCGACGGACTGGCAAAAGCCGGCATACCATTGCTGTCTCTGAACGATGTCAGGACGGATCGCGGTCTCTTCGTGGTAACCGACGACGCGGACGGCGTGTCCGCCGTTGTTGACCATCTCCACTCCCTGGGACACCGCAAAATCGGTTTTTTCACCACCAGGAAATCTGTGGCGCTGAAAGGACCGCGCAGCGAGGGATTTCTCCGCAGCGTGACGAAACATGGTCTTTCGGAATCAGTGATAATCCCAGAACTTCTGGACAACCCCGACTTGGA
>JBAYFV010000151.1:0-8655 GCA_041666985.1 Victivallales bacterium
GAGGCTATTTCCTTTGCGGGGAACTGGAATTCAAAACGCAGGTAGAATGCCAGGATGAAGGAGAGGGCGACAGTGAAAGCGGAAGTGACAAAGACGAAAAATGTTTTTGCCGGAAAAAGTTTCTCGACAATTTCTTCGAGCTGGCTGTTCATCCAGACAATTGCACTCATGTTTTTCCCTGACTTCGGCAAGCTATTCCCCTCCCAGGACTTTTTCCAATGTCCTGCAGATCCAGTCAAGTTCCGATTTCTTAAGCCCGGGGAATATCGGCAGGGAAAGGCACTGGTCGTAAAGTTTCTCGGCATTCGGGAAATCGCCTTTCCTGTAGCCGTATTTTTCCCTGTAATAGGGGTGGAGGTGAAGGGGTATGTAATGAACACTTGACCCTATGTTATTCTCCTTGAGCTTTTCAATCACTTCATTCCTGTGGATGCCGGTGACTTTGCTGTCAATCCTGATTTCATAAAGATGCCACGAATGGAGTGTTCCCGCTTTTTCGGAAGGGAGCGCAAGGCCTGGAACGCCTTTCAGCCTTGACTCGTAATAACCGGCAATCCTTTTTCTTTCCTCCATGAATTTATCAGCCTTTCTGAGCTGATGTATTCCGATGGACGAGGCGATATCGGTAAGATTGTACTTGAATCCCGGTTCGATTATCTCGTAAAACCATGAGCCTGATTTTGTAAACCTTTTCCATGCATCCTTGCTGATGCCGTGAAGAGACATTATCCTCATCCTTTCCGCCCATTTTCCATTGTCTGTCGCAGCCATCCCGCCCTCACCGGTGGTGATGGTTTTGTTCGCATAGAAGGAGTAGCAGGCTATGTCCGCGCCTCTGCCGGCCATCTTCATCCCGCCCGAGGAATCCCTGTAGTAAGCCGGACAGCAGTGCGCACAGTCTTCAACGATGAACAAATTGTATTTCCCCTTAAGCCTGAGGGCTTCTTCAACATCAACAGGCTGTCCGCCGAAATGAACCGGGATCATGCCCCTCAAAGATCCGTGTTTTTTCGGCACTCCTGGAACTTTTCTTCCGGCGTTTATATCCTTGATGATTTTTTCAGCCTTGAAAAAATCAATGTTGAAATCATCCTCATGGCAGTCGACAAGAACGGGAATGGCGTTGAAGTATCTCACAACCTCCGCAGTCGCCGCAAACGTCATTGTCGGCACAAGAACCAGTTCTCCCGCCTTCAGCTCAAGGGCCTCGAGGGCGAGATGGAGGGCCGCAGTGCAGGAATTCAACGCAATTGCGAATTTCGCACCTGTGTATTTTGCAAATTCGGCTTCGAACTGCCTTGTCCGCATGCCGGTTGTAAGCCAGCCCGATTTCAGACAGTCCGTTACTTCCTTTATTTCCTCACTGCCGATTGCAGGCCTGTGGAAATTTATAAATTCCATTTGTTTTGTCATATTAAAAAAGGGGGATTCCTGTGAAAATAAAATACGGGTTCAATTATAGTATGAAATCGGGGAAATGCAATATTGCCTGCAGACGCAAATTTTATAATCGCCGGTTCAATCTCACTCCAGGCCTGCGATGGCGGTGACTGATTTTTCAGGGATGATCATCAGGCTTTCCGAGAGTTTCAGCCCCATCTCCTCCAGTTCGAGCGCTTTGAAAAACAGTTTCTGGTTCTCCAACGAAAGATCCCCGTATCCCGGACTGAACCGCATCCTTGTCAACTTGAAACCTTCTTTTTTTGCGAGGTTCGCGCATATCAGGTTGATCTTATTCATCACCTCGTCGGCCATTTCGGAAGCTGCCGCGTCAACGATAATCGCCTCGGACGCCCGGTTCTTTCCGATGAGGATATTTGTCTCCACGGTGATTTCCGCACCGACAGTTGAGGCCATCATCACAGCTCTGGAACTGTTTTTCAGGAGTCTTGCGAGATTCGCGCTTTCAAAGACGATTCCTCCGGAAAGAACCACCTTGCTGTCGGATTTTTCCATGATGTCCAGAAACCTGTAAACACCTCCGCATTCGCACAGGGAAACCGCAAAACTCAGTGCTTTCTCGAAGAGCGCAATACTCTTTTCATTGAATTTTGTTTTATGGACATTGTACTTCAGCCTCGCAAGAATCTCCTTTCTCGGCGGCTCAATGTGGATGTTTTCAATTCTGTGTATGTTTAAGTCCATAACTGCGAATACCAGTTTTGAATTTTAAAAAACTTCCGAAGAGAAGCCAGATGTTGAATGTTCTTTTTTCGCCTTTTATCTCCGCCACTCTGCGCCTATGCTTTTGCATTACGTCCACAGCCCTTGGGGGCGAACAGCTTGATGCCGGCAAGACTGAGTCCTGCGGCATCAATTGTAGCAAGGTGATATGAAAAATCGCCGATTTCGCTTTGGGCGTGGGAGTCTGTGCCGATTGAGACGGGAACTCCGAATTCAACGCATGCGTGAAGCATGTCAATATCCGTAGAGACCACATAATGTCCGTTAAGCTCCATGGCTATATCCGCATTTTTAGCCTCCCTGACTATTTGGCGCACAATCTCCTTTGACACCGGAAGCTGGTTGCTTATCCACCTGAACGGATGACCGAGGACATCTATACCGCTGTTAATCAGATGTTTCGTGTGTTTCTTCCATGTGTCTAGAACGGTCTTCATGTTTTCATCAATACCGGCACTCAGAAAATGGACGCTTCCTATGAGAATATCAATTTCCTTCCTGAACGAATCGTCTATCGTGAGGCGGCCGTCGTGCATCATTTCGACCTCAAGACCCGAGAAAATATTACTGTCCCTCAATTTTTCGAGCTTTGCAAGGTGGGCGGAGAGGCGGCTGTTGCCCCAGCTCCTCTGGGAGTCAAAAATACGGCTGTCGGAAATGTATTCCCATTTCCAGGCGATTTCAGGAGGGAAATATACGGCCATTCCATGGTCGGTGACGCATACGGCATCGATTTCTGAATTTGTTTTAACGAGATTCGCGTAAATCTCGGGAGTCAGGCTGGGCTCGGCGCAGTAGCTCATATTGGTATGTGCATGGCAGTCAATCATAAACTCAGATCACCCATTAGGGGAGCCTCTAAAAAAAAGTTCCGCTTTTTAACTTTTAGGAGCCGTAAAGAAATAACTTTATGTCAAATTTATTTCTTTACGGCTCCATTAGATAAAAAGCGGAACGTATAGTGATAGTTTTTCAGACAGGTAACGGAATCATTTTTTTGCGCTTGCGGCGACAAGCTTCGCAAGCTGGGATTTCTTCCTGTTTGCCTTGTTCTTATGGATTGTTCCGCCTTTGACCGCCTTGTCAAGCAGAGAGGAAATCTCGGAATAAATCTTCTTTGAGTCCTTGGGGTCGGCAGATTTAACAGTTTCCCTGTATTTCTTTTCGGTAGTTGTGATGGAGCGCCTGCAGGCCTTGTGCCTGATGCGTGCCAATTCACTGGTTTTCACACTTTTGACAGCTGATTTCGTATGAGGCATAGAATTTAACCTTTCGTTTCTTGATTCCTTATTTGTCATGAGCGCGCTGAAATACGCGTAACGGGCAGTAAAGTGTCACACCAAAAAGAAAAATCAAGTTCTGAGTTCTGAATTCCCGCAAAACGCCGGTTTTGCAACTATACTCCGCACTCCGCACGTGTGAAAATTTAACTTTTGGCGAGCCGGTTTGCGGATTGGATTTTTTCGATCCGACTGACGGGCGATATGAATATCGTCCGAAGGAGGATCGGGAAAAATACGGACGCAAAATGCTCGCCGCTATGCGGTTGCGATCTTTCGAGTTTGAATTCGCATTCATCTGGGGCTTCCGACATCCCGGTATCGAAAGCCTCTCCGAATGCAAGCCAATCCTCAAAATCTTCGCAACCAGAAGTTAAATTTTCACACGTGCGGAGTATAACTCGGCGGCATTCCGCTTGAAATAAAGCCCCTGTGCCGTTATACTATTAGGTTTAAAGCGGAATGAATTATGCCAAAGTGGGTGCATGCCCACTTTTATTTTGTATGGGTGTTTTCAAATACATAAGGAGCCAGTGGAAATGAATAGTGAACTTTTAGCAACTTTAGACTATATAGAACAGGAGCGGGGGATAAGCAGGGAAGTGCTTATAGACGCCATAGAGAAGGCGATACTTTCAGCCTCCAAGAAAAGCATTCACCCGGCAAATGATGTCGAGGTCAAGATAGACCGTGCTTCCGGGCTGATCAAGGCTTGGGCGAAACTCGAAGTCGTGGACGGCATCCCCACATGCGACCAGATCCTCTTTGCCGTCGCCAAGGAGCGTTATCCCAACACGAAACTCGGAGATGTCGTCAAATGGGAGGTGACCCCGAAGAATTTCGGCAGGATCGCGGCCCAGTACGCAAAAAACACAATAATGAACCAGCTCCGCAAGGCCGAGAAGGAAATTGTTCTTGAGGAGTTCAAGGACAGGGTGGGGCAGATTGTGAGCGGAGTCGTAAGGCGGTTCGAGTCGGGAAACATAATTGTCGACATGCAGAAGGCCGAAGGGGTTTTGACTCCGAAGGAGAAAATTCCCGGCGAAAGCTATATGCAGGGCGACCGCATCAATGCGATTCTGAAGAAAATCGATCCTTCCGGAGCCGGCCCAAGCCTTATCCTGAGCAGGGTTTCTGACGAACTCATACGCAAACTTTTCGAAAGGGAAGTTTCCGAAATACACGATGGAATTGTCCAGATCAAGGCCATAGCCCGCGAGGCGGGATCAAGGACGAAAATAGCCGTATTCAGTTCGGATTCGCATGTCGATCCCATCGGCGCATGCGTGGGAATGCGCGGAATGAGGGTCAAAAACATAACCGCCGAACTTGGAGGGGAGAAGATTGACATCATCCGCTATGACGAGGATGTCAAAGTTTTTTCCGCAAATGCGCTTCAGCCTGCGGCTCTGAAGACAGTGGAGCTTGACGAGGCGGCAAGGACTATCAATATAAAAGTGGCGCCGGACCAGCTTTCCCTCGCGATTGGAAAACGCGGACAGAATGTCAGGCTCACATCAAAACTCATCGGCTGGAAAATAAATATAAATTCAGACGCACCGGTAGTCGAGGTTTCATTCGAGGAGAAACTCGGACAGACGATAGCATCCCTTTCGGACACCCTCAAACTCGACAAGACGATCGCTGAAAAACTGGTGAACGGAGGATTCCTTTCGGAGGAAAGCCTTAAATCCGTGGAAGTCTCGGACTTGTCAAAAATAGACGGACTTTCAGAAGACGATGTTCAGAAAGTTGTGGAAGCTTTGAAAAACATGGATTCAAAAAAAGAGTAATTTATACAGGACAGCAATTAAATGGGCGTTAAAAATAAAGTTAAAGTCAAGGATATTATAAAGAAATATAATATGCCCGTCGGCAAGGTGATTCACGAACTCAAGGAAATGGGCTTGGCGGTCAGTTCCGCTTCAAGCGATATTGAGCCTGATCTTGTTGACTTTGTCTATGATCATTTCAAAGAGGTTTCAATCAAGGAGGAGAAGGAGAGGGTAAGGCTTGAAATTGAAAAGGAATCGGAATCCAAAGATGAAATCCACCTGAAATCTCCCATCATCGTCAAAAATCTTGCCGAGGCTCTCGGCAAAAAACCAAATGAAATCATAGGAACGCTGCTCACTTTCAATGTTCTTGCCAGCATAAACCAGACTGTCGAACCCGAAGTGGCTAAAAAAGTATGCAAGAAATTTGGAATATCACTGGTTGTTGACCGCCGCGAAAAAGATGAGCATGTCAGCAAACAGGAGGATCATAAGCCTTCGACCCCGGAAGAGGAGATGGAGGAGAAGGACAAACCCGAAGATCTGGTTGAAAGACCCCCGGTTGTCACATTCCTCGGCCATGTTGACCATGGGAAGACTTCCCTGCAGGACGCAATAAGGAAAACAAATGTCGCCGCAAAGGAGTCAGGCGGAATTACACAGCATATAGGAGCATCCGTCGTAAATGTCAGCGGGAAAACAATAACATTCATCGACACCCCCGGACATGAGGCGTTTACGGCAATGCGCGCACGCGGGGCCAAGGCCACCGACATCGCAATTCTTGTGGTTGCCGCAGACGACGGTTTTATGCCGCAGACAATAGAGGCGCTCAATCATGCAAAAGCCGCAGGTGTGCCGATTATTGTCGCAATAAATAAAATGGATCTGCCTGGTGCGGATCCCGACAAAGTCATCCGCCAGATGCAGCAGAACGGGCTCATGAGCGAGGAATGGGGAGGGGAGGTCGGAGCTGTCAGAGTGTCGGCAGTCACCGGAGACGGTATTGACAAGCTTCTTGCCAGAATTATCCTTGAAGCGGAAATGCTGCAGCTTAAAGCCAATCCGAAAAGAGCCGCCAGAGGAGTTGTTCTGGAAGCCCAGCTTGAACAGGGGCACGGCCCCACCGCAAGTGTGCTTGTGCAGACGGGAAACCTCAAGAGGGGGGACTGTGTCCTCTGCGGAAAATACTACGGCAAAGTCAAAACCATGATAAACGTGCTGGGTGAACCAGTTGAAAACGCCAGTCCCAGCACACCCATAAAACTCGTCGGACTTTCCGGGGTTCCTGCAGCCGGAGCAACTTTTATCGTCTGCAACGAGAAAGAGGCGAAGAAGATCGCTGAGGAAAGGGAAGCGGAAAGCAGGACAACCGGCCTCGAGGCTGAAAATACGGCCCAGGGCATTGGCGGAACAAACCTCGAAGACCTTATGAAACGTCTCGAAAAAGGACAGAAACAGACTCTTTCCATCATAATTAAGGCGGATGTTCAGGGTTCCGTTGAGGCCATCGCCGAATCACTTAAGAAATTCCCCTCGGAAAAAATACAGATCGACATCCTTCATTCGGGCATCGGGGCAATCACTGAGAACGATGTTCTTCTTGCGGCGGCTTCCAGTGCAATTGTCGTGGGATTCCACGTGCGCGTAAATCCGGGCGTAAATTCATTGGCTAAAAAACAACAGGTTGAAATCCGCCTTTACAGCATTATTTACGAACTTATTGAAGATCTCAAGGACGCCCTTGCGGGCAAACTCGCCCCGGATCAGCGCGAAAAAGAGCTTGGCACGACCAAAATAATCAAGATCTTTGAAATTTCAAAAGGCCCGAAAGTTTGCGGCTGCATGGTTGAAAAGGGACTCATACGTGTCGGGGCCAAAGCCAGAGTCTACCGGAACAGCGAGCTTATTTTCAACGGTTCCGTGCAATCCCTCCGCCGCTTTCAGGATGATGTCAAAGAGGTCAGGCAGGGACTTGAATGCGGTATCAGACTTGACAACTTCCTTGATTTCCACGAAGGCGACATTATCCAGGCCTACGAGATTGAATACAAAAAAGCGACGTTATGAAAAATTACAGCAGACTGGATAGAATCAACGAGCTTCTCAAAAGGGAAATCGCCGATCTGATGGAAAGGCTGGATTTCCGTATCGAGAACTGTTTAGTCACTGTCAGCGACGTGAAAACCACTCCGGATCTCAGACATGCCAAAGTCTTTATCAGTATCCTCGGCAAAACCAATGAGTCCACCAAAGTCAAGATTCTGCATTTCCTTAGCAGCAACCGGCATCATCTCCAGACAAAAATAGCCAAAGATGTTGTAATCAAGTACACCCCGGTTCTCGAGTTCGTAATTGATGAGACCATTCAGAAGGGAGACCGGGTTCTGGAGATTATTTCCGAGATGGAGAAGAGCGGGGAGAAGTAACTGGATGATCGTATGATGCATTTTTAGAAAGCTCACAAGCCGGAGGCTTATGTCACTTCAAGAACATGCCTTGCGGCATTAACTGCAAACCAAGTCTGAATCTGAATTTGTTTGTAGTCAAGCCCGCAAGGGCTGTTCTCTGTTCTCATGGTTTCCAAAGTTGTTTTTATAATTTTAAGTCGGAAATTGAAAATATTATGCAGTTGACATCTAATATCTCGGCGGAACTTGGAAAATTCATCGAGGGAAACGACAGTTTCCTCCTATTGACACATGAGAAACCTGATGGCGACGCCCTGGGTTCGATTTTCGGACTTTTCACAGTTCTGCGGGAGAACGGGAAAAAGGTCGACGCCTTTCTTCCGGAACAGCCGCCAATGCGTTACACTTCATTTGTTCCGGACGGAATCATGGTCGGAAAACATCCCAGGCTGGACTCATATTCATGGATACTGTGTCTTGACACTTCAACTCCCGACAGGCTTGGCGTTGACAAATCGGCAAAGGGGAAAATCCCCCCCTATCCTCTTGTGAATATTGACCATCATCCCGACAACAAACTTTTCGGCAAGGCTAATTTCATTGATTCTGAATCCGCAGCAACCGCCGAAATCCTTTTCAGGGCGCTTAGGGATTCCGGTAAAATGCGGATTTCGCAGGAAGCCGCGACAGAGCTGCTCATAGGCATTGTCATGGACACCGGGGGATTTCGTTTTGACAACACAAGGGCTTCCACGTTCAACGCCGCCTCCGAACTTCTGGCTCTCGGTGCCGACTATCCGAGAATAATCAACACAATGTTCTTTTCCCAGCCTCACGCCTTTATCAAAATGGCGGCGGAACTCGTTTTAAATCATGTGAAGACAGCGTGTTCCGGGCGTTACGCCTGGGCATATCTGAGCGATGACATGCTGAAGACCTACGGTGTTGACAAGAAAGACACCGAGATGCTCATTGATTCCATCCGTCAGATCGATGGGGTTGAAA
>JBAYFV010000152.1:0-8650 GCA_041666985.1 Victivallales bacterium
CCGCCGGCGGGAGATGTCCCAAATTTCCTGAGCCGTGACTACCGTAATTTTTTGCATCAGCTGATAGATGAATTTGCTGCAAAATACAATAAATATGGAAACTTTGCCGGTATATTCACCGACATGTTGTGGGAAAATACCGCCGACTACCACTGGCATGAACTGCCGGTTTTCGACCAATTCTGTTTTCGGAATTTTGGAGAGCATTTGCCGAATGATATTGCCAACCGCATGGAAAAAGGGAAATGGTGGGTTGCCCCTGATGACAAATGGTGGCGGCGGATGGTGCTTTTCAAACAATGGGTTATGGAGGATTTCCATAAGGATTTGGCAGATTATCTGCATAAAAAGGGGTTTCAATTGGGAATACAGGTATTTGATTATACCTCAAGAACTGAATTTGCCTATACGTATGGGATGCACCCGTATCGATGGCATTTGATTGGAGATTATACTTGGGACTATCCGGGAAAGAGTTTTAATGAGTTGAATGTATATCCAAATAATCTTGCCGGAACCTCCAGCCATAGCTGCGCCGCAGATAATGCTGTTGGTTTTCATGGGCAACAGGGCGGAGAGTCATTTAATTTTCAAACTGTCTGGAGACCGGTTGTGTTCGGCACTACGCCTCGAAGCTATGAGGAATATAAACGCAACATTCTTAATGTCCGCGAATGGGCAGGCGGATCGTCGCTTGCCAAAGCTGCATTTTTGCATAATTACAATGGGCTTATTCTTACTCTTGCCGGCAGCTCACTGAAAGAACGAACAAATACGATTGCTTTATTTGAGATCCTATCGTATCGACAGGACATGAGCAGCATCTATGTCGAAGATGTCAGCCAATACAAAAAGTACCGCGTTTTGATCGCGACCCCTTACAGTGTGCGCGGTCTGGCCAAGGAGAGCATGGACGGTTTAAAAAAGTATATTTCAGACGGTGGAATTGTCATCAGTCTGAACGCCAAATGGTCTACCTCGTTGCCGGATCTGAGCGATGAAAAAGATATTACCAGTGAAATGAGCGGTTCAATGTATAATAAGGACGGTGTTGGCGGAATGACAGGAGGGAATATTCCTCTACGCGAAAATATTATTGGGCGGGGCAAGGTCATTACCATACCCGTTGCGGATTTCGTTTCTGCGGCAAATAAAGACGCGGCTCTTGCCGAAGCATTCTCAGTACTGGTGCGGAAATATTCTGCCCCCGAGATACTGATCACCAGAAAAATGTCGGCAAATGATGTCAAGACAAGGATTATCAGCACTCTTAGGAAAAACAATTGGATTGGGATTGCCCTGTTATCGGATGATCTCAAACCTGCGACAACAACGCTTTCAGTCGATGTGGAGAAATTAGGCGTCACGAGCGTCGGATACCGGGTGCTGCTCCTCGGGCGGAAAATGGAGCTGTTGAAGCCGGGGGACTTTGATGGAGGTTCTTCAGGGAGGGGTAATTTCTGGACAAAGGATGATTTTAAGAATGGGTTTGACATCAGCATACTCTGGGACAATGAGGTTGATCTGAAAGTTCCCGACGGCAAGAGTATAGATGTGTCGATGTATTATCCCGAAAGGAAACAGCCGGCGATCGGAAGATGGCTGAACAGATATTGGGAGCAATATAGAAAACTGGGCAGGGGATACGAGCATGAGATCGTGGTTATTGCCCCCGCCGATGAGTTGACGATAGACGGGAAGAAAATCACTGAATGATACAATGCGCAAAGTACGAAAGCATTTATCACTGTAGCGGATATAATGTTTTTGTAAAGAAACGTGATAAGCTTTAAGGAGAAACAGGGATGGCTGCTCGACCAAAAAAAACATGGGTGCTCTTGAAAACGGTTACTGCTTTTCAGGTTGTTCTGTTTGCCGTTTTTCCATGTGCAGGATTGTCTGCACAACCAGCCACTCAAAGTCCGGCACAGTTCCCGGGATGCATTCAGCTGCTTCTGCCGCCACGTATCTACGCCGTTGCCGGCATCGAAATGAACGTGTATTTTGACAACGTCTGTCTCATGCTGAACCCCGCACAGTATGCGATCGATGTGACATGCGCAAAAGGAAGGCAGCAGGTTGAACGATGGACACTTGTTCCGACTGAGCAGGACATTGGACAGTACTCATTTGTACTTGAAGTCAGAGATGAAGCAAACAAGATTGTCGCCCGGTCCGAATCGATTCTTCACATCGTATCAAAGAACGCCGGTTCCGGTGTGCCCCTCAGTCTTTTGACGATAGGCGACAGCCTTACGCATGCGACTGTTTACCCGGCGCACTTATTGGAATTGTGCAAGACGGAAGGCAACCCGCAGATAACGCTTGTTGGACATGTCCCGAATGAGAACAATCCGAACGTTCGTATCGAAGGTTATGGAGGCTGGACGGCGCAACGGTTTGCAACTTATTTCAAGGAGGGAAAGAGGGAGTCCGGGGCTGTTGACTGGAGAATATGGAATGCAAGCAGCAGTCCGTTTCTGTATTCGGACGGACATGGCAAATTCAAGATAGATTTCAAGCGCTACTGTCAGGAGTTCAACGGGGGAAAAGGACCTGACTTCGTCACAATCCTGCTCGGCGCCAATGACATGCTTGGCGCCACGGATGAAAACATTGAAACGCGTATCGATGCCATGTTCAAATACTATGACATGCTGATAGATATGATTCTGCGGGTACGACAAGATACAAAAATCGGAGTGCTGCTGCTGGTTCCGCCAGCAGCAACGCAAGACGCATTCGGTTCCAACTATCAGTGCGGACAGACCCGGTGGCAGTACAGGCGAAACCAGCAGCGGATGGTCAGGCGGATGATGGAGAAGTACGGCAACCGTGAAGCCAAGTTCATATATCTCATCCCTTCTAACGTTAACCTCGACTGTGTGAACAATTACCCGATACTCAAAGAACCGTTGAATTACCGAACAAAGATCGAAGGGGAACGGCTTAACAACGGGGTTCATCCGGCGGATGGAGGCTACCGCCAGATTGGTGATACGATCTTCTCCTGGATAAAAGCGCAGTTGTCCGCACCGGTGACCGGCAAGTAAGGAACACCATGTCTCCTGAACTCATTCCCTTGCTTTTTCATGGTGACGTCACTCCGGATCCATTGTGTCTATTTTCCTGAAACCCTTATAAAGGATCCATCCGAGTATGGCAACCATCAGCACAATGATTGAGGTGAAAAGGATTCTGCTGTCGAGGAACGGCTGATTTCCTCCTGCCGGTTTGTAAAGCGGGTTTTCCTTCTGTCCGCCCGGTTTGATTTCAGAGTATGAAGGGTTCTTGAGTTTGTCGAGGATTTCCTTTATATCATATGACGGAAGGGGAATCTTGGCGCCGCCGTAGTAAACCGACAGATCTCCGGATGTTTTGGGATTGATGAGTTCAAGACAGTAAATGTTTCCGGAGGCGCGGGTTGCCGAAAATTTCACCGGTGGCGCATTCCCGTTTGAAATCCTGATCCTGTAGTGCTTGAAACGGCTTTCAGGAATTGAGATGTCCAGTTTGGTTTCCCTGTACCCCGATATGTCTATTTTTGTGATCTTTCCGCCGCCGGCAAGATTCAGCCAGTTTTTTTTGTCGTTGCCTCCGTCAACGGAGACGGCTCTTGAGAAATTGTTTGATTCGGTTTCCAGGGAAAAGAGCGTCAGCGGTTCTTTCTTTGTTGAAATGAAAATCTCGGTTTCGTCCTTGCCGTCCCTGCAGGAGAATTCTGAAACGGGATATTCCCGTGTCCTGTTTTTGCGGATTATCTTCTTTTCGCTTTTTGTGAGAAAACCTATCTCGTCAATCTTCAGCGGCTCGGTGTTTATTGTCAGTTTCTCGATTCGGCTGAAATCGCCGCCCTGTCTTTTTTCTGTTATCAGTTCCGAACCCGGGGATCTTCTGTTTTCCGCGAAGTTCGCGATTGAGATTTTATAATATTTGAAACCCGGGGATGAAAACTTGAGCGTTGTGTTTGAGAGTCCGACAACTTCGCTGTAGTCGAATATGCTCTGATCTTCAGCCATTGCCTTCCATTCCTTCATGTCGGAACTGCCGTAGACACCGGCCTGTTTTTCAAAGTTTTTCGACGGTGTTTTCAGGACAAGTCCGGTGATGTCCCGGTTGTCTCCCGGTATTTCAACGCAGATGCCAATCCTGTTGTCGTCGTGTCTCGTGAGCGAAATTATTTTCGCGGAATGATAGACCTGGGTGATTTGGGTTTCACTGACCGTGTCCTGCTTTACAATGAAAGGAGTTTCGGCGTTTTTGCCGTCCGTCAGCCGCATGTCTGCGAAGTTCGCAGAAACCGAATCGTAGATTTCGCTGTCAAGGGGAACCCTGAGAATATCGGAATCCTTCCCGGACGTCACATTCTTCATGAAGTGCAGATTGTCGGTTATGCCGAGCGCGGAAAGGATATTCGACGACAGGATGAATATCAGTATCGGTAAAGCGGGAGGGCTAATTCTTTTTTTCACCGGGTAGATCCTTCTTTTGAATATCGGTATTGAAGAAATCCTTGAACCGCACATAAATGAATGCGCCTGCGAGTACGACAAGGCCCAGTGCGAGAAACGCAATGATTCTTGAGAGCTGTGAAAGCCTGCTCAAATCCGAGAGGAAGACTTTCAGTACGACTACTGTGAAGAGGACAAGTCCGGCGTACCTCAGCCCTTTTATGTTTTTAATGATTCCCCCCAGGATGAATGAGAATCCGAAAAGGCCCCATAGTATTGATATGCCGCCGGCGCGGAACAGAGGCGCCTTGAGATTCAGGAGGGTGTTCAGCTCCAGTGAAAGATAAATGAAGAGCATTGCAAGTGAAAGCACACCGAAAAACTTCGAGGTGTCCCTGCTTTTGCCGCCGAAAACAAGGAATGAAAATGCAAATGCGCCGACGATCATCAGGAAGTTCAGGCCGCGCATAAGGCTTTCCTCGGGAAACGAATTGACCGGGAACCAGAAACGGTCTATGGAGAGCCGCCAGAACATCATGTCGAATATGAAGACCTTGAAAAGCAGGCCGAAGCAGAGAACAACGGAAAGCGCGAGGAAAAGTTTTTTCGATGTCCTTCTGAACGCAAAGGCGGACAGGGCTATTGAGGCTATCCATATCAATGTCAGGAGCGGCGTCTGGCAGGGCGGGTAGAAAACCCTGCTCATATGGTAGAATTCAAAATGCAGATATATGAAGAGGAGCCCGAAGCCGAAAGTTGCGAACATCGCAGCCGCGGCGTTCTGCGGAATGAATTCCGCAGTGTCGTTTTCAGGGACGATTATTCCCGATTCGCCCTTTTCCTTTTTCATAAGCCTGTATCCGAGGGCCATTGAAATCACGAGTATCCCGAAAGTCATGAAGCGTGTCAGCATTTCATTTGCGTAATCCAGGTTTTTCACGAAAATGAAGTTCTTCTGGAAATCAAACATGAACAGATGTGCGAAGGCGAGGAAGTAGAGCACATATGATAGCATTCGGATGAAGTTGCTTTTCATCCTGCAGCTCATCCAGAGGAATATTGCAGCCTGTATGGACCAGGCGGTCGTTATCCATTCGTCGGAAAGCACCAGCGGGATTGTCACGGTTATGAAGAATGATGCGAAGCCCGTCAGTAGAATCAGGAGGTTCCTGTCGTTTATTCTCCTGTTCAGGAAGGCCAGTATCTGTATTATGTAGAAGGCCGCAAGCGAAAGACTTGCCGCCGCCACCCATTTTCTTTCAAACTGGTCGGTTATCAGGTGGAAGCATGTCGAGAAGAAGATTGCGGCATTCAGGAACATGCCGAGAAGCGTGAGTGCGTTTGATTTGTTCTTGTGTACAATATTGTAGAGGAGGGGGATTGCCGAGAACAGGAGGAAAAACAGGGAGATGAAGGTGATTGCTACGGTGAAGTCCTCGTGCTTGTAGAACTTGTCCAGGGACGCCAGGTAAAGTCCGTAGGTGAAGATGAAGCTGAGGGCGTTCAACATTTTCCAGTCCTTGTATCTGGCGATCGCGAGTACGCCTATGCCAAGCATGAGCATATACGAGAATAACCCCGGGAAATCTGCCGTACCCGTACTCAGCATGACAGGTGTGCAGAAACCGCCTATTATGCCGAAAATCGCGACAAGCATCGAGTTGAGCCTTATTGCGATTATCGCGGTGGCGACGGTTATTAAAATCATAAGGGCGAAAGAAAGCTTCGCGTCCGGTATTAACTTGTAAATCCTGTAGCTTGCGAAAATGCTCAGATAGAGTGTTGCCACTCCGCCTCCGAGCAGACCCTGGGCGATTATGTGGTATTTTTTTCCGGCAAGCCTGATTCCGCCGATTATCATCGCGAGTCCGACGGTGATGCTGACAGCGATTCTGCCGCAGGGGCCTATGAGATTGTTTTCAATGGAATACTTGAGGAAAAAACCTATGCCGGTGAGAATTATCAGTATTGCCGATCTCAGCAGCCATACGCTTGCGGCGGCATATTCAAACGAGACGTTTTTGGGCCTGTGCTCTTCTCCGACCACAATCCAGCTCCAGATTTTGCCGATGATATCCTGTGCGTTTTTCTCAAATTCGGAAGCTTGCCGTGGCAGAGGCGGAGTCCACGGCTTTTGAATGAATTTCTGTTCTTCTGTTTCCGGCGCCTGGACTGAAGGCGGAATTGATGCCGGTATTTTTGCTTCGGCAGGCTTTGCCTCGATTTTCTTTTCGCATGTGACCGGGGCAGGGGTGGATACTGCGGGCTGAACGACCTTGTCAGCCATGGCATGTTCAGTTTTCTTTTCAGGGACAGGGGCTGGAGCAGACGCCGGCTTGGGAGTTTCCTTGGGAATAGGCGCTTCTGGCGTTTCCTTGCGTTTCAGCCGTTCTATGTGCATGAACTCCTGGAATTCGGAATTAATTCTTTCCTGTGAGTTTTTAATCTGGTGCAGGACAGCGATAATCCAGATCGGGAAAATGAGAATTACGCCCAGGAATACCAGTGCCAGCAGGACAAATGCGCTTTCCATCAACACCCCCCCGATTTAAAAAACAGACTTAAGATGTATCTTAACGCCTTTGTTTCGTATTTCTATGTTTTATGCGCATAAAATTCAAGATTAGAAGCACGGAATCCGATTTAAATTCACTTTGTAAAAGGAAATTTTCCCAATACCAGGGACAGGGAGCGCCTAGGCAAGCAGGATGAAATTCTACATAAAAACATACGGATGCCAGATGAACGAGCGCGACTCGGAAGCCGCCGCCTCAGCCCTTATTGCCAAAGGATATCAGAAAGTTGACGACGAAAAGGAGGCGGACATTCTCCTTTTCAACACATGCAGTGTGAGAGACCAGGCCGAAAGGAAGGCGCTGGGCAAAGTCGGAATCCTGGTTAAACTCAAGAAAAAAAGGCCGCATATCATAATCGGCGTCATTGGCTGCATGGCGCAGAGGCTCGGGCAAAAAATAATCGAAGACATCCCGCACGTGGATTTTGTCACCGGTACCGATCAACTCCACAAGCTGCCTGAAATAATAGCGGGACAGATAAATAAAAGGGAACATGTCGTCGCTGTTGATGCGGATACAGACGTTCTGGAGAGCCTGTCCGGACATCTCTATTCGAATAACCAGGTGTCTGCATTCATTTCCGTGATGCGAGGCTGCAACCGCTTCTGCAGCTACTGCATTGTCCCTTACGTAAGGGGAAGGGAGAAAAGCAGGCCTGCGGATGATATCGTTGAAGAGGCCGGAGTGCTGGTTGATTCCGGAATCAGCGAGGTTGTCCTGCTGGGACAGAATGTGGCATCATACGGACTAGAGGGCAGGGGACAGGCCACGGAAGAGTCCCCTTTTGCCGGGCTTCTCGGAGAACTCAACGGGATAAAAGGCCTGCGGCGGATACGATTTACGTCACCGCATCCCCAGTATTTCAATGCAAAACTCATAGATGCGGTCGCAAATATCCCGAAGGTGTGTAAAAACCTGCATCTTCCGCTTCAGTCCGGTTCCGACAGGATCCTCAGGCTCATGAACCGCCATTACACGTCTGAAAAATACCTTTCCACAGTGAATTCCCTGAAAGGAAAAGCGCCCGGGATCACTTTTTCCAGCGACATAATAGTCGGCTTCCCCTCGGAAACCGAGGAGGATTTCCTGGCGACAAGGAACATTATGAATGAAGTATCTTTCGACAACGCCTATATTTTCAAGTATTCGCCGCGCAGCGGGACAAAAGCGGCCGAGATGAAAGATGATGTGCCGCAGTCAGTAAAGGAGGAGCGCAACCAGATCCTCCTTGCGGATCTCGCAAAAGCAACCGAGAAGAACAATAAGGTGCTGGTGGGCAAAACTCTTGAAGTCCTTGTCGAAGGTGTGAGCAGGCGGAATTCCTCAAGGTGGTGCGGGCGTTCCGACACCAACAAGGTTGTGGTTTTCGATCCGGATCCCGGAATAAGAATCGGAGATCTGGTAAAGTTGAAAATAACACGGGCGACAGCGGTGACTCTGTTCGGTGAATAAATTCCGGAATGGAATTTATAAGAAACTTATGAAACAGAATAAAGTTCATCTGTTTCTACGGGGAAACCGCACTATTGTAAGGGAATGCGCGGGTGGCGGAATTGGCAGACGCGCCAGACTTAGGATCTGGTGGAGCAATCCCTGGGGGTTCGAGTCCCCCCTCGCGCACCA
>JBAYFV010000153.1:0-8544 GCA_041666985.1 Victivallales bacterium
AATTACCTCAGGTAATTTCAAAATTGCCGAATCCAAGGTAGGGATGGCTCTCCGAGCCGTCCGTTTTGAGGCGGCGCGTTACGGAGAACGCGCCCTACCTTCGCCAATTTTGAAATTGGCTCATAGAACTTTAAAACAAAGACACTGAAAGTGAAAATCCTGAAAGGGCTTACCGATATGGACAATGCGATGAAACTGCTTAAAGAGAACTCGGTCTTTTGGTCAAAACTTGGCTTCTGCTACGATCCGCCCAGACTTGACAAAAACGGCAAGCCGATTGTTTTCTTTGAAAATTTCGAACGGTTCGCCAGGTTCCACAGGGACTTCGCCGCCGCCGGTGTAAAGCTTCATACTTCGATCCTGTTCTCCGGCTGGGTCGGAGTTGATCGTTACGACTACGAGCTGACCGACCGGGTTTTGGATGCAGTACTCAAGGGCAATCCCGACATTTACTATATCCCCAGGATAAAATTGAATGTCCCCCTCGACTGGGGCAGGGAAAATCCCGAGGACGTTTTCGTTTATTTCGACGGGCCTCGGGAGGTCGGGGAGATTCGGCGGCTGGTCGGAACGGAGAGGCATGATTTTCTCGGATATGAGTCGAA
The DNA here is from genome assembly GCA_041666985.1 of Victivallales bacterium. Lineage (GTDB taxonomy): Bacteria > Verrucomicrobiota > Lentisphaeria > Victivallales > GWF2-50-93 > GWF2-50-93. The sequence continues at coordinate 606 of JBAYFV010000153.1, forward strand.
AACCGGATATTACACCGCCGGGGGCTGGCAGGATGACCGTCCGAATCTCGGCGGCGTGATTTCCAACCAGAGTTTTTCGTCGAAAAAATGGCTCCTGGACGCCGGTGAAACATTGCGCCGCCTGATTCATCACCTGGAACAGGGACCCTATGGGAAACAGATTGCCGCATACCATATCGCCTACGGAACCAGCGGTGAAACCTGTTTATGGGGAAGGATCAGCGGCAAATTCGGTGATTACGGGATTGCCAACCGCAAAGCCTTTTTCGACTGGGGGCTTAAGCAGTACGGTTCGCTTGAAACATTGCGAAAGGCCTGGAATCTGCCGGAGCTTGACCGTGGCAATGCCGAACCGCCCCCGCCCGGACTCCGGAAAGGCCGCACTGAAAACTTGCATGGCTTTTTCAGGACTGACGAGCGCATCTGCGCAGATTACGATCGTTTCACCTCGGAGATTAACGTCGTCGCGATTGAGCATTTCGGCAAACTGGTCAAGGAAAATACCGGCGGCAAGCCGGTCGGATGTTTCTACGGATATTTTCTGGAATGCCACAATGCGGCCTATACCGGCTGGCTCGGTTATGAACGCATTTTAAATTCTCCCTACGTGGATTTCATGGCCGCGCCCAAGTCGTATTATCGCAGCGTTCCGGGCGAACCCGGCGGCGAACTGGGGCCGGCACAATCGGTCAATCGCCGCAAACTCTGGATGGACGAGCTGGACAATCGCACGCATCTCTGCGCCACTGCGGAAAAACAGTGCGGAAACATGAATGAGACGCGCACGGCAATGTGGCGGGAATTCGCCAAAAACCTGGCGCACGGCTCCGGGTTCTGGTGGATGGATCTCGGCGGAGGCTGGTTCGACGACCCGGAAATCCTGCGGGAGGTTGCTGTCATCGAAAAGACCGCCGCGAAACTCAGGGACAAACCCGGGAAAAGCATAGCCGAAATCCTGCTGGTCGTGGACGAAGAGTCAATTTATCATACCGTCTGCAACGGCTCGTTCCACGTGCCGATGATGATGGATACGATCCGGAACGCCAACCTCTGCGGCGTCCCGGCGGACACGTATCGGCTGAACGATCTGGAAACGCTGGAGCTGTCGCAATACAAACTGATCATCTTTCTCAATACGTTCAAACTGCATCCGGAACAGTGGCGGCGGATCGAGGCGCGCATCCCGAAACACGCCACTCTGCTGTGGAATTATGCACCGGGCGTTCTGAACCCGGATTTCTCCATGGAAAATATCGGAAGGATTATCGGCATGAAGGTCAGGGAGAAAGGTTCGGTGTTGCGGCCTCAATTTCTGCCGGAACCGGATTCCTGCCTGGACGGAACAGGACTGATGCGGTCGGAAACGGATGCGGGCTACCCTCTGCTGGAAGTCGTGCCGTCCGATAAGATTCGCGTTCTGGCACGTTACGGAGACGGCGCGATTGCAGTCGCCTCCGGGCAATACGGCGGACGCAATGTCGTTTACGGAGCCATGCCGCTCTTCGGGCCGGAACATCTGCGCCGAATCGCGGTGATTGCGGGATGTCATCCCTATGCGCCGGCAAACTGTGCAGTATATGCCGACTCCCGTTTTATCGCTCTCTTCCCGAGAGTGGATTTACGTGACGAAAAGCTTGAATTCAAGCATGAAGTTTCGCTGGAGTCCGCAGTTACGGGACGGCGGGAAACTGCAGTCGAATCCGTTGCGTTGAATTTAAACGCCAAAGGGATGGAATTTTTCGCCGTCGTCCATACTTGATTAGGAGCCGTAAGGAAATAACTTTGACATTTGGCGGAAAATACAAATGTAAAAGTTATTTCCTTACGGCTCCTTAGGCTGAAAATTTAATTTTTCAGCCCCCTGTCAAATATGCTTTTCAGGCATACAGCGGTCCGAGTTTTTCACAGACCCTGAAATCATCGCCGCCGAAACGGTCCCACATTGTCGGACGGAAAATATCGCATTTGCATACATTATGCATGTCAACCGGAATACGGAGCATGGCGTTGAGGGTGATCATGTCGGCGCCAATCAGGCCGAACGAGTTTCCGTCGTGGTTGGGCCCGATCTTCGACATATACTCGAACGAACTCATGTCCTTGGGCACCCAGTATGATTCCGGCCATGTGCTGTTGGTGACATTGTTCACATGATCCGCCACTTTGACCGGCAGTTCAACGGTCCGGCCTTCGACAACCGAACAGGTGAGCAGTTCGCCGACCATGTTGTAACGGTATGCCGTCATCGGAATTCCGCCAGGAGTACGGTAATGGCTGGAGAGTCCGTCGCCGAGGAAGTATTCGAGAATTGCGGCACAGTAGGTTGTCCCATTGATCGCACCTTCAATGAGTTTATTCTGGAGGGACTTGCTCCTGCGCAATGCGGCGGCCACTTCCTGAATTGAAACTTTTCCGTCCTTTGTGACGAGTGAAATCACATCAACCGCATAATCAAGCGCACCTGCACCTGAATTCCTCTTGTCTATGAACCCGTTCGGAACTATTTTTGAAACATCAACACCGGTGGCTTTCCTGACGCTTTCGGCTGTCCAGTTTGTCCTGATGTCGGCAAACAGCTGGGGCATTCCGGAAAGAAGGTTCGCGACCAGCATTCCGATGCCGTTCTTGCAGTCGTTTTCCGTAGCGACAACATAGGGGGCGCGGAAACCGTTCCAGTCGAAAGAGCTGTTGAGAATGGATTCGGCAAGGTCGAAATTCGGATGGAGATCGGTCCATGCGCGCTGTCCCTGGGTTCCTGCGAATATCGCATTGTGTCCCTGTGCATGTTCGACATCGGCCTTATAGCCGTATTTTTTCGCCGCCGCCTTGTCGGCAATGGCCGGATTTCCGATCATCATGTCCCTGACAACCATCGCCATGAGAATTGATTCTTTCAGGAGATTGTCGTCGGCATATGGTTTTACACCCGTATTGAATGCAATCTTGAAATTCTTCTTGAAATACTTAAAAGCCTTCCCGAGCTCTTCATGATCGTAGAGCCCCCTGTCTATCCTGCCGCGGAGGGCGACCATGTCAACTGAAACGGAACCCATTCCGAGATAATCCAGAAGGGTGTTGCGGCGGACGTCTGAACCGATGATTCCCATTGAAACGCTGCCGACTGAAAGATAGTTTTTCCCGCGCATTTCACCGACTGCGGTTGCGCATCTCGCAAAACGTAGAATCCTTTCAACCACATATGGGGCCATCGTCCCCGTCTCCACTTCGAGGTCGGGATTGTAAATGGAAAATATGGGACGCTTCTTTTCATCCATCGCCGCACAGAACGCCTTGAGCCATACGGCGCCGGGACGGTCGGTCTGATTCAACCCGTAGGCCGCCTGCTGCCATTCCGAACTTCCGATTCCCTGGCAGGCTGACATCAGTTCATCGCTGTACGCCCATGAACGGCTCACCCATATGTTCGCAGTGACACCTTCCGTGGCATAGTATTCCTGGGCACGGGCGCCGCTCCTTGCACCGTACACTATTTCTGGAGCGACAACGATTCTGACAGGAGTTCCGTCCGGAAGAAATACGTTTCTGGAGATGAGGTCATGGACTCTCTCAACCATTTTCCATGTGCCTTCAAGATTTGATTCATAGGCGCCGGCCCTGCCGTCGGCAACCGGAGTTATGGCGATTGTCGGAACATGTCCGAAAATCCTTCTCTCCGCATGCTGGAAACGTCTCTGGCGCGCCATCAGTTTTCCGAAGTCCGGTCTTGCTGCATTCATTTATGTGAATCCTCCTTGTTTCTGTATTTTTTTAAATTATTATGAAAAAAACTTTTTTAAAGCGGAACCGTGTATATTTTAACACAAATAACATGTATTTTACCAACATGGAAAACTATGATTATACCGAATAAAAAAGACTTTAAAAAGCTTGCCTCCGAAGGCAATCTCATTCCTGTTTTCTGCGAAGTCATCGCTGACACCGAAACCCCGGTTTCAGCATACAGGAAAATAGCATTTGATGAAAAGGGGAAACCTTATCCTTATTCCTTCCTGCTTGAAAGCGTCGAGGGCGGGGAAAACATCGCACGCTATTCTTTCCTGGGCGCAAACCCCATTTGCACCTTCATTCACGGAAATGGAAGGGGATTGCTCAGGAGCGGCAGGAAAACCACGCCCGTTTCAGGAAAGGATACGTTCGAGGAAATCCACAACATCCTTGAGAAGTACAAACCGGTCAAACTGCCCGGACTGCCCCCCTTCTCTGGCGGTGCCGTCGGTTACGTTTCATACGATGTCATCAGCGAAGTGGAGCCGAGCGTCGTCCAGCCGGAAAAGAAGCCCGTCGACATCCCGGAGGCCGTTTTCATGATAACTGACTCCTTCCTGGTCTTCGACAAAGTGCGCCACACAATTAAAATAATCGTTCAGGCCCATGTGGAAAACAAGAAAGACGCCGACAGGGAATATGATAAGGCGGTTTTAAAAATAAAGGGGATCATCAAAAAACTCCGCACCCCCCTCGCCATGCCTCCGGCCAACCTCGAAGTTTCATCCGAAAACATTGAATTCAAATCAAACAAGACATATGGCGAATACTGCGAAATGGTGAAAAGGACAAAGCGCTACATTCTTGACGGCGACATCATACAGGCCGTGATTTCCCAGAGATTCTCCGCAAAGATAAATGTCTCCCCCTTCTCCGTCTACAGGGCTCTTAGAATGCTGAACCCCTCCCCCTACATGTTCCTTCTGAACTGCGACGGATTCTCACTTGTCGGAGCCTCCCCCGAACTCAATGCGAAGTGCTTGAACAGGGAAATAACCGTACGCCCCATTGCGGGAACAAGGAAACGCGGCGAAACTCCGGAAGAGGACGTGAAACTCGAAAAAGAGCTTCTTGCGGATCCGAAGGAACGCGCCGAACATATCATGCTCGTAGATCTCGCCCGGAACGACATCGGCCGTATTGCTGAAACTGGAACCGTAAATGTAGACGAACTCATGATAGTCGAGAAATACAGCCATGTCATGCACATTGTTTCCGATGTGAAGGGGAAACTCGACAAGAAATACGACTCCGATTCCGTGATGCGCTCCACTTTCCCGGCAGGCACTTTAAGCGGCGCCCCGAAGATAAGGGCCATGCAGATCATAAGCGAACTGGAGAAGGAAAAACGCGGCCCGTACGGCGGCGCTGTCGCCTATTACTCCTTTGACGGGAACGTTGACTCCTGCATAACCATCCGCACGGCGCTGATAAAGGACGGAACAGTTTATGTCCAGTCGGGCGGCGGCATCGTCGCCGATTCAGTCCCTAAAAGCGAATTCGAGGAGACCCGCAACAAGGCGAAGGCAATGATAAAAGCCATATCAATGGCCAGGAACTTCGAGAAATAGTTTTTCTGGAAACAATGGAATTGTTTCCAGAAAAACTGTACCAAGAAATAATGCAACTTCAAAACTAACGGAGGGCGGACTTTCCAGTCCGCCGCTTGAGTTAGATTTCCGCGGGTAAGAAAACCCGCGCTCCTTTAAATTTGAGTTTTGAAATTGGCTCACTGGTATCGACAAGAATCATGTCCTGCTTAATTTCCTGAGCTTATATATTTCAGGGGATATTACCGGACTTTTACCGGCAAGCAAAAAGAATGCCGAGAGTTTATTGCGATGTTGTATGGCAAATTATCATGTAATCAGGGGGTTTCAAATTTACATCATCTACCAATAAATGAGCTGACAGGAAAGTTTGCCACGTAACCCGACATGGTAAAATACTCCAACGTTTTTTCGCATTCCCTCAGTTCCGCCACTCTGTGCCTCTGTGCTTTTGCAACTCACATCATCCCCTTAATTATCTTCAACATCGCATCCGGCCCCGGATCCCTTGTTAGCGACTTGAAACATTCGGAGTCGCTGCCCCACACATTCCTGGCGATCTCCAGAATCAAACCGGTGCGCCATACCGGACTCTCCGCAACAAGTTCGACAAGTCTCAGAAGAAACGGCACAACATTTCTTTCAGGCGGTTTTTCCCCGCGGCATACGGCTTCGATGTCCCTGATCAGCCAGGGATTGTGCATCAGTCCGCGTGCAGGAGTAATTCCGTCAACCGCAGTTTTGCGCACCACGTCCAGCGACTGCTCGCAGGTGAACATGTCACCGCTGGCAAACAGAACGGTTTCAGGCAGAAGCCTGCGTGCAGTTTCAAAACGCCCGTACCCGTCCGGCACACTCCGAAACATCTCCTTCGCCGTCCTGTAGTGCAGGACAATCCAGTCAGGCTTGGCGGCTCCAACAGACTCAAGTATGCGCGGCAGCTCTTCCGGCGATTCAAATCCGCTGCGGATCTTAACGCCGATCCCGCCGACACCGGCCGCCTCACGCATCGCGAGAAGCGTATCCCGTATCCATTCCGGCTCGCGGAGATGCGCGCTTCCGGAACGGCTTCGGACAACTGTCGGACTCGAACATGCGCAATTCAGCTCCACACCCAGCACGCCGTGAAGTCCCGACAATATTCCCGCAGTGGCGGCAAGATGTTTCCTGTACGTGCCCATGATCTGTGCAATGATTGGAACCGGGCGGAAAGGTGTCAGTCGCCATTCAAGTTTTTTCATGCGCGGCGTGCTGTGCGAGATCCGAATGAAAGGGGTAATCCATACCGGCAGGAGATCGAACTCCATCATTGTCCGGCAATAATCACCGGTCATAATGCCTTCCATCGGCCCCGGCAGAATGCGCGAAGGCAGCATCCTCCCACCCGGCAGGGCAATGGGCCGGAGAAGTTTTTTCAAGCAGTCTTCTTCTTTAGTCAAAATTTCTTCCTCCCGTGGAAATTTCCGGAGAAAAGGAATCTCTGTAAAATTGATAAAAAATACATTTGCATCTATATTATTGTATAATAACGTCGGTGTAATACAACATCCCGGATTTATTTTAAATGGATAATTCAGTCGTATACAACGCCATTGTCAAACATGGCGACTGCAACGTGCACAAGATGCCCGAAGGCCGCCAGGAAGTTCACGAGAAGTACGGTCTCTGGATATGCAGATACGGAAGAGACGGCTCCTCACTTCCCCAGAAACCGCCGAGCGAACCCAGATATTTTGAATTCTACTGCATTTCCCATCTCATAAAGGGTCGCGGCTGGTACTGGGTTCCAGGAAAGCCGCTCGAAGTTTTTGAAGAGGGCAAGGCTGTGACGGTGACTCCCCGCTTCATCCACTGCTACAGCGGGCACAACAGCAATTATACCGAGGACACCATATGTTTCACTGGCATCATCGCCGACTGTCTTTTCAAAACCGGAATCCTGAAAGACGGAATAATGGAAATAGGAAAGGCGAGACGGCTCCTCCCCATAATCGAAACCGCATCCGATCCCTCGCGAAATTCGCAGATCCAGGCGAACATAGAGCTCCAGGGCCTTCTTGTGACCCTTTATCTGGAAAACAGAAAGGAGAAGAGCAAGGAGAAGTACCCGTACCTGAACAATCTTCTTGAGGAAATAAAAAACTCCCGTGAAAAATGGTGGACCGTATCTGAAATGGCTGAATTCTGCAGTTTGAGCGAAGCCCAGTTCAGACGGGTTTTTTACGCGAACACGGGAAACTCCCCGAAGGACTATGTTGACAGGCTGAAGATAATGCAGGCGGCGGAAACCCTCTCCAACTCCGATGGAAGCATTGCGAACATCGCACTTAATTTCGGTTATTCCGATCCTTTCCATTTCAGCCGCAGGTTCAAACAGATCACAGGCCTTTCCCCGGAAAAGTACAGACAGGAAATGATGAGATGAGCACATCGCCACGAGATGCCTCCAAGACTGCTGTCTCGAAGTAGAATGGAACTTCAATTAGGCGGCCAAAGGGCCGCAACTTTTAATACCAAAATAAATTCCAAACTTCAAACTCCAAGTACCAAACAAGAAAATTCCAAATTTCAAACAGATTCATAAAACAAAGAAAAGAACAGCC
>JBAYFV010000154.1:0-8539 GCA_041666985.1 Victivallales bacterium
AACATATAAGAAAACCGGAGGTCGCAGATGAAGATTTTAATTGCATCCGTTTTGTTCGCACTGATTTCCTTGACTCTTTTCTCCCGGGACATCACCACCCTGTCGGGAAAAACCTACAATAATGCCGCAGTTTTCGACACCAATGCCGCGGAACTGGTGATATCATATAAAAATGCTTCCGGCTGGACAATAGTGAAGTCAATCCCCTTCACCGATCTTCCCGACGACATCAGGAAAGAATTCAAATATGATCCCGTAAAAGGGGAAGCCTATGAAAAAGGGCGTCAGGAATGGGAGAGGAAAAACGCGGAGGAGAAGGCTGAGGCGGAAAAACAGAAAAAAAACGATGATCAGTTTTTCACGCAGAGTGTTGAGAAAATGATACAGGAAGAACAAAATGAAGCCTTGGAAAGAAAAAAGGCGGCACTTGAAAAGAAGAACAGTCCCGGAGCAGTGAAAGAGGATGACCTTGCAAAGTATGCGAATCAATTTGCGGGTAACACCGCCACCGACATGCAGAGAAAGCAGCTCTGGGAGAAAATCAAGTTCAAGGAAGTGGAATCCTCAGGGGTAGTGAAGGACGTGAGAAGAATGGATGACTCCAATATGACGGTGGAGCCGGGTGAATATGATATTGTCCTCTCCCACTCCCAGACGAACGCCTGGGAAGTCCGTATTTACAGTCCGAATTACCCGAAGTCGGTTGGTGTTTCCATAGTCTTGTACAACTATGACACTGCAAAAAAACTTTCAAAGGGAGAGCAGATCAAGTTCAAGGGAACTTTCTGGCGTTTCAACGGAAATAGAATCTACCTGAGTCCCGCATCTGTTCTGAAGTGAAGCCAGTCAGCCGTGACGGTAGGTGTCAGGATAGGCTCAATCATTTCAGGCAGGAGTGCCTGCGTCAAGCTCACGGACATACTGCGTGACAAGTGCCGATGCCGCTTTTTCCTACCTACGGTGTAGAGCCGCCCGTTCCGGGCAAGGGAATTAGAATCTTCGCCGAGACGGCGAAGTCCACAGTACTCGGTCACTTTCCTCACTTCAATCCCAGCACATCCTGCATGTTGTAGAAGCCGGGCTTTGCTGTTGAGAGGAAGCGGACGGCTTTCAGTGCGCCTTTCGCAAATGTGTCGCGGCTTGAGGCCTTGTGGACGAGTTCGATTCTTTCGCCTTCTGCCGCGAAGATGACAGTGTGGTCTCCGACGACATCGCCGCCGCGGACTGCATGTATGCCGATCTCGGTTTTCGTCCTCTCTCCGACAATTCCCTTACGCCCGTGGACGGCGTTTTTCTCGTAGGAAAGGCCTCTGGCTTTCGCAATCGCCTCCGCGAGGCTGACGGCGGTTCCGCTGGGGGCATCCTTCTTTTTATTGTGATGCATCTCGACGATTTCGACGTCATAGTCGTCGCCGAGGACTTTTGCGACTTTCGCACAGAGGTCGAAAAGAAGATTCACGCCGACGCTCATGTTGGATGCCAGGACAATGCGCCCGCCTTTTTCCGCGAGATTCGCAAGGGTCTTCTTGTCGTCTCCGGAAAGTGCGGTTGTCCCGATGACCATGACTGCGCCGGTTGCTGTTGCGAGTTTCGCGTTTTCGACAACAGGGCCGGTGCTGAAATCAATCACTGCGTCCGCGTTTTCAAGGAGTGGTTTCATGTCGGAGCTTATTTCAACGCCGCAGAGATCGAGTCCCGCGAGCATGCCCGCATCTTTACCGATGAAAGGACATCCGGAGAACTCGGTGGCGCCGACAAGTTTCATGTCCTTTGAATTCAGTACGCAGGATACAAGGCGTCTTCCCATTCGGCCGGCCGCTCCGGCAACAATAACTTTTATCATTTTCAATCTCCTTGGCTTTTCAATATTCATTTGAACTTAAGAACCGATTTGTCGTAATCTTCCGGCGCCCTGTATCCCAGAAGTTCTATGCATGTCGCGGCAAGGGAACTTATTCCAAGCCCCTCGTTCAGGACACTGTCATACTCGCTTTCTGATTCCGGGTCATAGATGATGCATGGCACCGGATTCAGGGAATGCGCCGTCTTGCGTTGCGGCTGTCCGGCCTTGTCCAATTTCACTTTGCCGGTTTTCTCGTCATGCTCGTACATGTCGTCGGCGTTTCCGTGATCGGCGCTAATGAGGAGGATTCCTCCTGATCTCTTGACGGCGTCCATGACTCTTGAGACACAGATGTCAAGGGAGCCCATGGCAACAAGAACGGCATCGTATATCCCGGTGTGTCCGACCATGTCGCCGTTCGGGTAGTTCAGCCTGATGAAATTGTATTTTCCGCCGAGAACCGCGTCGCAGACCTTGTCCGTTATTTCAGCGCATTTCATCCAGGGGCGCTGTTCGAAAGGAACGATATCCGACGGGATTTCGATATAGGTCTCGAGTTTTTTATTGAAATATCCGGAGCGGTTGCCGTTGAAGAAATAAGTGACATGCCCGAATTTCTGGGTTTCGCTTATCGCCATCTGGGAAAGCCCTGTAGCGGCGACATATTCGCCCATTGTCCTTTCGATGGCGGGAGGCTCGACGAGATATTTTTTAGGGACTTTGAGATCCCCGTCGTACTGCATCATCCCGGCGTAGACGACATCGGGTCTGGGTGCACGGTCAAACCTGTCGAATTTGTCCTCTTCGAATGCGGCGGTTATCTCGATCGCCCTGTCGCCCCTGAAATTGAAGAAGACAACCGAGTCTCCGTCCTTCACGGGGCCGACCGGAGTTTTGCCGTCGTCGGAAATCACGAAAGGCGGAAGATCCTGGTCAATCACTTTCGCCTCTGTCCGGAAAGTCTCGACTGCGTCTTTCGCGGTCTTGAAACATCTGCCCTTGCCGTGGACATGGACATCCCAGCCCTTGCGTACCATGTCCCAGTTCGCATTGTAGCGGTCCATTGTGATAGCCATTCGTCCGCCGCCCGAGGCGATGCGGAAATCGCCGCCGCCGGTATTGAGCTTCTTGAGATATTCCTCGAACGGCTCGATGTAGTTCAGGGCTGAAGTTTCCGGAACGTCGCGTCCGTCAAGCAAAGTGTGAATCCTTATCTTTTCTATGCCTTCCCTCTTCGCCTCTTCGATCATGGCTTTGAGGTGGTTGATGTGGCTGTGCACGTTTCCGTCCGAGAAAAGCCCGATAAAGTGAAGTGCTGACTTATTCTTCTGGCAGTTCGATACGAGTTCCTTCCAGACGGCGCCCTTGTACATGCTTCCGGTTGCGATTGCATCGTTCACAAGCATGGCGCCCTGGGAGAAAACCCTTCCGCAGCCTATGGCGTTGTGCCCCACTTCGCTGTTGCCCATGTCCGCATCGCTGGGAAGACCGACAGCGGTCCCGTGCGCCTTGAGGCGGGTATGCGGGCTGGACGACGTGAGCTTGTCGAGCACCGGCGTGTTTGCGGCAAGTACGGCATCGCCATCCTTGTATTTGCCGTAGCCGACTCCGTCGAGAATCATCAGTACAAGCGGGCCTCTGCGGCCTTTGAACTTCGGGTTTTTATCAAGTGCCTGTAACATATTGTCATCCTTATTTTATGTTTATTGATTTTTGTTTTTTTCCCGGACGGAAAAAAACTTCATTGAGTGTTTTGACGCAAGACCGTAAAATTACCACAAAGACGGGAAGAGGCAAGGGGTAAGCGTTAAGAACATCATGATAAATAATTCGGCATCCGGATTATTTATTCAACACTTCGATGTTGTTCGTGAAAAGCGACGAGTTTGGTATCAGGTAAATCCTGTTTTCACCCTGGAGAATCGTATATCGGAGATTGATTTCAAGAACAATCCCCTGACATCCTGTCACGGTAATCCTGTCGCCGACCGTGAACGGATGATATATCAGGATGAGCGCGCCGGAAAGAAGGTTTGAAAGCGCGTCCTTGAGTGCAAAGCCGAGTGCGAAGCCGCCGAGTCCGAGTCCGGCGACCATGGCGTTGACATTTATACCGAGCGTACCGAGTGCGGTGATTGCCCCTATTCCCATTATGAGGAATTTTATAGCCTTGCCGGAAAGCTTCAAAACATGGTTCTTGCCGACATCGAACCTGTGGTCAATCCGGAAGAAAATCATCTGGACGATTTTCGCTATGCCGATGAAAACAAGAATTATCATGAGGGCAATTCCGATTTTCGGCAGGTAGTCAATCGTCTGTGTGAGAAAATGCTCCATCATCTTGTTGAAATCAGCCGTCAGGCTGAATGTTGTCTCAAATGTTCCATCCATTGTAAGTCCTTTCTTAAATAATGATGCCTGTGCTTCTTCTCAAATCTGCTTCATCAGATGCAGGTTGGCAATTGATATTCCGCTGAGCATAGAACCTGTTATCCCGAGAAACCCCTGATCCGTGCCGCAGAGAAATACATTGCCCAGATGGGTTCTGCCGTTCTTCACTTTTTCCGGACATCCGTAAACGGCGCCGTTTATGTGTCCGGTGTAACGGGCTATTGTTTTCGGCGTGAAAGTGTCAATCAGCTTCACTTTTCCGGGAAGGCCGGGGAATCCGGTATGTTCCGAGGCGATGGACAAGGTTTTTCCCGAACACTCGTTTTTCAATGTCATATATTCGCCCGGCGGATACTTTCCCCATTGCCGGTGATTTGCGAGAACCGTTATCCGGATCATCGGGGCGGGGGGCGTGTCGGCAGGCAGGTACTGGAAATTGTTCGGACAGCATATCACGCCGCTGCGGCAGTCAATGACGCCTTCCGGATTCTGATAATGGAACTTTTCCGAACTGTTGAAGAAGATTATTGTGCTTTCATATCCGGGGATGGGGGAATCGAGTATTCCCACAGTTTCCACAAACGCCATCTGACCGCGCGGGATTTCCGCGAAATCCCCAGGTTTCTCTTCGCAGAGCGAAAGAGTTTCGACATATCCGGCGGAGGACAGGATGTTTTTCGCAGAAAGTGTTTCACCGTTCACGAGTTCCACGGATTTCGCGATTCCGTTCTTAGATATTATCCTGCGAACTTCGCAGTTTTTGCGGATTTCGCCACCTGATCCGGTGATGCGTTTCTCCAGAATGCCGAGGAGTTTTGCGATTCCGCCGGCGGGTCTGCAGAATCCTTCCTTGAAAATGCTCCGGTACATGATTGCGAACTGCGCAAAATCCATGTCGTTCTCAACGGCGCTCCCGTAATACATGAGCGGACAGAAAAGCATGTCGGCAAGCAGGGGGTTCTTTATGTGTCCGGAGACGATGCTTCTCGCGGAAACGAATTCCGATGAGAGGTTGAGGCTGTCATAGTCAGAGAGGAATTTGTCGAGTTTTACAAAGCCGTCGAGGTCGTCTTTGAACTTGTTTTGAATTTCTGTCTTCAGAAATTCAAAATCATTTGTGAATTTCAGAGATACGCCGGGAAATCTTACGAGAGAGTGGTTCTGTTCGCGGAGTTCGAGTTCATCGTATCCGATCCTGAGCTGACGCAGGAGCTTTGAGAGAGGCGCGGATTTGGGGCCGGACTTGACGGTGAAGTTGGTCATGGCATGGAGTCCGGAATCGATCTCGCATCCGTTTTTCATGTAATAGGAATTGAGTCCGCCGAGACGCGAGTGTTTTTCGAGAATGCAGGTTTTTTTTCCGAAATGGGCGAGGCGTACTCCGGCCGCAAGCCCGGAAAGTCCGCCGCCGATTATTATGCAGTCATAAGTCATTTCGGATTTAAACCGTCAATCCCCGTAGACTATCATTGTCATTTCCTGATATGCGAAGAAGAAGGCGTTCGTGTATTCATAGTCCGCATGTCTGACTGTTTTGATTCCGCCGTTGGCTGCGGCGGTGGCAATGCTCATGTCTCCGACCGAATACAGTCCGAACGCATAGCTTTTGACAGAAGCCCTGCCAACTTTCGAACCCAGCGTGACATTGTTGAGATTTGTGTTGAGGGGAGCCTTCCAGTTGGCTCCAACCGGTGATTTCATTCCCTCGACCGGCGCCGAGCCGATGCATGACGTTAAAAACAGAGACACCAGATACGCGAGAACGCAGAGACTGAGACTTTTCATTTCCCCTCCTTTTGTTTAGTGGTTTTAAATATAGGATTGGAAACTGTAATTTTCCAGCGGCTTCCCAAATGAAGAAAGTAAGTTTGATTTTTGTGGCTGTCGAAAAAGAAGATCCCATGGCGTTTTCTTGAAAATACCGGTATTCATGATAGTCTATTCACCTGTTTTATCAATCATCAAGCAAACGCACACAGAAGATTATGAGCCAGACGGCAAACCCCAGCGAAGAGATTCACGTCAAAGACAGCATGCGTATCCTTGTCGTTGGCGCGCTCGGTGTCGTCTATGGTGACATCGGGACGAGTCCGCTCTACGCATTCAGGGAATGTTTCTCTGAATCATACGGCATTGGTATAACTGACGCAAACATTCTCGGCATACTTTCATTGTTTTTCTGGTCGCTTGCAATCACAATATCTTTGAAATATCTGACATTCCTCATGAAGGCCGACAATAATGGTGAAGGTGGAATATTGTCGCTGATGGCGTTGGTTGTCCATGAATTGCAGAAAACTAAAAGTAAAAACAAACTCTTTGCGGTGACAGTCCTTGGCATTGTCGGTGCAGCTCTTCTTTACGGAGACGGGATAATCACCCCGTCAATCTCAGTTCTGAGTGCTGTAGAGGGATTGAATGTCGCCACCAATATTTTCGAGCCTTACGTGATATACATATCTATTGCCATCCTGACGGTTCTTTTTATTTTCCAGAGCAAGGGGACTGCAAGGCTCGGTTCCATTTTCGGCCCGGTAATATTGGTTTGGTTTGCAATGATAGGCCTGGTCGGGCTCCTGTCCATTTGTAATGAACCCGGCGTCCTGTGCGCCGTGAACCCTGTTTATGCGATTGATGTTTTTATTGCAAATAAATGGCATGGCTTTGCGGTTCTGGGTTCGGTGTTTCTTGCCGTGACCGGGGGCGAAGTCCTTTACGCGGATATGGGGCATTTCGGGAAAAGGGCGATACGTGTTGGCTGGTTCTCTCTGGTGCTGCCTTCTCTTCTCCTGAATTATTTCGGGCAGGGGGCCTTTCTTTTGAAACACAAGGATCAGGTTGAAAACCTGTTTTACAGGCTCTCTCCGCAGTTTCTTCATTACCCGATGGTCATTCTTGCGACAATGGCTACGATTATCGCCTCGCAGGCGGTGATTTCCGGCGCGTTCTCCCTTGGAAGACAAGCGCTCCAGCTCGGTTTTTTCCCGCGTATGCGCATAATCCATACGTCGTCAATGGAAATAGGCCAGGTTTATCTGCCTGCCATTAATGTGGCATTGTTTGTTGGAACAGTTGTTCTCATACTGGGCTTTAAAAGTTCGGGCGCCCTTGCCGGAGCATACGGAATCGCTGTTTCCGGCACAATGCTCATAACGACTGTTCTTGCAATTGTCATCGCCGGAAAATTATGGCCGGCAAAAAGCTATGTAATGATTCCGATAGCGGTCTGCTTCCTGGTTATAGACAGCGCATTTTTCCTTTCATGCTGCCTGAAGCTGAAAGTCGGCGGCTGGCTCCCCGTCATGATTGCAGTCCTTATTTATTTTATGATGTCGACATGGAGACATTACAGGGCGGTGCTTGGTAAAAAGATTCAAGCCAATTCCCTTCCTGTAGAACTTTTTCTCAAGGACATTGAGTCGCACAAACCATTCCGGCCCAGGGGAACCGCAATTTATCTGACAGGGAATTCTTCCGGCATACCAAGGACGCTCCTCCATAATTTCAAACACAACCAGGTCGTTCACGAACAGGTTATTTTGATGACCGTGAAAACAGAGGATGTTCCTTTTGTCCGGAATGAAGAGAGAACTGAACTTGAAGAACTCGGTTCGGGAATGTTCCGGGTTACAGTTTTCTATGGTTTCAGCGAAGACCCGAACATACCGGAAGTGCTTAAGAGAATGAATAACAGGGGTATACAGATTGACATGAACAGGACCACATATGTCCTGGGAAGGGAATCGCTTATCGTCCAACATGATTCCCTCCTTAGGAAATGGCGTAAAAAACTGTTTTCCTTCATGTCGAAAAATTCATTTGACGCGAGCAGGTTCTACCGCCTGCCTCCAGGCCGCGTAATAGAATACGGACTCCAGGTGGAGCTGTAAGAGTGCTTTTTCATGGGGAACATGAAAAAGTATTTACGATTGAATGGCCGACATGGGGTTATCCGCATTAATTCCACAGGGGAAATCAGGGGCTGTCGCCGGATTCTTTCTTCTTTGCTGGCGGATATTTCGGATTGATTGAGGTAATTTCAAAATTGCCGAAGGTAGGGCGGTTTCTCCGAAACCGCCGCCTCAGAACGGACGGCTCGGAGAGCCATCCCTACCTTGAATTCGTCAATTTTGAAATTGGCTCGATTGTCATGGTGCGAAAGAGGAGAATATCTGAAGATGTTTGACGATTGAGCAACGAGTCGAGATCGTACGGGGTCACACCTACGATCATGTAACAAGTCATGACTGTAACAGTTTTTCCTCAAATTTGACAATTCTCTTTCCCAGCGTCTTATCGACTCTA
>JBAYFV010000155.1:0-8533 GCA_041666985.1 Victivallales bacterium
GTGTCCGGCGGAACACGAGATCTTCTCCGGGACGTTGATACCGGTGAACGGCCGTAAGTTCGAATTCCGTGACGGGGCGGCGGCAATCGGGCATACGTACGCCTACTGGATCCGGCACGAGGACGACGATGAGCACGTTGGCCCGATTGCGCTGAGGATTCGCGACCCTCGTGTATGGTGGACTGCGGAAGAGATCGGGCGGCGGCTCACGCAACTGGCGGAACGGTTCCCGGGCCGCGCGGAGGTTTTAACGTTCGGACGGTCGGTCGAGGGGCGGCCGCTGCGCGGTGTAATCGCCGGCAACCGCGAACGGCTGGTCGGTTTTGTCGGTCTCGTACACGCTGGCGAATCGGGGCCGGAGTTGATCATCCCCGCCTTGGAAGGAGTTCTCGGCGAACATGAGGATCTCCTGCGGCAGGCGGGTATTGCCGTGCTCCCCTGTGTAAATCTCGACAACCGCAACCGATTGGCGGAGGGCGTTCCCTGGTATCTGCGCACCAATGCCGCAGGGGTCGATCTAAACCGGAACTTCGATGCCGGATGGGACATGACGGATTATTCGTACGGCCTTGACTCGTCGGATCGGACATCCATGACATACCGCGGCCCCACCCCTGCATCAGAACCCGAGACGCTGGCGGTGATGAACTTCGTGGCTCACTGTAAACCGCACCTGTTGTTCTCCATGCACTGCCTGTCCGGCATCTGCGGGGACAGTTTCCTGACCGCTAAGGCGGCGGAACATGACACAGCGTTCCTGACCGAGGCACGGGCATGGGCGGAGACATACAGGCACGGCATGTACCCTGACGCAACTGCACCCCTGGCATTCTCCTGCGGTTGCTCGACCGGGAGTCTGCCGGGCTGGCTATACCGGCATGCGCGGATTCCGGGATTTGATCTCGAACTCGGCACGAACGAGGACGCACGTCCGTGCGTGACCGACCAGACCACGCCCGAGCTATTGTCCATTTACCGGCAACGGCATCTCGGCGGCATGCGTTCTGTGCTGCTGCAAATGTCGCATTTGCCCTGACACACTGAAGGATGTGTGCATCAGCGCCGGGCATCAGTCCGACCTGATTCCGGGGCAAATTTCAGGAGAGAATCCGGAACACCGGAAAGCCCGTGCTATTTTTTCAGATCGGCGCTTCTGTCGGAATCTATGCGGTAACGCTGCAGGATAAGCGGAGTTGCTTTTCTGGCCTTATCCGCATCGAGGACGATTTTATTGTTGTCGCCGAGAAGAATTTCAATGAATCCGGTTTTTGTGTTTTCAATCCTGGCTATAAAATCCCCGATATTTCTGACTTTCTCCGAATTGAGTGTTTTGACAGTGACATATCTTATGTTCTGATATCCCATGTTGACATCGTCGGCGAGCACTCCTGAAAGCACTACGACCTGATTCTGGGTCTCGGTGATTTCGCCTCTTGTCGCCAGCGTCGCAAACTCGGGCGGGGCCTTTGCCCAGTTGCCCCAGGTATCGAGATAATTTTCCGTGAGAGGCGCAAACAGGAGGCCTCCTATTATATAATAAGACGGCAGTATGTCGTAGGCGCGCTGGGGGACAAGTTTACCCACGCTGCAAAGCGTGTATTCAAATTCGACAGGTTTGCCTTCGCGCAATATCTTGAACCTGCATTTGTCCCCGACATATTTCTGCCATATGAGATGTCCGAAGAAAATGAGTTCCCCGTTTCTGAAAGGCACGGAGCCGTCGTTGGCTATTTTCACGCCGTCTATCTCCATGATCACATCATTCGTCTTGAGAACCCCCTTTTTACTTTCGGGTTCGGGCATATGGGTGACAAGAATCCCGGACTGTTCGTCGCCCATGCGGGCCCATTTCCTCAAATCCGGGTTTTCCATGGTGCAGATATCGACATCTATGTCGGGGAATCCGTCAAACCGTCCGTCCTTCACATCCTTGAGAAAATGGGTAACCACTGTGGACGGCACCATATAACCCATGCTTTGCTCCCCGACGATATTCTGGAAGGCGATACCTACGATTTTCCCGTCCCTGACAACAGGACCTCCGCTGTTTCCCGGGTTTATTGCCGCATCTATCTGGACAGAGAGCAGGAATTTGCCGCTGTGGGTGTAGAGAATCGGCTCGATTCTGGAAACAACGCCTTCGGTGATTGAGATATTATCGCCGCCTACGGGATAACCGAGCACCGCCACCTTGTCCTGCAGTCTTGGGAGCTCTCCGATCTCCAGGGGCTTCATGCCTCTGAAAAAACCGGGATCCTCCACCTTCAGAAGCGCCAGGTCGCACTGATGTCCGGCCGCTGCGAGTTTCGCAACATATTTCTTTGGATCACCCTGTTTCCTGACCATGATGAAAGTCGAGTTTGAAACAACATGGGCGTTTGTGAGGATGTAATCCCCGTTTATGACACAGCCTGATCCGGTGCCCGAACCTTGAGGGTAATTCTGCCACGGCTGGTGATAGTCCGGATTGCTCTGGACGGAGAAAACCTTGACAACCGAAGATATGGGCTCCGCTTCGGCGGCTGAAAGGACAAAAGAAAAAACAAAGACGGAAAATATGGTGCAGGCATTTAAGACTTTCATGAGTTCCCCTGTTGGTTTATTTTTGACGATTGTTTCTCTTGTTCAGCTTGTGTATTCTCCACCATATCCAAGTCAAAAGATCGGAGACAAACCAAAGTTTGAACAATAAATTTTATCTCGGCGCAAAACTTCATGCAGTTTCGCAATCGCCTCTCATATCAGTACTGCCATGTGGTTAAAATTCAAACCGTTATCCCCTGAACCATGACGCCTGAACACCGGCAATTCCCGACTTTCGCAATCGGTTCGCCCTTAAAAAAAACCGAAAATTTTTATTGTTGGAGGGGTAAGTCATTTGTTTTTCATTTGTTTGATATAATATTTAGGCATGGATTGTTTTAGAAACAGAAATCAAATTGAAGGGTAGGTGCGTAATTTAAAATGTCTTCAGACACAGATTCGCAACCTCATATGTTGTTTTTTACTCTCAATAAAATCTGCAAAAAGCTTCACGCCCTTTCCACGTCTGCCATTTCCCAAGCTGAAAATCACCCTCCCATATCCATTGATTTGAAACTTAAAACAGGGAAACCGGTATGAGAATTGCTGTTGCGTACAGCAGTAAACAAGGGCTGCAAAAGGAATACAGGAAAAATGTCAGCGAGGATCTTCCGGATCAGGAAGAGGAACCTCCGCCGCTAGACTTTTTTGCTGAGGGGGACAGCGAAGAGACGATTAACGCTGTGATGAACGCCCTGCGCTCGAAGGGGCATGATGTCTGCGGAGTCGAGGCGGATGACAAGGCTTCTGAAAATCTTTCCGAAATACGTCCTGATATTGTTTTCAACATTGCCGAAGGCCTCATGGGCGACTTCCGTGAATCATATGTTCCAATGGTATGCGAACGGCTGGGACTCCCCTACTCCGGGTCGGGGCCGCTCACTCTGGCGATATGCCTCAACAAGGCCCGCACAAAGGAAATCCTGAGCTATCACACGATCCCGAACGCAAAGTTCGCGACTTTCCACCCCGGTGAGAAAATAAATCCCGAAGACTTTAAATTCCCGGCGATAATCAAGCCTGTGGCCGAGGGAAGCAGCAAGGGGATTTTCGATGATTCGGTTGTCCACGACGCAAAGACCGCGAAGAAAAGAATCTCTGAAAAGCTTGAGAAGTACCGTCAGCCGGTCATAATCGAGGAATTTCTTGAAGGAAGGGAATTCACCGTGGCGGTATGGGGCAACGGGGAAAATGTCGAAGTGCTTCCCATTGTCGCCATAAACTATGACGAACTTCCGGAAGGCGCCCACAAGATTTATTCATATGAGGCGAAATGGATCTGGGACACTCCCGAAAAACCGCTTGACATATTCCAGTGCCCCGCAAAACTGACTTCAAAGGAGAAAAACCTGATTGACAGCCTGGTCAAAAGGACTTTCACCGTGCTTGGGATAAGGGATTTGTGCAGGGTTGACGTCCGTTTTGATTCGGACGGCATTCCAAATATCCTCGAACTCAACCCCCTCCCCGGAATCCTGCCGGATCCGGAGGACAATTCATGTTTTCCGAAAGCCGCGAGAACTGCCGGTTACGCATATGCGGACATGCTCGACAACGTGGTGAAAATAGCTTCTGCAAGATGGGGTCTGAAAAAAGGATGAGTGGAGAACAATGAAGGTGCCTGCCGGTAAAAAAATGAAGAAGGAAAAACTCAGGATATTGATTGCCTACAATGATCCGGCGGATGCCGGCACCGGCGATCTTGACTACATTTCCGAGGTCGCCGTAAAGGATGAGGCCGATATTGTCTACGACACCCTTTTGAAGATGGGTCACAATCCGGCGTTGATGCCTGTCGGCAGCATTGAAAAGTGCCTTGTTGAAATAAAAGAATTTGCACCCGGGATGATTTTCAACCTGTGCGAAGGATTCCACGGGAAGTCGAAGCATGAGATGCATATCGCCGCCCTCTGGGAGCTTATCGGGATGCCTTACAGCGGAAACAGCCCGATCACCCTGGGGATCTCCCAGAATAAAATACTCGCAAAAAACATTTTCAACGCCAACGGGATTCCGACACCTGATTATGAAGTATTCGAAGAGGTTCCCGAAAAGACCCGCCTGGGATATCCTGTTTTCGCAAAACCTTCGAGCGAGGACGCCAGCCTGGGAATAAACCAGAACTCAGTGATTTACGATATTGACAGTCTGAAAAAATCAGTGGCTTCCCTTCTTTCGAAATACGGCGGGCCGGTACTTGTCGAAAAATATATCGAAGGCCGCGAATTCAATGTTTCCATCATAGGGAACAGGCAGCCGAAAGTCCTGCCGGTTTCCGAAATAGATTTTTCAGGGCTTGATGAAGACACTCCCAAGATAACCGGATACGAGGCGAAATGGCTTGCCGACCATCCTTTCTACAGGAAAACACCGTCTGTCTGTCCTGCGAAAATCAGCGCCGTCCTCAGAAAGAATCTGGAGGCGGCAGCGCTCAAGACATACGGTCTCCTTATGGGCAAAGACTACGGAAGAGTCGATTTCAGGGTTGACTCCGATGAGAATATCCATGTCCTTGAGTTCAACCCGAATCCCGATATTTCGCCGGACTCCGGATTCGTCAGGACAATGATTGCGGCCGGGATGAATTACGAGGATTTCCTGAAAACAATAATAAATGCAAACACAGGTTTTTAAAATATGGTCACCATAAGGGATATAACCCCGGGAGACCGGGATGCGATAAACAACATACTGGTTGGAACTCAGATGTTCACGAATGACGAGGTTGCCGTGGCGCTGGAACTTACGGACACCGTCCTTTTAACCAAGGATCAGAAGGACTATGTAATCCATGTTGCCGAGGCCGAGGGACAGACGGCCGGCTACATCTGTTACGGCCCGACACCCGTAACGGAGGGGACATATGACGTCTACTGGATAGCCGTCGCCCCCAACATGCAGAAAAAAGGGGTTGGCAGAAAACTCCTGAGCCATGTCGAAGACGAGATCGCCTCGAAAAAAGGCAAGCTTATCATAATCGAAACCTCGTCTCAGCACAAATACGAACCTACAAGGAATTTTTACATACGCACCCATTACACAATGGAGGCGAGAATAAAGGATTTCTATTCGGAAGGCGATGACAGGCTCATTTATGTGAAGAGGCTCAAGTGAACATCAAGGAGGATATGGGAATGAAAGAGGAAAACTGGCGAAAAGTCTTGAAGCGAAGCATCACGTCGGCAAAGGTTCTTTCAGAGAAGTTTGGAATTCCGCTGGAGGAGCTGGAGGCGGTCGCACGTAAATTCAAAATAAGAATAACCCCGTATTATTTTTCCCTGATAAAGAAGAAGGACGATCCCATCTACAGACAGGTCGTGCCCGATATCAGGGAGCTTGAGAACAATGATCTTTTCGAGGATCCCCTGGCCGAAGACAAGGATTCTCCCGTGAACAATATCGTGCACCGTTATCCGGACAGATGCCTGTTCCTCGTGTCTCCGGTCTGCGCCTCCTACTGCCGTTTCTGCACGAGAAGCAGAAAAGTCGGAGATCCCAATAAAATAGACATGAAGTTCATTGACGAAGGAATTGAATACATCCGGCAGCACACGGAAATACGCGATGTGGTCATTTCCGGCGGGGATCCGCTCCTTCTGGAAGACAGCAAAATCGAATATATCCTCAAGAACCTCCGCGCCATCCCACACATTGAAATTCTCCGGATAGGGACCAGGACGCCGTGCATGCTTCCGCAGAGGATCACGCCCAACCTGGTCAGAATGCTGAAAAAATACCATCCTCTTTTCATGAACGTCCACTTCAACCATCCCGACGAACTCACGCCCCTTGCGATGAAAGCGCTCGGCAGGCTGGCCGACGCCGGCATTCCCCTCGGCAATCAGACGGTTCTCCTCAAAGGGGTGAACGATGATCCGGGAGTGATGAAACTGCTCATGCAGAAACTTCTTCTGGCAAGGGTGAAACCATACTATATTTACCAGGCCGACATGGTCGACCGGACAGAGCACCTCAGGACTTCGGTTCAGAAGGGACTCGAAATAATTGAAAACCTGCGCGGCTGGACTTCGGGTCTTGCGGTTCCCCATTTTGTAATTGACGCTCCGGAAGGCGGAGGGAAAATACCTCTTCTCCCTGAATATGTGACAAGGATCACCGACAAGGAAGTCGTCATGCGCAATTACGAGGGCAAGGTATTCCATTATTCGCAGCCTGCACACGCCAGGGAAGAACTCAGAAAACAGCAGAAGCCCCCCTGCGAATTTGACATCGAGCGCGAACTGACTCTGGGAAGTTTCATTTCCGATATGGATAATTCCCAGTTGTCGGGAAGAAGATCCCCGGGAGAAGTGAAGCCGGAACCGAGACAGAACGGGATTACGGTGAAAAAGGCCTGATGACCCGATTTCCGTTTAGCCCCTTACGAAAAATTATAGTGTCTTTATTTCACAGTTCCATGTCTTAAACCTATATAAAATCCGAAGCACGAAATCCGAAACAAACTCCAAATTCGAAGTTTCAAAAACTTCAAAACACTTGGATTGAGCCAATTTCAAAATTGGAGAAGGTAGGGCGCGTTCTCCGTAACGCGCCGCCTCAAAACGGACGGCTCGGAGAGCCATCCCTGCCTTGGATTCGGCAATTTTGAAATTACCTCGGATTTTCTGTTTTATTGTTTCGAATTTCGATATTCGGATTTCGAGTTTGGGTTGCGGCCCGCCTTAGGGCATTGCCCAAAACGGAAATTAACTCCATAAAGCTGAGGAATGGATTTTACTGAACTCATGTTCAGGAAAATCCGGATTTACGTCGGAATGAAAAGCAGGAAGAACTGTGCTACCTGTGCTTCTCCACAAGTTCGTGATGAAGGGCTTTCTGCGCGGTTTCAAAGTGCTGGCGCTCGATTATGAACTGCATGTTGACCTGCCGGATGTTCTGATCCATGCCGAGCACGTTTATGCCCTCATGCGCCAGCGCACCGGCGGCTCTTGCAAGAAGACCCGGTATGTTCATGTTGCTTCCTATCGCCGAAACAATTGAAACGGGCTTTGCGCTTATTTCAGCTCCGGGAAACCCTTTTTTCATGGCATGGATGCACTCTCTGATTTTCGGAGTCTTCTCCGGAACATAGTGGGTGATGGTGTTGGCGTCGCTGTTCACGGCAATGTAGCTGATGTTGAAATCCGCAAAGAATTTCAGCAGGATGTAATCATACCCGCTCTGTCCGACCATGTCGGGGTCATGCACTTCTATCGCGAGGACTTCCTTGCGTCCGCAAACCATTTCAACCTTGGGCTCCGGTGAAATATAATCGTTGCTTATCAGTGTTCCCGGATGCTCCGGTTCGAAAGTGTTCTTGACCCTGATTGGAATGTTGCACTGTTCCATTTCCTTGGACGCCTTTGAATGAATCGCCTCCATTCCGAGGTCGGAAAGCTGATCGGCTATGTTGAAATTGGTCCTGCCGATTGTTTTCACTTTTTCCAATCCGATAAGCTTCGGATCTCCTGTGCTGAGATGGAACTCCTTGTGGATGATCCCCTCCCTGGCGCCGGTGATGACCGTTATCTTGCTGAAGGTTATTTCGCTGTAGCCACGGTCGAAACGCGTCATTATGCCCTCGTCGCATTTGGTGTAGCCGGTGGCTATCACAACCTGGCTTTCAAGGTCAATTCCCTTGAAGGACTTCCTTATCATGTTGTCAAAGGAATGCTGAGCTGTCTCCTTCCAGCCCGTAAGATCGACGTATAGGGATTCCACTCCGTTCGCCTTCAGGATAAGGGCGGAGTTGTATGCGCTGTGCGCTTCGCCCGCCGCGCTTAGCATCTCCCTGCTTGCAGGCAGGAAGTCGCTCGGTTTCAGGTGACCGTACGAACGCAGGTTTATCAGATCCTCGAGACAGGATTTTATGCCGTCCATCCTGTCGTTCACAAACGCGTCGGCTTTCCGGACATCAAGGCCTATGCTTTTGAACGAGGCGTTTATTTCA
>JBAYFV010000156.1:0-8445 GCA_041666985.1 Victivallales bacterium
AAATTGCCTCTTGCTGAAGCAAAACCAACGGAGGGCGGGTTTTCTTACCCGCCGTTTGAGTTAAGGTTTGGCGGGTTGGAAAACCCGCCCTCCGTTAAATTTTGAATTTTGCAACCAGCTCACCTCAATTGTTAAGCCCCAGCAGACAGGCGATAATCCTCTCCCTGCCAGTGACAATCATTATCTCGGCGGTAGAACCAAGCTTGAGATTATAGGGTTCGTCCGTAATGGCAATTTCCACAGGATAATAAAAAGTATCGTTTTTCTTCACGGGAAGCTCGTCTATTTGCAGAACCTGCCCCTTGAAATACCCGAAATTGTAATAGTTGTAGGAACGGCTGTTTATCCTCGCCTTCTGCCCGGGGTGAATCTTGTATATCTTTCTCTCATCAACATATGCCACGTACTTTTTCTGCTTGGCCGCCGTCATGCGGCAGAGCAGATCCCCCTTCTGGACATATCTGGAAGGCTTGTAAGGCATATGGATTACAACCCCGGCTTCCGGAGCCTTGACGGCGTAATCCGCAAGATGTTTTTCAAGCATCAAGAGCTCCTTGCACCTGTTTTCAAGTTTCATTTTAAGAAGCTTCATTTCATTTTCGGCCTGGTTGATGATTTTTTCACCCATTCCGCTACTGACTTTCCGATAGTCGCTTTCAGCCTTTTCCTTGGTCGCCTTGTTTTTTATATATTCAACCTCAACATTTTCAAATTCGGTTTTGGAGATCACATTCCTGTCGAAAAGCTCTTTGCATCTTTCAAGTTTTCCGGCGCTTCTTTCCAGCCTTTTGCGCGCCTCCTCAAGTTCGATTTCAATGTTCCGGTAGTGTGTGGGGAGAGGGTCTGCGTTGAGGAGGGACAGTGAATCATCCTTCACCTTCAACTCCGCCTCTATCTCCCCTATCGAACTCTTAATCATCTCGATTCTGTCTTCAAGCTCCGTGGAATCGAGTTTTAAAATAACATCACCCTCCTTCACATGCGCGCCGTCATCCTTCAGGATTTCGGTTATCTTCCCGTCAACCATTGATTTGAATTCATAATCGTCTATACCGCCGACCTCCCCGTACGCGTAAACAACATCCTCCATCTTGAATAGCGTGAGCAGAAGCCCCGCCAAGACTATAATCAGGAAGGCAACCAGGATGAGAATCCTGAAAATCCTGATTTTTTTAATCATGCTCATTTTGGATCATTCCCCCAATCCGGCATAGCCGGAACCCAAGTGTCAGAGTATCACTGACAAGAAACTAACAGTTCTTCACCTTCGGATTCCGACCGAGAGGCTTGAATATGCAGGCATGTCTTTTGCCGGACAGCTTCTTTTTCCTCTCTTCGGATCCGTCGTACTCTTCGTGGCCGTTGAATTCCGGCATCGCCTCGTTTTCAGAAAAATCCTCAAATTCCGCCTGCTGATCATCAATAATCATCTTACCCGTAATTTTCCTGAAGGCCCTCTCCTCCTGCGATAAATACATTTGCCGATAAACCCCGTCTTCCTTAATAAGCTCATCATGGGTGCCGGCCTGTCTGATTTCCCCGTTCTCCATGGCGACAATCAAATCGGCATTTTTTATCGTGGACAGCCTGTGCGCTATTATTATTGTAGTCCTGTCCTTCATGAGACGGTCGAGGGCGTCCTGCACCAGGTATTCAGACACCGTATCCAGGGAAGAAGTCGCCTCGTCAAGAATCAGCATCTTAGGATTGTTCAAGACGGATCTGGCGATGGCGATTCTCTGTTTCTGCCCTCCGGACAGCATGGCTCCGTTCTCGCCGATTTCCGTCTTATACCCCTTTTCGAGCTTTTTCACAAATTCTTCGACATTGGCCATTTTCGCCGCCGACACTATTTCATCATACGTGGCATCCTCCCTGGCATAGGCTATGTTCTCTTCAATGGTTCCGCTGAACAGGAAAGGCTCCTGCAGCACGACTCCTATTTTCTCCCTGTAAGATTCCAGGGCAAGGGTTCTTATATCGTGACCATCCACAGTGATTAAACCGCTGTTTACATCGTAAAACCTCAAAAGAAGATTGGCTATGGTGGATTTACCAGAACCGCTGTGCCCGACAAAGGCTATCTTCCTCCCCGGGGCAATATCCAGCGAGAAATGTTTTATGACAGATTTACCGTTATAGCCGAAAGTCACGTCCTTAAAACTGATTTCACCTTTCATCTCTTTCAGCGCAACGGGGTTCTCGCATTCTACAATCTCGGGAATCGTGTTGAGCAGTGTCATGATTCTTGAAGCGCCCGCCATACCGTTTGATATCGTAGTCGAGAGGCCGCTCAGGGCGACTATCGGGCCGAGCAGCATGCCGAGATACGTGTAAAACGCCACAAACTCCCCGATTGTCATACTGCCGTTCATCACCATGGAGCCGCCGGCCGCAAGAACGACGAGAATGCAGAATACGCTTATCACTTCGGCAAGTATCCAGAGATATACGCCGTTCATGTTTATGTTTATGGTCAGATCCAGCACAGGCCTCAACTGTGAGACAAAATTACGGTTTTCCGTACGTTCCTTCGCAAAAGACTTCACCACCCTCACGCCATTTATCGTCTCCGCGAGATTGGCGGATATCTCGGACATCTTTTCACTCAAATCACTTTGCTGCTCCTGCATTATCTTCCTGAAATACATGAAGTTTATAAGCTGCAGAGGTATCAATATCAGGCAAATCAGGGCGATTTTGGGACTCATCACGAAAAGCACGCCTGTGATGAGGATAATTACGAACGTGTTCATCGCCACGGTTGCCAGACTTGCAAATATCATCTGTTCAAGCCTTGCGACATCGGAAATAATATTCGATATAAGTTTTCCGGCCCTGTATTCGGTATAAAAACGCAGTGAAAGATTCTGAAGATGTTTAAAAAGCTTCTTCCTGATGTCGAACATCAGCCTCTGCGAAACGTAATACAGGAAGTAATGACTCATGTAAAAAAATATCGAACGCATCGCGTAAATAAGCATAATCGACCCGAGTATTGCGTAAAGCAACCCAAAATCAGACGCCCCGAGAACCCGGTCTATTATTATTTTCAACATCCAGGGAAGCACGAGTCCCAAACCGGCAAACACTATCAGACTTACAATGCTGCCCACTACAAGATATCTGTACGGCCTTAAAAGTTTTATAAAATATATGTTTTTTTTCATTTTTTGTATTATCTCTATTATTTGTAAAAGTACCTAGCATAAAGCATTCCACATCAATCATCATTATCGTATTCCGTTAATTATAAACGTGATATACATATTCACGTGAAATACCCTCAAGATTTCAATCAACACCGCATCCCACTGATGGCACAGCCTGACACACATATTCCTATGATATACGTGCAACGGATTGCCTATAAATGCTTTATATGTATTTTCATAAATGGCACACCTTATTCCCAATATGGCACACTTGCTTTTCCCATATATGCTTTCTCGTTCGAATAAGGAGTCTCTAAAAATTCAAAGCAGGAATTTATACTCTATAGGGTATATTTGAATGAAAAACTATTTCCCGCCAGAAAACTGGCGGGGGAGGTTTAACCTGATATAGTTTTTCAGGAAAACCATAAATACGGGACACATATGCGAAATTCACGAAAAACCATAACCTTCCTTGAAGTCAACTCATCATATTCACACACAATGCTTTCGTATGGGTATCTGCGTGCATATACCGAAAAAATGCTGCCCGGATGGAAGTGGAATCATTTTGAGACAACCATAAATGAGGACGGGGATGCCGCACTCATCAAAATATTATCCGCCAAACCGGACGTAATCTGCGCCACATTATACCTTTTCAACCATGAATATACGGTCAGGATTCTCAAAAAACTGAAAAGGATTCTCCCGAAATGCAGGATTTTCCTTGGCGGTCCGGAATTTCTCGGAGACAACGAGGACTTTCTGCGGAAAAATCCCGAAGTGAATTCCGCAATGCGCGGAGATGAAAGCAGCTTTCACATTCTGCTGGACAACCTCGATAAAAAAGATAAATGGAAAAAGATTCCCGGTCTGTGTTTTATCCATGACGGAAAATATTTTGACGCCGGTTTTGCGAAATTCGCAAACAGGCTTGATGAAACCCCGTCCCCTTACGAAAAAGGCTATTACTCGTCCGGCAGACCTTTTTACCAGATTGAAACATCTCGCGGCTGCAGGGGGAAATGCAGTTTCTGCACCAGCGCGCTCTCTGAAGGCGTAGCTTATTTCAGCATTTCCAGAATAAGGGATGAACTTGAAACACTAGGCAAAACCGGCATCTGTGAAATCCGCATTGTCGACCGGACTTTCAACGAGGACAAAAAACGCTCCCTGGAGCTCCTGAAAATATTCAGACAGTATTCTGAAATAAGATTCCATCTTGAAATAAATCCGGCGCTTGTTGACGAGGAAATACTGGAGGAGTTAGGCCTGTTCAAGGAAAAACGCCTCCATATCGAGGCTGGAATACAGACTTTCTGCTCAAAAAGCCTCAAATCGGTTAAAAGATACGGTTCGTCTGAAAAAATGCTTTCCGGACTGAAAAAGCTCTGCCGTCTGAAAAACGCCGAACTTCACGTTGACCTCATTGCCGGACTGCCGGAGCAGAAATACGGAGATGTCCTGAACGATGTAAAAAAGCTTCTCACAGTCAACCCCCACGAAATCCAGCTTGAGAATCTCAAGATTCTTCCGGGAACGTCAATCTCGGTCAATCCCCCGGCTGGAACCGTCTGGAACCCCCTGCCCCCGTATGAAGTGCTGAAGACCAAGACAATGACGGCAATCCAGCTCCAATCGGCAAAACATCTTTCAAAAATGCTCGATTCCAATTTAAATATTCCGAGATTGAAAAACCTGTTCAGGTTCGCATTCATCCGAGACAAATCATTCATTGAAAAGTTTCTCCGTCATATCGAGATAAATTCAGACCCGACGCAGAAACACCATCTTGACAAAAGGCTTCTCCTGCTGAAGGATTATGCCGATGAAAATGACAAAATTCTTGCGGAATTCGCAATTTTCTTCTGGCTGTCGGGGGGATTCCCCCCGGAGAAATTCGGATTGGAGGCAAAAAGATTCAAGCAGAAGGGAAATGCAGGTTTTCCCGGTGGCAGAAATATTTTCATGTCCGGTGAAAATATTTCTCCGTCAAGAATCATCGAAGCCGAATTCAGCTTCAATGCCGGTGATTTATGGCTGAATCCCGAAGCGGAATTGACAGGAGGCAAATTCAAATATCTTTTCTATACGGCCCAGGGCAGCAGAGTCACGAGAATCATCGGTGCCTGATGCCGACGTGTTATGGTTTTTCATTCAAGTGAATTCCTTCTTTGAATTTATTTGAATGAAAAACTATCATATGTGATTATGAACAGAGAGGCAGAAACAATTGACCCAGAACCCGCAAAGTCCCCGAGACTCGCGGGCGACATGTCATGCAGGGAAGCCGCACTTCGCTCTTTTGACTTTTACTTCCGGAATTTCCTCTGGAATGAGAAGGGTGCCAGAATCGGAAAAGATCCTGAATTCCTGCATTATCTTCGCGTAGCGTCAAAGAGACTCAGGGTCGCCCTCACCGTTTTCGAAAAGTATTTTCCAGAAGATGATATTCCCCGTTACAAGATGGAGTTGAAATCGCTGGCCCAGATATTCGGGAAAGCAAGGGATACCGACGTTTACCTGGAATTTCTCAACAACAAAGCCGCAAAGACGATGCACCTGAAAGAACTCGAAGTTTTCAACAAGTATAGGAACTTCTTCCTCAGAAGAAAAAAGTTTCGCCAGAAAGCAGTTTTAAAGAAGCTGGACTCGGAAGATTATAAGCGGTTTGTCGAAGGGTTCACAAATTTCATTTCCCGCTCTTCCGCATCTGAGGATGGCATGCCAGTATCTACGGTAACTGAAATAAGCGACCGGGAAATCAGGACAAAGGTTGAAGAACTCATGGAGCATTCAGGAAAGCTGAACCGTAAAGCCTCCGATTCAAAACTCCACAAATTCAGAATAAAATGCAGGAAGCTGAGGTACAAGGTAGAGATTTTCCTTAATATTGCCGGAAGCAACTGGGAAAAACTGGATAGAATGCTGATCGAACTCCAGCACTCGCTCGGCTCCCATCACGATGCGGTGACAGCCGGAGAAAAACTGAACTCCTACATAAGAACACATAAAGAACATTCAAAATCAAGGGCTTTGAAGAAACTCAGGGAGCTTCAGGAGAAACAGGCATTGAAATTCAGAAAATGTTTTTTCATTCAGCTTAGGAGCCGTGCAGAAATAACTTTTACATTTGGCGGGCCCTGAGTGAAAAAACATGACCGGAGGGTGATGCCCTATGGTCAGACACTATCCTTCAATCGCTGAATCACTTTCTGATTCGCCTCGTAGAAGCACATGGCGTCAGGAGAGGAGATGACATCCTGCTTTGAAAGCTCCAAGAACTTCTTACGCTTAACAGGATCGCCAAGATACCTTTCAAGATATCTTACAAGTGTTCGCGGACTTAGCTCCTCGAATATATGCTGCCCGAACTCCTCGACATAATCGGATGCCATTACGGAAACCAGCTCTTTGCTCGGAGCCTTCATCCCCATGGAAACAAGAAAATCATGGACCATTTCCTGACATGTGATTTCATCGAAAAAGGGAAAGGCGAACCCCTTGCCGCGACTTAAAATATTTGCAGGAAACTCATGGTTGGAAGCTATAATTACAGTTATATTCTCAGGCAGCACACAGCTCCCGCCGATATTTGTCCTGAAGTAATACCAGTCTATTTTCCGGGCGTCCACATCGTCAAAAAACAGGACAAAGCGCCTGTTCGAACGCTTGCCCAGGATTGCAATCAGATCCACAAGAGGCTTTTCGAGCTCATGCGGTTCGCAGAGAATGAGAGTCAGATTCTTGAAATAAAGGGAATAGGAAATTGTAAAGTGGGTTTTCCCGAGTCCTGGAAGACTGGTGATCAGAAGCGGAAAATTCTCGCCTTTCTCGGAGAAAGCCGCAAGATATTTCCTGAAGAATTCCTTCGCTGAAATAAAACCGTAGAACTTGTCGACCGGGCGGACGGGTCCGATCTTGGCCGGAAAAAAACTGCCATCTGAAAAACGGAAAACCCTGTCTCCGGAAAGAAAGGGATCCATTTTTTGAAAACGTTCCTGCAGTTCCGCAATCGGCAAGTTATGCAAATCCGTTTTTGAGTCGAATATCTCCGACAGTGAAATCTTTTCCCGAACGAAAGGGGTCAGCCTTGTCAGCGAGCTTCCGCTTTTATCAAGGGCGGAAATAAGATCCGCATAATCCACAACGAGCTTGATTCCGGATTTAACGAGCCTGTCCCCGTGGGCGAGTTTGAATTTAATTATCTCCTCGTCCTTTTTTTCATTAAGACGGCTCTGGTCGAGAGTAGTAGCTTCGATAATTGCAGCAATGAGGATGTCACTGAAATTCTGTTTCCGGCACTGAGCCATGAGAGAATTGACATAATCAATCGAATCCGGTTCAGCACCTGCGGAGACACAGCTTCTTCTGGAGGCGGTACGCGGGTTTTCGCAAAGCAGGTCGAGTTCGGAATTGATTGAAATCAATATTTTGAGAAAGAGGGAGAGGAGCTCGCTGTTCCCGAGTTCCCTGATTTTCAACTCTTGTCCGGATATATGCTCGAACAGGACGTTGAAACTCGCAAGAGAGTCCTTTGCCAGAACTTTGAGATTGGCAATGTCGCCCCTAACATCCTTTTCAAAAGTTTTTTCAGTTTTTTTACTCATAAGCGTAATATACTGGGGTTTTTGAAATTTTCTTCTCAGCGCTTCATAAGATTCTACGATTGCCTTTGAGTAGCGCAGGCATCATGCCTGTGTCTCACAGCTCTTGCAATATGTGATTGTTCTTGACGAGTTCCAATATCTTAACAGGAAATTAACAGGAAACATTTTGCCAGTTTTTGTTCTCTTCTTCAGCATATGGTTGACAATCTTTCCCAGAACGCCGCAGCTGTCCGTGGCGGCCTTATCGTTTCTGGCTCAATCCACACAGAAATGACGGCATTGCTTGATGATCGCCATTCCCCTTTATATAACCGTGTCACCGACTCCCTTGAATTGACCCATCTGGACATAGCATCAATATTGGAAATACTGGGAGATCACGCAGACGATTCGCCTGAAAGGCTGCTTTTCCTCTGGTCACTTTTTGAAGGGATTCCTAAATTTTACCGCGACTGTTTTGAACAAGGGGTTCTTATGGCGGACCGCAAGGAGATATTGCGTAAAATCTTTTTCGAAAGTTCTTCCCCCCCTACGCAGCGAGGCGGAAAGCTGGTTTCTCCACGAGCTTAAGGGGAGATATGACTCTGTTTTGAAATTTGTTGCCAGAAATCCTGGACGTTCACACAAGGATCTGGTGGAAGCGATACAGCAGTATGACGGAGATGCTCCAACTCAAG
>JBAYFV010000157.1:0-8416 GCA_041666985.1 Victivallales bacterium
AAAAAAGATATAGCATGGTCAGTTTGTAAATTTTCCGCTTTACGACTGCCAATTCAAGGGAATGCTTTTTCTCGCATTCACCGGCAGGGCGATGTTAGCAGATGAAATGGGCCTGGGAAAAACGGTTCAGACGATCTCCGCCTGCAAGCTGCTCAGGGAAACCAGCGGAGTGTCAAAGGTTCTCATAGTCTGTCCGACATCGCTCAAGTCGGAATGGGAGGAGCAGATTACCAGGGATGAACAGGAGATCAACGGGATTCTACGTCCAGACGTGATTATCCTGGACGAGGCGCAGAGGATCAAAAACTGGAGGACAAAGACTGCGTCCGCCGTGAAAAGACTCCGTTCGGACTACGCTTTCGTGCTTACTGGCACCCCCATAGAAAACAGGAATGAATGATCTTGTCCATGAAATCCTATTAAGATAAATATTCACACGCCCCGGCGCAAATGTTTATTCCCATTCAATGGTGCCCGGAGGTTTTGATGTGAGATCGTAGACTACGCGATTGACTCCGCGGACTTCGTTTATGATCCTGTTGGAGATGAGCCCCATAAGTTCATATGGGAGCTTCACCCAGTCGGCGGTCATGCCGTCCTGGCTTTCAACCACACGCAACGCAATAACATTTTCATAAGTTCTCTCATCCCCCATGACCCCGACAGTTTTAACAGGGAGAAGAACGGCGAAAGACTGCCAGGTCGTATAATATAAACCGGCCTTTTTCATTTCCTCCACGACAATTGCGTCCGCTTCCCGCAGCGTGTCGAGTCCGGCTTTTGTGATGGGGCCGAGAATACGGACGGCAAGTCCGGGACCCGGGAACGGCTGACGCATCACAATTTCGTCGGGAAGGCCGAGTTTTCTGCCGACTTCCCTGACTTCGTCCTTGAACAGCTTGCTCAGTGGTTCGACAAGTTTCAGCTTCATTTTCTCCGGAAGTCCGCCCACGTTATGATGGCTCTTGATCATTGAACTCGGATTCCCGCTGATCGGGACGCTTTCTATCACATCGGGATAGAGGGTGCCCTGCGCCAGGAAATCCGCATCTTTTATTTCAGATGCCTCCTCCTGGAACACCTCGATGAATTCTTTTCCGATTATTTTGCGTTTTTTCTCGGGATCAACTACATCTGCGAGTTTCGCAAGGAATCTTTCCTCCGCGTCGGCAACCCTCAGATCAAGCTTGAAGTTTTTCCTGAAAACAAGAGCCACCTTTTCAACCTCGTCTTTTCTGAGAAGGCCGTTGTTCACGAAAATGCAGGTGAGCTGTTTGCCGATCGCCTTATGAATGAGGGCGGCGGCAACGGCAGAGTCAACGCCGCCGCTCAATCCGAGGATAACATGTCCGCTCCCGACTTTATTGCGAATTTCGCGGACTGACTGGTCAATGAACGATTCCATCGTCCAGTCACCCTTGCAGCCGCATATCTTATGGCAGAAATTCTCGATAATCTTCTTGCCTTTGGGGGTATGGACGACTTCGGGATGGAATTGGATTCCAAATATTTTCCTCTTCACGTCCGAAACAGCCGCAAATTCGGTGTTACTG
Organism: Victivallales bacterium; assembly: GCA_041666985.1. Taxonomy (GTDB): domain Bacteria; phylum Verrucomicrobiota; class Lentisphaeria; order Victivallales; family GWF2-50-93; genus GWF2-50-93. The sequence goes on from JBAYFV010000157.1 coordinate 1,554, forward strand.
GTTCTGGCAATGATGGAAAATCCCTCAGGGACGGCAAGAACCTTGTCTCCATGGCTCATCCAGACTGTCAGTTTCCTGTCAAGACCGGCAAAAAGTTCACTGTCATTGACCACTTCAAGTTCGGCTCTTCCGAATTCACGGGCGGTTCCCCTGATCACTTTTCCACCGAGGAGCTGCGAGGTCATCTGGAGGCCATAGCATATTCCGAGGATGGGAATGCCCAGCTTGAATATTTCAGGGTCGCATTTCGGGGCTTCGTCCTGGTAGACGCTGGCGGGGCCGCCGCTGAAAATGATGCCGGCCGGTTTTTCCTTTTTAATTTCGGCGGCCCTTATCTTGAACGGGACTATTTTACTGAAGACGCTGCATTCCCTTATGCGCCTGGCAATAAGCTGGCTGTATTGAGAACCGAAATCCAGAACCATCACAGACTGATTGACACTCACTGGTTAATTACCTCTTTTTTCTTTTTACTAGACAAATTTCATTGCATCGAGGGCATCTTGAAACCGTCTCATTTGGTTTTATAAGAAAAGCGAAATGGCAGTCTTCGCATATGCACAGGGCGCCTTCGGAAAGGGCCCAATCATATACTTTCCGTCTCCACAACTCCCTTATCCACAGTACAGCGAGAAGAATAAACCACAGAAACAGGTAAATCATAAATCCGCCGGTACAGTTCATCGGTATCATTTTGACTGTCCTTTCTGCCACTCGATTTCAATGTAGCACGGCTCGTCGGTCTTTCTATCCGAAGACGGGAGAAGCGCTGTTTTGGCGATAAGGGTTTCAACTGCCAAGGAATCCAACTCCCCGTTTCCGCATGAAACAGAAACTTTAGGTCTGGGTTGAAACTCATTGCTGTAAAACGTAACCTTGAGAACTGTTTTGCCTTCAGGGCGCAATGTCTGTATTTTCTTCCTGATTTCGTCGACATCCGCAAAAAGCTGGGGCAGTGTTTCCCCGTCGTCTTTCCGCCAGCATGGATATTCCGGAGGGTTCCTTTTATGTATTTTAAAAGGAGCCGGGGGTACGGGGGCGGGTTTATAGTCCGATGCTTTTGACAGCTCCCTCCCGAGCGGCTCCTTGTCGAGTTTCACCTCCTCGAATCCGCTCGTCTTTATCTTGGGCCGGCCATGCAGGATTCTGTAGTCCAAATCAGGTTCAGGCGATCTGAGTCCGGAAACGTGGTATACGGAACTGAAACCGTGTTTCTGGCTGGGTTTTGAAATCAGTGTCGGATCCCCGTATTCAAGCCAGCGGATCACATTTGCCATGACAGGAGAATCTGGCATCTTGTCAAGAGGCAGGAAAACAACTTTTTTCAGGTCGGGTGCGATTTTTGATTCGGAGGGTTTCGGCAGTATGAAGATAAAATAAAGGGCAAGATGCGCCGCCACGGTTACTAAAACCGCAAGAATCAGGTCGTGTCCCGCCCTGGAGTCTTTTTTTTCAATTACCGCTGACATCTTCTGGAACCTGTTCCTTTTTACTTTCCGGCGAACCGGTCGCCGCATAGACATTGAGGTTCAGGGAGCGGGAAAGCGACATCAGCTTCACTATCTCCCCGTATGCAGTATCCTTGTCCGCGACTATGATGACCGTATTTGCTTTGCTTTTCGTAATAAACTGTCCCAGTTTTTCCTTCAGGCTGTTCCACTCGAGCTGTTCATCGTTGAAGAAGAAACGGTTGTTCTTATCTATGGAAATGATAAGTTTTTCAGCGCCGAGCTCGTTCTCCCCCTCGGTCTTCGGAAGATTTATTTTTATTCCGGAAATCTGGACGAACGAACTTGAAAGCATAAAGAAAAGAAGGAGGAGGAAGACGACGTTTATAATCGGCGTCATGTCCGGCATTCCCTTGAAAACTTTAAGTCTTGTCCTGAGCTTCATCATTATTTTTCCGCCTTGCTGTTTCCCGATTTCCCGTTTTCACCGGGTTGGAAATGTTTGAAGAAATATACGATTTCCGAAGCGGCCTTTTCCATGTCGAGGATAATCGCCTCGATCCGGGACACAAGGTAGTTGTACGCTATATAGCATGGGATTGCCACGCAGAGTCCGCCTGCGGTGGTGTAAAGCGCTTCCCCGATTCCTTTTGCAAGATTCTTGGAATTGACAAACGCCCCGACTTCGTTGATCTGCCTGAAGACCTCGATCATTCCGAAAACCGTGCCGAGAAGACCGAGAAGCGGGGCTATATATGCGATTGTCGCAAGTATGTTCATGCGGGATTCAAGCCGTGGTATCTCGCTCAGGGCGGCATCCTGTATTGACTGCGCAATATCCTCCTCCCCCTGTTCATAACTCAGGATTGCAGAACGCAGGACGTGGGCCGCAGGACCGGGAGTGTCGTCGCAGAGACTGACGGCCTCCACAACATTCCCCCGTTTGAGGACGTTAACCAGGCCTCTCACCAGGTCGCCCACATTCACCTGAACCCTGTGGAGGTAGAAAAGTTTCTCAAGGAAAATGAAGAGCGCAACAACACTGCATGCGAGTATGAGCCACATGACGGGACCCCCGACCAACAAAATTTCCTTGAACAGCAGACTCATCGCAATCACTCCTTCAATTTTATTTTTTCGCGTATTTCGCTAATTGCCCTATTGAAATCATCCTTCGGCTCAATGTTCAGTTCAATCATCTTCCTGTAGATGCTGACGGCGGCTTCTGCGGCTTCCGGAGTTCCCTTCTCAAGATACAGTCTTGAAGCGCCCTGGGCGGATTTCACCACCCATAAGGAATCCCTTTTTTCACCTTTTTCCGCATCAACCTGGTAACCATAGATTATCTCGCGGTATCTGGCAAGCGCTCCGCCCTTGTCTCCTATCGCCTCCTCACATTTCGCAAGTTTATATATGGACTGCTCCCTTAAATTCAGGGGAACATTTTTCTTGTTCACTATTTTTTTGAAATATTCGGTGGCGCTCATGATATTGGTTCCGTCCGAAGTCTTCCAGGCGATTGAAAAATAACAGTCCCCGAGGCGGCCCCAGCACGCCGTTTCAAGGTTTGAACCGGGTCTCCGTTCAGCCGCTTTCATATAGAAGGGAATCGCCTTTTCATATTCATTGGCTTCAGTGCAGATGTCGCCGCGGAGCATGAATCCCTCGGAAACAATGCTTTCATTTGGATATTTTTCGGACAACTCGTCGAGATATTTAACCGCCTTGTCGTTTTTTCCGGTCTTATAGGAGATGTAGGCGCATTCATAAACCGCCTCGGCGGCGGTCGAGGGAACGGACGAGAATTTTGTCAGAATATCCTGGAGAACAGCCTCCGCCCTGTCATTTTTCCCACTGTCGCGGTAGAAGTCGGACTGCCAGAAAAGCCCTTTGACCGTGAAAGCCGATTCGGGATAATATTTTACCAGGACTGCGAGATCCTTTTCCGCAGAAACCCCGTCTCCGGAGAGAAAATGCGAATAAAGTCTTTTATAAAGGGCGTTGGGGGCAAGCTCGCTTTTCGGATAAGTCTCAAATAATTTCAAATAATTCTCGTCGGCCTCCTTATAGTTGCCGTTGTCAAAACGGATGTTCCCGATTTCAAATATCGCCCTCGGCGCATCGGGGTGATCCGGAAATTTTTTTGCGAAATCCGCAAACGCCGAAAGCGCATCACCGTTTTTCCCGAGATTGAGAAGAATCATTCCGTAGAGGAAGCTTGCGTTCTGGAAGTTTTCGCCCTGCGGAAACTCCCTCATGAACGATTCCACGAGCCGTATGGACTTCTGATAGTCCTTCATGGAGAAGAAGCAGCCGACCTGCCTGAGAAGGGCCGTCTCCCTGAAAGCCTTGTCCTCCTCTGCGATTTTCGCAAATTCGGCGGCGGCCTCCACGTATTTCTTTTCCAGGAAGAAAATGTCGGACAGCTGAATTTTAGCTTCGTATCTGGCATTGGAGTCAACCGCATTCTCAACAATGAAATTGAATTTTTCACGCGCCTCACTGAAAAGTTTTTCGGAAATGAAGAGCAATCCCGCCTCTTTTGCCGCAGTCACCCTCATGAACATGTCATTCTTCGGGTTTCCCATTATCTCCCTGTATATGTCTATGGCATCCTGTGTTTTTTTTGTTGCATAGTAAACTTTCGCCATCTGAAGCCTTATGATTCCGGTGTTCGGGGAATTTGGAAAATTCTTCAGGAATTTCCCGTATGACTCGAGCGCGGCGTCATAACTGCCCGAAAGAGACTGGGAGTTTATTATCTGGATGAGAATCTTCTCCCTGTCAAAATCGGAGTCGGCAAAAAACTCCGCATCTTTCTGGTAGGCCAGGGCGGACTGAAAATCTTTTTTCTCAATGAATGCGTTTGCAAGGTTTATGCTGGCGTTGAACCAGAGGGAATCACTGCTCTGGGGCGCCTGGCTTCTTGCTTTCTTGTAAATTCCATCCGCTTCCGTCACTTTTCCGTCCTTCGTAAGGAGAAAGACTGAAAGAAGGATGTCGGTGACGTTTTTCGGATCGGTAATGCTGAGCATCGAACGGGCCTTGTCTATTTCTCCCCTGTATATGGCGACAAGGATTCTCTGCTTCCTCGCATAATCCGCCCATTTTGTGCCTTTGCCCACCGACTCAAGCTTGACATATGTTTTTTCGGCCTCTTCCCAGTTTAGGAGACTTATGTACGCCATTCCAAGCCCGGAAAGGGATTCGCAGTAAATATCCGAAATATCAGGAGCTGTCTTGAGGATCTTATTGAAAAGCACAATAGCCCTGTCGAAATCCCCCTCCAGAATCATAATGTTCGCGTTCCAGTAGTCCGCCCGCTGCCGCGATTCCGGATTGCCTGAAAGGTCGTCTGCGAATTTCGCGGAAAACTCCTCGAAATCCTTTCTCGCATTCTTTGCATCCTTGTCCCTCACATAAGCGGAGAAAAGACAAAGATACGCGTCTTTCTGCGCGACGGGTTCGTCTGCGGCTTCGGCTTTGTACTGGGAATAGAATTTTACCGCGAGGGAGTAATAGCCGTCATTGAACGCCTTGTCCCCTATCTGGCGCGAACGATATGATTTCTGTTCCGGCTGTTCCTGCGCAAAAGAAGGATACAGCAATGAAAATACCATTAAGAATACGAATATTTTTTTTAATGATGTCATAATTCTTGCCACTTTGGATTCCCAGTGCTTTTTCATTCGTCAATATGCAGTTCCAATTGTTCTACTTTTATTTTCTCGGTCAAGCCGTGGTTGTGTTGTTGAAAATGACTTGTTTCGAAATTACAGACCAGTGATTCAACAACTGTCCTGCGATTTTCAATATTACCACCGTTGTGATAAAAATGGTCTCTTGTTACTATGTTAAATTTGTTCCAAAATTTATTAATCATTTCATTTTCTCGCCAGTCGTTATGATGCCAGGTTGAAAGAATGAATTTTGCTTTAGTTTTGCTTAATAAATTAAACAAGAGTTCCTCGTCCTGCTCCGTCCAACTGTTGAAATAGTCAACATGCCGTCCGTAGTAGGGTGGGTCGCAATAAATAATGTCGTTCTCGGTCGCAAGAGGTATAATATCGGCAAATGACTTGTTATAAAAAATCCAATCAGGTTCGGGTTGAATGATTTGTGAAACTGTCGCAACCTGATTGGTTATTTTGGTTATGTATGCCTGTGCAAACCTGCCGGGCTTTTTGCAAAACGGAATATTCCAATTCCCTTTTCTACCAAATCTCATCATTCCATTAAAACCAGCACGAGAAAGAAAAATAAAATCGTAAGGTGAAAAATCCCCGCTATTAAAGCGTGCCCTAACTTTTAAATAATGTTCGTAACCATTGTTGTCTGCCTTGCTTAAAAATCCTCCTTCTTTTTCCAGATATTGTTTCATTAAATGTGCAGTAATTGCCTTTTGTTGAACACCTTTATAAAAGTTTATGATATGAGGATTTGTATCGTTTAAGATAGCTTTCTTGTAACTTGAATTAAATGCGACAACGCCAGTTCCAAGAAACGGTTCTATCCATTTGCCACCTGCTTTTGGCTCAAGTTCCATAATCCAAGGAACCAACTTGGTTTTTATGCCTTGACTTTTTATGGGTGGAACAATTACTTTCATTTCGTTTTCCTCGTATAGGATTTAGCTACTATCTTTTCCCATAAATCAGTTTTCCCCTTAAACTCCAAGAAATCTTTCAGGGTGGCAATCTTTACTGGTTTGCCATCTCTAACCATTGTTGCAGAACCGTGATTTATCCAATACTCGTCAAACCAAACTTCCCCTAATTGGCTGAATATTCCATTTTCATTTCTCAGGTCGTCAATGTCAACAATAGAACCAATGTTGGCGGTATTCCCAGAACCTTGTTTATCACTTGCAATTTTCCATTTCTCAGCTACGAAAAAGTCAAAGTCCTTAATAACTGATGTAATAGATCTAAGATTCCTTACTGTCCTAACATCACGTTCGCCAATTTTCTTGCTTGGTGTCTCATATTCTTCTTGCAGTTCCTCTACTTGATAGATTTCTGTTTCATCTAAATCGTCTGAAAAGTCAATTTTTGTATAGATTATACCTAAACAATAATGCCCTAAATATTGATTGTACGGAAACTGAATATTCTTGTCTTTGTGCCGGTCCTTAAAGTAACCCCCGTGACTACCCAAAGTAAAGCCAGCGGTTTTATCATTCCGTCTAAAGGTTGTTTTGATGTCAAGTCCAAACTTTACTTTTTCGTTTTTCTTATTTACGAAAGTTAGGTCGGGATACCAATTTTGTTTTTCTGCAAGAATTAATTTGTATCCAATGGTGTCGGCAAGCTGTAAGATTTGAGGGAAGATATGTATTTCAAGAATTTTTGAAACAATTTTAGTGTCTGATGAAATAGTGTAAATATTCTTGTAAACATCTATGAATCCTTTAAC
>JBAYFV010000158.1:0-8400 GCA_041666985.1 Victivallales bacterium
AACCCGACCTCCGAAGAGCAACTTGAATATCTTCTGGTCGGCGGGTACGCCGTGGGATACCATGGCTATCCCCGCGCTACGGCCGATATGGATTTGAAATTTAACCATAATATTCCAATTCCATGCCGATTGCCCGAGCTACTTATCCATTCATCCAATCCTACGACACCTTCTTCCTGTATTCTCGAGGGGAAATCTCCATCCTTCCCCTGAACACCCTGGTGAAATATCCGGGATCAGAGTAGCCGCAGGCCCAGGCGATTTCCTTCACGCTCAGCCGGCTCGACTCCAGGAGCCCCTTCGCCATATCCGTCCTCTGCTGGTTTATGTATTCTGTCAGCTTCATCCCGGCCTCGATATGGAATGTGTGGGAAAGATAATCGGGCGAACACTTCATAAGTGCCGCCACTTTCTTCACATTCAAAGACGGATCCGTTATCGAACCCGCCACAATCGTCCTGCACAATGAGGCTCTGCCGCCCTCGTCAGCCCTGTCCCTGTTCCTCATGATATAAAGCACCAGAAGCACAACCGACTGGAGAATGGACAGCGAAAGCTCTTCGGAATCAGCGGCGCCTTCCACCAGATCGCAAACATCCTCCATGTATCTGACAATCCTGTTTGTGTTGATTGCCGTCTCATATGCAATCCCCTTCAACGGACGTGGCCGCCCTTTTGCGGAATTCGCAATATGCATGCATGTCATGGAAGCCCTCGGCATTATGACAAGGTTATAGAACGGAAACCCGTTGCCGGGAAAGGTCTTTTCAGAATGTCCCACCTTCGGGGGGACAATACATATCTCCCCCGGCATCAGCTTGATCCGGTCCTTCGGGAAAATGAATTCCGTATAACCGGATATCTGAACGAACATCTCAGGTTCAAGATGGAAATGCATACCCTTCGATATCCTGTCTCCGGATATGCGCTCCGGAATTTTCAGGGGGGCTTTCCCGCTTTTCACCTTCCTCAGGATTTTCTCCAGGAACTCCACCGCTGTTTCCGGCATTCTGACCGAAACATCCGAATATTCAAAAGCGTTCATACCGGCTTCCTATAAGTTTTGTCCTGCTTTTTCAAGTTTAATCCACTTTTTATAATTTGAAATTACCTCAATGGAAATGTAAATCAATAGCATGTCATAAATATTTTTTTTATGATTCAAACAAGTTTTCACATGCGTATTTGTACGTAAGGAGTCGTAAATAAAAGAAAAGGGGGGGCAGATGAACAGCAAGATCAGGGTGACTGTGTGGAACGAGTTCAGGCATGAGAAAAAGAATGATGCCGTAAAAAAGATTTATCCCAACGGAATGCATGTTGTCATCGCCGAAGGGTTGAAAAAAGGCGGCTTTGAAGTCAGAACGGCAACCCTCGACGAACCTGAGCACGGAATCACCGACGAAGTGCTGGAAACGACCGATGTCATGTTCTGGTGGGGGCATGTCGCCCACGCGGAAGTCAGGGATGAAATCGTGAAAAAAGTCCAGAAACGCGTTCTCGAGGGAATGGGGCTGATTGTCCTTCACTCCGCACATTTCTCGAAAATATTCAAAACCCTGATGGGAACCAACTGCTCCCTCAAGTGGCGTGAAGCCGCTGAAAAAGAAAGGCTCTGGAACATAGCCCCGTCCCATCCCATCACCGAAGGCATCGGCGATTATCTGGAACTTCCGAACACCGAGATGTACGGCGAGCGCTTTGACATCCCGACCCCCGATGAAGTGATTTTCATTTCATGGTTCGAAGGCGGGGAAGTTTTCAGGAGCGGCGTTACATTCAACCGAGGGCATGGAAAAGTCTTCTACTTCCGTCCGGGACATGAAACATATCCCATCTATCACAATCCCCAGATCATAAAAGTCCTCTGCAACGCCGCAAAATGGGCGGCACCCAGGGTATTCATCAAGGATTCATGCCCCAACAGCAAACCGCTTGAGCACATTCCGCCAAAGACAGTTGATTTCGGAAAAGCCGGCGTTTTGCAGAACAGCTAAGAGGCATCAACTGCGAGATACGCATAACATGTCATTTTTTCTGCAAGGCAGAAAAAAATTATACGAAGGGAGAATTTTCATGAAGAAGTTAAGAGTCGGAGTTATAGGGTTAGGCATGGGATTCGGACATGTAAACGGGTACAGGACACATGCTGACGCCGAAGTGGTAGCCGTTGCGGATTCCGATCCGAAGAGGCTTGAGGAAAAAGGGGGGAAGGAACTTAAAGTTCCGGCGCTCTACACCTCGGCGGAAGAAATGCTGAAAAAGGAAAATCTTGATGTTGTCAGCATTGTGACTCCCAACAAATTCCACAAACCTCTCACCATCGCGGCATTCAAGGCCGGATGCCACGTCCTGTGCGAAAAACCCATGGCCATGAATGCGAAGGAAGCCAGGGAAATGCTCGCCGCATCCAAAAAGGCGAAAAAAAGGCTGATGATCAATTTCAGCTACAGATTCTCGGAACAGTCCTACGCGATGAAGAAGCAGGTCGAGTCGGGAATCCTCGGGGACATTTATTACGCGAGGACACAGTGGCTCAGAAGACGCGGCATGCCGGGATTCGGAGGTTGGTTCGGACAGAAGGCGCTCGCCGGCGGCGGCCCCCTTATCGACCTCGGCGTCCACAGGCTTGATCTGGCGCTCTGGCTCATGAACTATCCAAAACCCTCATGGGTGATGGGGAACACCTACAACCATATCGCCACTGAAATCGCGAAAAGGGAAAAGAAAACTTTTGATGTTGAAGACATGGCTGCAGGCTTCATAAAATTCAAGAACGGGGCTTCGCTGTCAATCGAGGCCTCATGGGCCGGAAACATAAAGGACAGGGAATTCATGTCAACCCAGCTTTTAGGGACAAAGGGCGGACTGCACCAGCACAATACCAATGAAACATACACGTTCGACTGCGAGTTCTATGTAGAAAGGGACGGATGCCAGTATGACATGAAACTGCATCCCCCGGTACCACAGGCCCGCAACAGCATGTATCATTTCATTGACAGCATTGTAAATGACACGCCTCATATTGCAACCGGTGAAGAAGGACTGATCGTGATGGAACTTCTTGACGCCATATACAAGAGCGCCGCGGAAGGGTGCCCCGTGAAGATCAAGTAGGACGGGCTTTCAGCCCGTTCATAAAATCCCCGGCCGGATTAATCCTGCCGGGGATTTTTTATCTCATCTGAGCCAATTTCAAAAGTAGTCAGGATTCAGAAGTCAGGATTCAGAATAAAACCGAATTTGAGTTCAAATTCAATTTTGTCTCCTGAATTCTGACTGCTGAATTCCTAGTTTTGAAATTACCTCAGCATGTAAAATTTTTCACACTGATGTGGGCGCGGTTTTCCCCTTCAGCCTCTTCCTGTATTCCGTCGGCGTGATCTTCTGGCGCCTCTTGAATGTCCGGAAAAAGTAGGCGGGTTCCGAGAAGCCGCACTGTTTCGAAACCATCTCCATGTTGAAGAAGGAATTCTCCAGCAGGAACTTGGCGTGCTCCACGCGCTTTTCAGCAAGAAGTTCCGGAAAGGTTTTTCCTGCATGAAGTTTCACGACACGGCTTGTCCTGGAAACGCTCAGGGACAGGAATTCCGCGAGATTCGCAATTGAGATCCCGTTCTTGAATTCACGGTTTATGAAGTACGGGATCTTGTCGGCATACCCCTGCCCCAGAATATAATCGCGGTTAAAAGATGTTATTGTTCTTCCCAGCTTTTCGGCGAGAAGCCTTGTCATGCCCAGCATGTCTCCAAGCTTTGAATCCTCGATTTCCGGCAGTGATTTGAAAAGACGTTTCGCATCCGACGGGATATTCTCTTCGGGTTCCTGTATAATCACCCCGGTCATTTTGCCGGATTTAGAAGGCCTGAACGGCCCGAGGAAAACGGCTCCGCACAATCTGTTTTCTGAAAAGACCGGGACTGCAAACTCCAATGCTCCGGCATGGCATATCTTTACAAGTTCTTTTTTACCGGAGGAAAAAAAGTGCCTGACATTCAAGGAATCAAATTCAATACATCTTTTTCCGCAATATTGATTTTCCTTGACAAGCTGGCAAAACAGATTCATATGGTTATTGAGAGAAAAATCGGCGGTTTTAAAGACGTCCCCGCTGTAGTCGTGGAAGCATACGGAACAGCGGAAAAGCCGTCCATATGTTCCCACAAGTTCTGAAAATTCTTTTATGATACCCTTCATTTCAATGTAAAAATACACTATAACAGCATGTTTTTCCATGTCATTTCAGCTTTTGTCATGTTAATTTATTTTCAAAAAGAAGGACTTTTGAAAATAAATTTTAAGGAGTTCATATCATGAGGACTGAAACTCTATTACAACTCCCTGTATTCTGCGGGGTGGATGTTTTACTCGTCGGAACCTGTTCAGGCGCTGTAGCGGCGGCATTGGAAATCCGGAGACTGGGCCGCTCCTCAATGGTGATCGGCGAGATGAGTTATTTCGGGGAGGAGTCGGCGGGAACTCTGAACCTCTGGCCTGAGTCCCTGGATAGGGCGGACGCGCTCGTCAGCGCCATGTTCACCGGAGGAAACTCTTTACCCGCCATGCCATGCCATGTGAAACGAGTGCTGGAGTCGGCACTGCTCCAGGCGTCCGTGCCTTTCATGTATCTGGCGCGTCCCATAGCTCTTCTCAGAAGTGAAGATGGCAGATTGCTCGGGGCAATCATTGCGGCACGCACCTCATTGTTTGTTGTCCGATGCTCCGCAGTCATAGATGCGACGCGATATGGAGTCGTGTCCAGGCTGGCTGGTACCGTATTGACAAGACGGCAGGAACTTCCGCAGACGCTGTCGTGGATTGTCCTCTCCGACGGTGCGCCGAAGGGATGGGGGGATCGCGCCGAGGAGTTGAACCCGCCGTTCAAGCAGATGCCAACAGACGGCGAAAAGGCCTATGGCGCATATCGGCTTGGGATTGACCGTTCAACTGTCGGGAATGATCCGCTCGCCAGAGAACACCTCGTCCGCGCTTCGATAACCTCACCAAACGTGTCGGTTACCGCCGACATCATTCCCGACGTCCCCTCCGACTTCTGCGCCACGTCCGACTTGGCGGACAATCCCGCGAAGCTCTCTGACGGCTCGTTTGCCGCCGCCCCGGATCTCTTTCTCCTGAACGGACTCCTGCCTCTCACTTCCCATGGCGCAACGGTGCTTGAGCGCAGCGATGCGCAGGTCGCGCTGGGGCGTAGAGTAGGCGCTATTGCCGCAGGATCGCTACAGGAAAAAACGGACGTCGCCGGAACTGTCAATGCCTTCACTGGTGGCGGAATTGACGGGCAGTTCCGCTTCGCGCCCGCTTTCCTGCGCAAAACCGGCGGTATTCTCGACATCGCCCCCCTGGCATTTCCGTCTCTGGGATCCTGTGATGTTGTTGTCGCCGGAGGCGGAACCGGTGGCGCACCTGCCGCCATATCCGCCGCACGGGCCGGAGCCAAAACAGTGGTGCTCGAATCGCAGCACGGATTAGGAGGGGTCGGCACGATCGGCCTGGTCAGCGGATATTGGTTCGGCAACCAGGTCGGGTTCACCGCAGAGTTGGATGAGGCAGTCAGGCAGTTCAACACGGATTATCACAGCGGGAAAACCTGTAATTGGCAGCACTGGCAGCCTGAACTCAAATCGGCGGTTTATCAGCGGCTGCTGCAGGAAGCAGGTGGCGCCGCATGGCTGGGAAGCTACGCCTTCGGTGTCCGCATCTCCGGCAGACAGGTGGATGGAGTGCTGGTGTCCACCCCTTTCGGCTGCGGCCTGCTCGAAGCCGGATCCGTTGTGGATGCGACCGGCAATGCCGACATGGCGGCAGCTGCTGGCGCACCATGCCGGGTGATCGGAGCGGATCACCTCGCCACACAGGGTACAGGTCTTTCCCCGCGCCACACCCCGGGCGTTCGCGGTTATAATTCCGACTGGACTTTCGTGGATGAAACGGATTCCGAGGGGATCACTGCCGCATTCGTAAACGCGCGCGCCAAATTCGCCGATTCCTTTGACACCTCACCCATGGTGAACTCACGCGAGCGTCGCCAGATCATCGGCGAATACGAAATCTCGCCGCTCGATATTCTGGCACATCGCACATTCCCCGACACAGTGGTGGTCGCGCGCAGCAATTTCGACTCGCACGGCTTCATTGTACATCCAGTGTTCATGGTGGCAGAGCCGGATCATGACTCGTCGCTCCAGGCACATCTGCCGTTCCGCTGCATGTTGCCACAGGGGATTGAGGGCGTAATCGTCACCGGCCTGGGCATGAGCGCACACCGTGACGCCCTGCCGGTACTCCGTATGCAGGCGGACGTACAGAACCAGGGGTTTGCCGCCGGACTCGCCGCCGCGATGGCGGTAAAAGGGACTCGGCGATTGCATGACCTGGATGTACGGAAACTTCAACGCCGCCTAGTCGAAGTCGGCATTATCACGCCCGAAATCGCAACACAGGAAGACTTGTTCCCGTTGCCTGACGACACAATTGCGGATGCGTCGCGCGAAGCCCTACGGTCACCGTTGCACGCGGCAATACTGTTTGCGCATCCGGAGAAAAGCCGGCTCCTGCTTCGAAGCCGTCTCGAAAATGCACAGGATGCCGATGGACAGCTCGATGCCGCATTGATCCTGGGTCTGATGGGTTTCCCGGAGGCGGCACCTGTCTTGGCGGAGGCGGTACGTTCCCGTTCCTGGGATATCGGCTGGAACTATAAGGGCATGGGGCAGTTCGGACCAAGCATGAGCAGGCTCGACGCCTTGATCCTGGCGCTGGGGCGCACCCGCGAACCGCTGGCGACAGATGTGATTGAAGAAAAAATCCGTCAATTGGACGGCAACGCCAGTTTTTCACATTGCCGGGCAGTGGCGCTTGCCACCGCATTATTGCGTGATGCCCGTCTGGCACGGGCATTGGGCAATCTCCTGCGCCAGCCCGGAATCCGTGGGCATGCCCGCACTGATCTCCGGACGACCATCAGGCAGGCCAATGGGGATCCGATCGAAACCGAGGCCCGCAACGCCTCATTGAGGGAATTGTATTTGGCGCGCGGCCTCTATCTATCGGGAGATGTCGCTGGACTCGGACGCTCAATCCTGGAAACATACTCCCAGGATTTGCGCGGCCATTACGCACGCCATGCCCGGGCCGTGCTTGAAAGTTCCATGGAAGAAAACCTGTCCCTGGAAATGGCATAGAAGATGTGTAAAAAACAAAGTTTTCAAAAAATAAATTTTCAAGGAGTCTCAAAATGAGTAAAGTCTATGATGTGATTGTCGCGGGCGGCGGACCTGGCGGAGTCAGTGCGGCGGTTGCCGCTGCAAGAAACGGAATGTCAGTCCTAATGATCGAACGCTACGGGTTCGCCGGCGGAATGGCAACCAGCGGCCTTGTGAATCCCTTCATGTACTACCGTTCAAACACCGATGCCAATTACTACCTCCCCTCCCCTGTTTTCATGGAAATCGTCAAGTCGCTTTCCGAAAACGGCGCACTGGAAAAGGACGGGCATGTATTTGACGACGAGATACTGAAAATACTCCTGGACAATATCCTGCTTGAATCTAAAGTTGAAATCCTCTATCATTCCATGGTAACCGGCGCCGTCTCAAAAAACGGAACCGTATCGGAAATAACCGTAGCATGCAAGGAGGGCCGGAAGGATTTCAAGGCGAAAATATTCATTGACGCAACCGGCGACGGCGATCTTGCGAGTTTCGCAGGATTTGAAACACAGAAGGGAAGAAAGGAAGACGGCGCATGCCAGCCGATGACACTCTGCTTCAGGCTCGGCGGCGTCAAGGCCGATGACTGGGGTGCGCTTCACAAGGAACTCAACGAGATTTACATGGAAGGCAAAGCCAAAGGAGAGATCAGCGATCCGCGCGAGAATGTACTAATCTTCAGGACGCTTAGGCCGGATGTCGTCCATTTCAACACCACCCGTGTCATTGCAAAAGACGGGACAATCTCAAAAGATCTGGGCGAGGCGGAGATAGTCGCACGCAGGCAGACATGGGAACTCTTCAATGTCTTCAAAAGCAGAGCGCAATCCTGCCGGGACTCCTTTATCCTGAAAATAGCCACGCAGATCGGTGTGCGGGAGACAAGGCGCGTAATGGGTGAATATGTCCTCGATGCGGACGACGTGGTCAAGGCGAAAACTTTTGATGATGGAATCGCCAGAAGTTCATATCCGATCGACATACACAACCCTTCGGGTTCGGGAACAGTGATCAAGGCGGTCGAAGGCGGCTACTATGAAATTCCATATCGGTGCATTATCCCGAAAGGAAGCAAAAACCTCCTGATGGCGTGCAGGGCGATAAGCTCGACACACGAGGCTCATTCGTCGCTGCGAGTAATGCCTGTCGTCGCATCCGTCGGCGAAGC
>JBAYFV010000159.1:0-8392 GCA_041666985.1 Victivallales bacterium
GGCATTGAAGAACGCAAAGGACATGGCAAAATCAATCGTGTGCATAGGCAACTTGCGTCAACTTTGGCTTGGTGTAAATAACTATTGCGGAGATTACAACGACTACTTTCCAAACACCGTAGTGTGGTATCCTCCATTGATGGGGT
The DNA here is from genome assembly GCA_041666985.1 of Victivallales bacterium. GTDB lineage: Bacteria > Verrucomicrobiota > Lentisphaeria > Victivallales > GWF2-50-93 > GWF2-50-93. The sequence continues at coordinate 147 of JBAYFV010000159.1, forward strand.
ATAGTCCGTCCACTGGACAGCCACTGAGCTCGCCAGTCTATGTTCCACACGCCGGCTATGGGACAATGAACGGTGTGTATTTTTGCCCGGCCAACCAGGCGAAAAGCTCGCCGGCCGGCTCTCTCGCATGGACTACTTACGCCATTAACAACTATGTGATCCTATACGGTATCAGACGCAACAAGGTCAAGGCAGATATCGTGTTGCTGGCGGACTCCTATGATTTGCCAGGCAATTCAACTCAATATCATCACCAAAACGCCTCTGCTTCACAATGGCAGTACAACTGGGGTGTTCATAGCAACAGTCAAAGTCAAAACGTGATATTCAATGACGGACATTCGGAAAATGTCCGGGTGATGCCACATGCCGCTTCCGGTTCCGAGTGTGGAAACATGAAACAAACATGGTTTTATCCTCTCAATTAACCCAGCTCCGGCAGTAAAAAGGGTTTATTTGGAGCTTGTCTATAAAAGTGTAATTATTTAAAAGAAAAGGACTTGCATGCTGATCGACTAGTTGCATAATAATGAAATTGTCTAAAGTTCATTAAAAAAATGCAATTATAACCGAAAGGAACATACATTTCCCCGTGGACGGGCTCTATACTACGCACAGGTGAAAATCTAGCTTTTGACGAGCCAGATTGCGGCATGGTGCGCAAGCTGGTCGTCAAGTCCATGGATTGATTCATGTTGAAATATTGGTCTTGTCACAAACTGTCAATTTCTCCTGTATTCATTTTCAGAGACTTCACTTTATATGTTCCTCATGAATTTAGCGGCATCATCGCGTATGGCTTCATATGTTTTCCCGGGTTTGAACAGTGAAGAGCCTACGCCTACGCCGGCAGCGACAGTCAGGAATTCCCTTATGTTTGAGTCCCCGATGCCGCCGGTCGCGATAACTGGCATTTTCAGCACAGCTTTTAAATCTTTAAGATAGTTCGCCCCCATTGTTCCGGCGGGAAAACATTTCAACAGGTCGGCACCGGCCTCTACCGCCGTGAATGCTTCCGTCGGTGTCATAAATCCGGGAATTGAAATTAACCCGAGTTCTTTTGTCTTCCTGATTACTCTTGTGTCAACATTCGGCGATATTATAAATTGTCCGCCTGAGTCCGCAACATTTGCAACATCGTCCTCAGTCAGGACTGTTCCAGCGCCGATTACAGCTTTCCCCCCGACTGCTTCAGAAGCTATTTTTATGCTCTTGAGCGCATCGGGGGAATTCAGGGTTATTTCAATCAGGCGTACCCCGCTTTCCATCAGAATTTCACAAACCCTCCGGACATCCGGAGACAATATCCCCCTCAATATTGCTATCACTCTGGTTTCCGCAGTGATTCTGCTGAATTCTTCCAACCTGACATTTCCCTTGATACTCATCTGACAACCCTCCCTGAAGAATTTCCTTTCATAAGGTTTATTACCTCGTCCAGCCGCACATAATTGAAATCACCCATTATGGAATGCTTCAGACAACTTGCCGCGGCGGCAAACGCTATCGCCTTCTGCGCTTCCTTGAACTCAGGGTGATTCAGTGAAAAAACCAGTCCTGCTGAAAAAGAATCACCGCCGCCGACCCTGTCCACTATATCAGTGATTTGGTAGGGAACGTATTTGCCGTTTTCGTCAAGCGGCGCGAAAAATGCTTTTTTGTCTTTTGTGTCATAAAGCATCGCCCCCCAGTTGTTATGGCTTGCTGAAACACTTTCTCTCAATGTTATGGCGACATATTTCGCTTTTGGGAATCTTTCCGATAATTTTTTTGCGACCTCACGATATGACTCCGCCTCTACATGTCCCTTGTCAACCGACGAATTTCCTGCGTTTATCCCGAAAACATCAAGTGCATCCTCTTCATTTCCTACTATCACATCAACATGTTCCACTATCTGAGTCATGCATTCTCCGGCAAGTTCCCCTGCGCTTTTACAAGGATTCCAGTTCCACAGTTTTTTCCTGAAATTCAAATCACATGAAACCGTAATGCCTTTCCCGGCGGCGCTCTTTGCAATCTCCAGCGTACTTTTAAACGCCTTTTCGCTCAGTGCCGGAGTTATGCCCGACAAATGCAGCCACTTGCTGTCTTCAAGTATGGAATCCCAGTCATAGTCTTCAGAGCCGCTCTGGGAAATGCTGGAGCACTCGCGGTCGTATAACACGTTTGACGGCCTCTGATTTGCTCCGTTTTCAACATAATAAACACCGAATCTGCCGGATTTTTTCATCAGTATCTTTGCCGTATCAACACCCAGGCCGCGCATCTGCGTCTTAAAAGCTTCCGATATGTAATTTTCAGGTATTGCCGTTACATATCTGGACTTTTCCCCCAGGATGGCTAAAGACGCGCATACATTGGCCTCGCCGCCGCCGAAAGTCGCCTTGAGTTCTCCCGGCAATGTCTGCGCCAGCCTTAAATGTTCCTGCGGCGCAAGACGCAGCATCACTTCTCCAAAACCTACTATGAATTTGCCATTGTAAAACGGGTCTGTCGTCCCGGCAGATACACCGGATGCCGATTCGTGTTTCCGTATTGTTTCCCTGGTGTTCATTCTTTCCTCCCCATGCGCGACACCACCATCTTCAACTGCGATGATTGATGTTTTATCTTTCCGTGAACGACTTCCGCTTCGGTAAAACGCGCCATCAGAATTTCTCCTGCTCCCTGTCGTTCGCGGTCATAGATGATATATATTGTACCATCCTCCGATTCCACACCGTCGGGATATGACACGTCCGTCCGTTCGTCGAGCAGAAGATGTCCATACCATGTGACGCCGTCGTCGTCCGAAATAGATGCGGTCATATGCGAGCGTCCGGTGAATTGATAATGGTTGACGATGAGGAGCTTGCCCGAGCGCAGCCGTCGGATGAAAAAGCGCGAACACGGACCTGCGATCTTTGATGGAACGCCCGCGCGCCACATTCTCCCTCCGTCAGCCGACACGCTCTCGGCAATACCGTATTTTGTACGTACATACATGACAAGCAAACCGTCTTTTCGCTCAACGACCATGTGCTCGTCGAAGGATCGTCCGGGGATGTCCACGCCTCCTCGATAAAGGAACTCGCCGCCACTGCGGGAGGCATACACATTCGCCGCGCGTTCGTTTTTCAGGGGATCGTTCCCTTTGTCACCGAAATAGCCGGAGGTGATATCCGCATGCCAGAGTGAAATCGGCAGAAGCCATTCGCCGTTCGAGAGAACCGTCGGCTTGTTCATCATGACGCCGTTTGCGATGCGTCGTGGTTTTGAGAATGAAATTGGCGTTGACGATTCGACCGTCGCCATCCAAACGCCCATCCTGCCGTCAGTCCAGCCGTCGCTCTGCGACCAGAACAGACGGAGGTGTCCGTCGGGTGAGCGCCACAGGCATGGATCGAACGCCCGCGTTATGCCGGGCGGATCTATCACGGCAACAGGATCTCTCCAGCTCGCACCGTCGTCATCGCTCCTGGCGAGTACCACATAATTATCCGGTCCTTCAGTAACACCGCCGGAATACCATGTCGCCCAGAGCATGCCTTTTCCATCGCATTCAATGCCGGGGATTCCCTGAAACTTCCGGTCGGATGCGGCATAACGTTCAAGGTTCGCGGTGTAAATTACCGGTTCAGTGATGTCGTTCATTTTCATGATTTTGGAATCACCTCGTTCTGTTCCATTTTATATATCGAATCATAGAGCATTTTCGAATATGCTCTCTTGTCGTTATTTTCCGGATGGTCGGGTTTCCTGTTTTTCCGCGCAGTATCCCTGCTGAAACGGATGTGCGTTTCCATCCAGCGCCCAGCCTTGTCCGGATTCTGCATTTTTATATGTCGCAGGATTTCACGATGATGCCTGAGAGTGGTCGAAACCTGCGCCAAAGTGTGCCTGTGGCGGTTGAAGCCAAGAAGACGGCCCAGGATATGACATTCCCTCATGGTTTTGATTATTATCGAATTTTCCGAAGCGGCAAGAATAAGGAGATGAAATTCGGCATCAGCTTTCATGTATTCTATTTCCTCCTCGGAACTGAAAGTTTTCTTATGCGATATTTTCAGTTTACGCGCAATTGAACATTGCCTGTTAAAACATTCTTCCAACTCCTCCGCGTCAAGCCGGTTCATCTTAAATGCCGCCTGTCTGGCGCAAAAAGCCTCAAGGACTTCGCGCGCCTCATACAGTTCGGTAATTTTCGGGGTGTTTATCTCCGCAACAATGATTCCTGAATTCGTACGGTGTTCCAGGATTCCTTCCGCTGTAAGCTGTCGGTATGCTTCCCGCAGAGGAGTGGGGCTTATGCCGATTTCCTTTGCCAGGCCGACTTCGCACAAACGCCTGCCTGGTTCAAACTCCCCGGAAATTATTTTGGACAGGATGTAGTCGTATGCTTTTTGTTTTAAAGAATTTTTCATTTTTATATTCTATAGAATTTATTCGTATTCCATATAATGCTGTAAAAAATGCTGTTTTCAAGGCGCTTAATTTATTTTTAAATAGAAAACACCAAGTTTCAGCTGTTTCAGAGGCAACGCTGGCGAATGTTTTGATATTTTTTTATTCTCCAATGGAAAAAAAATCAAATGATGTTATTTTTTTTATCCTTTTCGTAAAATCCGGATATTGAAGTCATCCAACAACCAAACCGAGGGTGAATTATGGAATCACAGAGACTTAAAGGGAAAGTTGCTCTTGTAACAGGCGGGGCAAGAGGTATCGGAAAAGCGATCTGCGCGAGATTCGCAGAAGAAGGGGCATCTCTGGCAATCGTAGACATCATGAAGGAAGTTGCCGAACAGACTGCGGAGGAATTCCGTCAGAAGGGCGTTGAAGCAATTGCCCTCGGCGCAAATGTGACGAAATATGATGATGCTGAGGCGGCCGTGAAGGCCACGATGGATAAGTTCGGAAAAGTTGACATTCTCGTAAACAATGCGGGGATTACAAAAGACACCCTTATAGTCAGAATGAGCGAGGAGCAGTGGGATGCCGTCATCAGTGTAAACCTCAAGGGGACATTCAATTTCACGAAAGCCGTTCTGCGCCCGATGATGAAGGCCCAATACGGAAAGATAGTGAATGTCGCTTCGGTTGTAGGCAGGATGGGAAATGCGGGCCAGGCGAATTACTCAGCCTCCAAAGCCGGCGTTATCGGGCTTACAAAGACAACGGCCAAGGAAGTTGCGACAAGGAATATAACTGCGAACGCGGTTGCTCCGGGATATATCATGACCGACATGACAAAGAATCTTCCTGAACAGGCGACCCAGGCTTTTTTGTTGGTCACACCGATGAAACGTCAGGGGACACCGGAAGACGTTGCAAAGGCCGTGTTTTTCCTAAGTTCTCCGGATTCGGATTATATTACCGGGCAGGTGATTAATGTTGACGGCGGACTGCTGATGTGAAAACTTTCGGAGGTTTTATTAATTTACGTTTGAATTTAAAAAATTTGAATGCATTTTAACGAAACATTTCGATTGTTGATATGGTAGATTGTGAAAATTAACCTAAAACAGGAGACGATTTAATGGCTTCAATAGCTGACAAAGTAAAAGAAATTGTAGTGCAGCAGCTCGGAGTTTCTCCAGACCAAGTGACACCGGAAGCGAAATTCATTGAAGATTTAGGGGCGGATTCTCTCGACCAGGTAGAACTGGTCATGGCTCTTGAAGAAGAATTCGGTGCTGATATTCCAGATGAAGATGCTGAAAAACTGACAACTGTCGGCGATGCCATCAGGTACATTGAAGGGCATAATCAGCAGGGATAATGCAATAGGTATTAAAAAGGGTCATTTCTCCATTTGAGAAGTGGCCCCTTTTTGTAAAAGCTTAAAAGGTTATGAGGCTAAAATGAACGACAGGCGCGTGGTAATCACCGGAACCGGGATAATTTCCTCCGTCGGCAACAGCGTACGGGAATTCTGGGATTCTATTGTTAACGGCCGTTCTGGTATCGCTCCAGTAACACGTTTTGATGCAACCCGTTACCGTACAAGAATCGCCGGCGAAGTTAAAAACTTCAATATAGCAGACTACATGTCGGAAAAAGAGGCGAGACGCCTCGATATGTTCTGCCACTATGCAATAGCCGCCGCCGATGAATCCATCAGAAGTGCCGGAATATCGCCAAGGCTTGAAGGAATTAATCCCGCCAGAGTCGGAGTCATTGTAGGCAGCGGAATCGGAGGAATGCAGACCTTTGAGCAGCAGTGCAATATTCTCTATAACAGGGGGCCTGAAAAAAGCTCCCCCCTGCTTATCCCCATGCTTATAGGCGACATGGCTTCCGGTTCAATATCAATGCGTTACGGAGCGCAGGGGCCTAATTTCGGAATTGTCAGCGCATGTGCGACATCATGTCATTCAATAGGTGAGTCTTTCTGGATTATCAAGCGCGGTGATGCGGAAGTAATGGTTGCCGGCGGAGCAGAGGCCACGGTTTCTCCGATTGGATTCGCCGGATTCTGTTCAATGAGGGCGATGAGCGAAAGGAATGATGAGCCTCTGAGGGCGAGCCGCCCGTTTGACGCTCAGCGTGACGGATTCGTAATGGCTGAAGGTTCCGGTGTCCTCATACTCGAAGAACTTGAGCATGCAAAAAAAAGAGGTGCCGATATTATTGCTGAAGTAGTGGGATACGGTGCCACCGCCGATGCCTATCATATCACTTCACCCGCTCCCGGAGGGGCTGGCGCAGCTCTGGCGATAAAAACGGCTTTGGATCATGCAAAGATGTCTCCTGAAGATATTGATTATATCAACGCCCACGGAACAAGCACACATCTCAACGACAAGTTTGAAACGGCTGCAATCAAGTCGGTTTTCGGTCAACACTCCTATAAATTGAATGTTAGCAGCACCAAGGGTGTGACCGGACACGCATTGGGAGCCGCCGGCGGAATTGAAACTATAGCCTGTGCCATGGCTTTGAAAAACGGCATCATTCCCCCTACAATCAACCTTGAAAATCCCGATCCGGAGTGCGATCTTAACTATACTCCGAATAAGGCGGTCGAGAGAAAGATCAATACCGCCGTGAATATAAATCTCGGTTTCGGAGGACACAATGCAGTTTTGATCTTGCGGTCTTTCACAAGTTGATTTATATTATAATGACATTTATTATAGAAGAAAGGTTATTGATTATGAAAACAAGAATCAGTTTACTATGTGCAGCGGGTGTTCTGATGGCAATCGTTTCCGGGTGTACCACCACAGAACTTTCTCAGACTCCGTACAGCCCGGCAGAGTCGCATTGGGCGGAATACATAGGTTCCTCCTATTCTGAATGGAAACCTCCAAGAACCGCTCCTCCAAGCTCGAACAACGCAACAGGGGAAACTGTCATTATTCAAGAGAATCAGCCGGTTCCGGCTCTTTTAACTCCCATCGAGCAGACTCCGCTTTCTCCGGCTCCGCAGGCTGCGGAAAAGAAAAAAGTTGAAGCGCAGACTTATACCATTCAGAGAGGCGACACTCTTTCCACGATCGCCAAGAAAGTATATGGAAAGTCAAGCAAATGGAATGTCATCCTCGATGCAAACAAGGATAAGATTTCAGATGCCGGAAAGCTGAAAGTCGGAATGAAAATAAATATTCCGGCCCAGTAAAAATCAGTCTTTCATAAAATGGCAGAAGAGGAAATTTTTTATTTTGACGGGCAGGAAGGCCTGAATTCCGTTTTTGCCGGAAACATCTCCAAGAACCTCAAGCTCATTGAAAAGGAGCTTGACGTTCATGTTGCTTCGAGGGATCTCTGGGTAAAAATAATTTCCGAGAATTCATCCGCCCTCTCAATAATATCTTCTTTCATCAAGGAGCTTATCAGTCTGCAAAATGAGGGGGGGGGAATCTCTTCTGCAGCCGAATTTTGAACAGCTTCTTTCCGCATACCGCCACCACCGTGAAAAAAAATGCATAATCTCTTTTCCTCCAAGATAAAAGCAGGAAGGAAGAAACCTGAAATCATACCGAGAATCCTGGCTCAGCTGAAATACATTCAGTCCATCAGGGAGAAAGACATATTCTGCCACTTCAGTTCAAAAGATGTTGTCCGGTACTCGCTGATAGAAAAGATAATCAATGCTTATTCAGAAGACAGGATGATTTCAAAAAAGAAATCATCAAGGGCGTGATAGCATCAAATGTTTGCCTCTTCTGCGGTTTATTGCACGAAGTTTATAGTCTAGCCTCATTTTTCATTTGCGGCAAGTCAAATATCTTTAGGTGGAAGTACTCATCATCCCTATA
>JBAYFV010000160.1:0-8378 GCA_041666985.1 Victivallales bacterium
TCTGCGCGCTCCCGGACTACTTGGCCAAGACCGCTTCGGGTATTGGCCAATCAGACCGGAAGCACGCCCCCTCTGCCGTTGCTCCCACCAGCGTCACCGTATTTATGAACACGACTACTTAGGGTCCGTCACGAAAAAACTCCGCAGCAGTTGGTTAATCCTCCGACATGATATATATTTCCGGGGTCTCCATCAAAAACTCTGGAAATATATGTTTACAGGAATAATACAGACAGTTGCGAACATCGCAGACAGGAAGCTCTCCGGGAAAGCCGGAAAATTTATTGTCGGACTCAAAATCCCCCTGGCAAATCCCGTAAAAGGCGAAAGCGTCGCCGTGAACGGGGCATGCCTCACACTGGAAGGTTCATCGGGGAACCTTCTGACCTTCCATGTCCTTGAGGAAACTTTCAACAGGACAAATCTTGGTTCTCTTCCCGTTGGCGCAGAAGTCAATATCGAAAGAGCGATGTCGCTTGGAGACAGGCTGGGAGGCCATCTTGTAACAGGTCACATTGATGCCGCCTGCCCTGTGAAAAAACTTGGAAAAGAGGGCGGCGACTGGGTGATCACTGTTAATTATCCAAAAGAACTCGAGCCTTTCCTTGTTGAAAAAGGAAGCGTGTCCATAGACGGCGTATCTCTTACTTTAGCGGAGGTTGAGAAGGGCTATTTCACCGTGCATCTTATTCCTTCGACAATCGAGATGACATCTTTAAAAGGCAGAAAAGCAGGTGAACTGGTCAACATAGAAACAGATCTCATAGGCAAATATGTCCTTAATCATTTAAAATATTCCGGAGCGATGCGCGACAATTCAAACATCAACATGGATTCCCTGCGGGAATCCGGCTGGTGACACTGGTATTCCACGTATATGCAATTCAAATAACTTTCCCCTGAAAGACAAATTTTGTCTGTCAGGAAAAAGAAACCGGGGAAACATGAACAAAATCCAGGAAAAAAGCAGCTTCAAAAACAAGATGGGCCTGAGCTACGTCTGCGGGCCTGAAGACTGGGAGGCGACCCTGGGGAACATAAACCGGAATATTTTTTCGGGAGTCGAGATACCCGGAGACTTTCTTGACTTCAAGAACATATCAAACGAGTTCAAATCAACCGGAATGGAAATATTCAATGTCAGGGATCCGCTCCCCCAGTCAATAACAAGAACCATTTACGGGCAGACGCCGAACATCATGGAAAAGATTCAAAAACAGCTTTCCATGATTCTAAAAAAAGTGTCGGGATATCCATGTCCTAACGTATCAATTGATTTTGGCATAGATCTTGCGTTAGAGAACCGTGAAAGGAGGGATTTCATCATTGCTTTCATAAAACAGGCGGCTTCTGCCCTATACGGCGAAAAGGTATGTCTCTGCCTGCCGGCGAGAATCCCGACGGTGCCGCCGGCGACGGCTGAAAATTATTTTTCATTTCTCAAGGACACCATGTACGGAGGAATACGTTTCTCTGCGGATATTTATCCGCACGATCCCTTAAGAAACCGTTTTCTCGGGGAACTCATCAGATGGTACAGGTTCGACACGAACATTGTCCGTTTCGTCTACGAACCTGAAGCAGGCAACCTTATGGTGGAAAAGATCCTTGAAGCCTGGTTCGCGGTTCTGAAAAACATATCATACGGGGGGCCTGTCATCTTCTGTCCGAAAATATCCTCCTCGTCACATTTCATAAGGGAGAGCGAGAGGCTTGCGGAGCTGATAAAGACAGTTCGAAGCAAAATATAAGGGTGTCCCTGAAAATGTCAAAAATGAAAATCATCCTGCTGGCATCACTTGTATTCCTCCAAGGCCTGTGCGTGTTCAGCCAGGCAACGGTAACTGAAAGAGGAATCGCCCTTTCCAAAACCCTTGACAGCATGCATGTCGACAGGAAATGGCTGTCTTCCGCTGAAAATATCGACTGGCGGACAGGCGATATTAAAAACAGCCCCCCTTCTGCAAATCCAAGAGAAAAAGACAAAAAACATTCACCCACCAGTAAAAAAACACATACTCACTGCAGTTCATTTGTGGCATCCGTATGTGAAAACCTGGGCATATATATTCTCAGACCTCCGGAACATTCAGCGGTTATGCTTTCAAATGCCCAGTACATCTGGCTTCTTGAAATCGGCCCGTCAAAAAACTGGACACAGGTCTTTCTTCCGACGGAGGCTCAGGAACTCGCAAACCAGGGGAATGTCGTAGTTGCGGTGTGGAAGAATCCAGACCCTGAAAACCCCGGGCATATCGTAGTTGTCAGGCCATGCGAAAAATCAGATTCCCTTATTTTTGCGGACGGACCCGATATAATTCAGGCCGGAAAGAAAAACTATAACTGCACAACGCTGAGAGAGGGTTTCAAAAACCACAAGGGCGCTTTCGAGAATTCGGAGATCCTCTTTTTCTCGCATCCGGTACCGGAGGAAACACAGTGATCTGCAGTCAGCAGGCTTTAAATATCCCGGGCCAATTGAAAAATACCGAAGACATACTTCCGCACGAGTGAAAATTTAGCTTTTGGCGGCGAATTCAGTTCCCTTTTTCGCCAGTTCGGCGATTCTGACCACTTCTACAGCCTCGTCAATGGTGATCGGATAGGGTCTGCCCCTGCGGATCGCCTCGTAAAGTCCTTTCCAGACATGATGGACATCGCAGGCGGCCTTTGGAGCTACGGGTAGAATCTTATCCACCCACTTCAGCTCTTCCGTATTTCCGAAAGCGCCGTTCAGAGGGGGATTGCCCGCATAGGCTTTCATTTTCCGGAGCTTCTGCCTGGGGGCGATATATTTCATCGTGATCGTATTCCCCTGGCAAACCAGCGCGCCTTTGCTGCCGAAAATGATGTATTCCGGCTGCGGAATGGCGGCACCGCCGCTGATTTCCAGATCTACAATCCGTCCGTTTTTTCCGGTGAGGACGATTTTAAGATGATCTTCGGCATCGCCGACGGCGGCAATCCTTTTCAGATCGCTCCAGACTTTTGCGACAGGTGAACCAAGGAAACGCAACGCATGGTCAATGATGTGCGGCCCCCAGTTGTTGAGCTGTCCGCCGCCGCATCCGATGATCGTCTGCCAGTCATTCCGGCGCTGATAACCGTGACGGTGCAGTTTGACTTCATAGATATTGCCGAGGACACCGGTTGCAATTATTTCGCGGATGTGGGTGAACGGCGCCTCGTACCGGCGGTTATGCCGCAAATAAAGCTTTCCCGGATATTTTCCAGACACCTTTTTCAGTTTTTCAGCGTCCGCACAAGTCAGCGCTATCGGTTTTTCCAGGAACACATATTTCCCGGCGGCAAGCGCCTTGATGGCATGGGCGGCATGATCCGGAGAACGGGTGGCTATTGAAACCAGTTCCACTTCAGGATCCTTCAGGAATTCCTCCGGTCTGCCGTAGAAACGGCATGAAGGCAGTTTTGCCCTTGCCGCCTGAATACGCTCTTTGTCAATGTCGCAGCCTGCGACAATCTCAAACATTCCAGGGAATTTTGCAATCTCGGGGATGTGCATCCCGATGCCGGCCCGTCCAAGCCCCCATATGCCTACTTTAATCTTTTTCATCATATATTGTCCTTCCCGATTATATTTTTAATGAATTTCAGGCTTGCCGCCAGATCCGTGAGGGGATCGCGCAGATGGGTGTCATGTTCAATATGAATCCATCCCTCCCATCCGACTTCAAGAAGCATTTCAATGACCCCGGAATTGCTGAATCCGTTGTTGCCGGCGCCAAGTTCGCAGAACCGGTATTCCCTGATGCCGTACGGACGCGTACCGCCTGTCAGGAACACGTCTTTAAGATGCATTACCGAAATGCGCCTGTAATATTTTTTGACTATTTCAACCGGATCTCCGCCGGCCATGCTTAGATGTCCAGTATCAAATACAATCCCGGCATCCGGGCAGACCTTCAGGAAATCTTCCAGTTCTTTCTGGTTTTCAACACGCTGCCCCATGTGGTTGTGGATGGAGGCGGCAACTCCCCAGCGGCTGCAAGATTTGGCCATGACGTTGCAACGGCGGCAGAACACGTTGAAATCAACCTCGCGGTCATTCTGTCCGGGAGAAAGCCATACATAGTCCTTGCCCAGCGCGGCAGTCCATTCGGTTGAGATCTGGACGCTCGGTCCGCGACAGGTGCTGAAATCCATTCCAAGCTTGCGGTACAGCGCCGCCTTGTAAATCGCATCCGACGGACTCACCGCTTCAAGCCTCTCTGTTCCATTGTATCCCAGTTTCTTCAGTTCAAGCAGACGCTCCTCAATGTCATAAAGCCCGCCGTACCACACGTTCATCCCGTAATCGGCAACCCCGAACCTTATCATATTTCCTCCAGTATTTTGATTCAATGGACTATATGATTATATTATATGATATTTTTTCCGCGTATAAAATAGATATTTTGAGCAAAATACTGGACTATTTGATCATGAAATATTTTAAAGGCATAAGTTTTATCGGCTGCGGCGAACATGCGCAGCACGGCTATATCCAGAAAGACCGTTTTTTCGACGGATATTACGGTATCCAATACAACCATGCCGGACTGATGGATTTTGCAATGGGGGACAATCCGCGCCAGCAAGTCGAAGGCCCCTATGCTTTCATAAGCCAGCCACGCCTGAAATTTTACTACGGTTCCCCTTCCGGGAAAACCCGGCATCATGTTTACGCCTGTTTCAAAGGGCCGCGTGCGGACAGGTTCATAAGGGACGGACTGATTGTGCTCAACCGCAGGCAACCGCTGATCAGGATAGTCAATTCAGAACGCTTCCTGCACACGCTCCGAGAACTGGTTGAAAACATCGGGTGCAATCCGCCTCAGAATTATGACCGTGCGGCGCTGCTGCTGGAAGACCTGCTCCTCCAGCTCCATGAGCAACCTGCGGAAAAACCGGAAATCAACAGCCATCTCATACCGGGATTGAAACAGCTGGAAAATGCGCTGGCGCAAAATCCGCAGCTGGAATGGGATTTCACCGAAGAGGCTTTATCGCTCGGAGTATCCTACCCGCATTTCCGGCGGATTTTCCGGCAACATGCCGGAACTTCACCAGTGAATTACCTGATCAAATGCCGCCTGCAGAACGCGGCACAGCTGTTGCTGCATTCCAGCGACCAGATCAGCGCCATCTCGGAAAAATGCGGCATGCCCGATGGGTTTTATTTCTCCCGTCTGTTTAAAAAATATTACAATCTGCCTCCCAAGACCTACAGGAAGGAATTCAAAAACCAGCATTAGGACTCGCCGCAAAATGAACTTTGCATTCGGCGGGATGGAAAATCCGCCCTACTTTGGAAACGAACCCTTGCAATTGTCCAAGTTCAGTGAATATTTACGGCGGTTCGAAAGACTGGGCCGGAGGAATTGAAAAATGATGTCATGGATTGACTGGATGATAGTGTTGATTCCCCTGACTGTGATTGCAATTGTCGCTTTCAGGACGCAGAAACATGTGACCGGTGTTGCGGAATTTATGGCCGGCGGCCGTCTTGGCGGACGATATCTGGTTTGCAACGCCAGAGGCGAAATGGGCATGGCGGTTATCAGCATGGTTGCGGTGTACGAACTTTTCTATGAAGCCGGATTTACAATCAACTGGTGGCAGATGATAACCATCCCTCTGGGCTTGTTTATCGCACTTACCGGATATGTATATTACCGTTACCGCGAAACCCGCGCGATGACACTTGCCCAGTTTTTTGAAATCAGATACAGTAAATCATTCCGGTTGTTTGCAGGCTTCCTCGGATTCATGTCCGGACTGATAAATTACGGTATTTTCCCTGCGGTCAGCGCACGTTTTTTCGTATATTTCTGCGGTCTTCCCCAGGACGTGCATATCCTGAACTTCGCCATCCCCACCTTCGCCATCATCATGGCCGTATATCTGACGCTGGCGCTGGTCATGACGCTGACCGGCGGCCAGCTTACCGTCATGATCACCGACTGCGTCGAAGGGCTGCTCGCGCTGGTGATGTTTATTGTCATCATTGTTGCGCTGTTGGTCATATTCGACTGGTCGCAAATACAAGAAGTAATGTCGCAGGCGCCCGCCGGTAAATCCATGCTAAACCCGTTCGATATTGCGAAAGCAAAGGATTTTAACATCTGGTACGTGCTTATCGGAATACTGGGAGGCGTTTACAGCGTCATGGCCTGGCAAGGCGGGCATGCGTTCAACTCCTGCGCAAAAAACGCCCATGAAGCAAAAATGGGAGCCATCCTCGGAACCTGGCGCAACGCCTCAAAAGGCGTGATGGTAACCCTGCTGGCAGTTTGCGCAATAACTTTTTTAAAGCATCCCGATTTTGCGGCCCAGTCCGCCCATGTTCAGGAAATTCTGAACAAGATTGCCGACCCCCAGATCCAAAACCAGATGCGCATGCCGATTGCGATAAATTACATGCTCCCGATTGCAATCAAGGGGATGCTGTGTTCGATCATGCTCTTCGGCCTGCTGGCGTGCGACAGTTCCTACTTGCATTCCTGGGGAAGTATTTTTATTCAGGATATCGTCCTTCCCATAAGGAAAAAAGCGCTTACCCCGAAGCAGCACATCAATCTGTTACGCTGGGCGATTATCGGAGTAGCCGTCTTCGGATTCTTTTTCAGTCTGCTCTTCCGTCAAACTGAATATATCCTGATGTTCTTCGCACTGACCGGGGCTATTTTCCTGGGCGGGGCCGGGTCGGTTATCGCCGGCGGCCTCTACTGGAAGAAAGGAACGACCGCCGGAGCCTGGGCCTCAATGATTTCGGGTTCCGGACTGGCGGTGGGCGGAATCATCCTCCAGCAGTACTGGAAGACAATACATCCGTGGCTGTTACAGTTTTTCCCGAACACTCAGATTATCATAGACAATGCCGGGAAGTTCCCGATCAACGGACAGGTCATGTTTTTCTGGGCAATGGCCACATCTATGACATTATACTTTGTCGTCTCAATGCTCACGTGCAAAGAAGATTTCAACATGGAAAGAATGCTTCACCGCGGCAAATACGCGATTGCCGGCGACAAAATAAAAATTGAATTTGAAAAGAGGTGGTCATGGCGTTCCATAATCGGCATTGATGAACATTTCACTAAAAGCGATAAGGCGATTTCAGCCAGCGTTTTCAGCTGGACCATGTTCTGGTGGGTTGTGTTCATTGTCGTCACCTTGTGGAATCTGATTAGCCCGTGGCCGATAAGCTGGTGGGCCACATACTGGCACTATTATGCCATCATCATTCCGCTGGTCATCGGGATTATAACCACCGTCTGGTTCCTGTGGGGAGGCATTACCGACCTGCATGAACTGTATGTGAATCTGAAAACTTACAAATCAGATGCCGCAGACGACGGCACGGTCACACTTGCCGAAGAACAGGTGCTGCCGGATAATTATGTCGACTTCGTGGAAGCGGAAGCGGAAAACATAGACGAACCCAAGCCATATCCCGGCAAGCCGTCAAGAATGGATCAGAACTGATGATCATCGTTCCGGGGGATTCTGATTGAAACATCCGGAACACCATAACCAGAGGAGGCATGACATCAGGCAGATTAGTCCGATGTTGCACAATATGGCGGAAGCCGCCATGGACAATCCTGTCAGATCTGAACGTCCGGCAACGCTTACGAAACAGTATGAAATCAATGCCAGAGAGTATATGACCGCCTGCTGTGCTCCCCGCATTGCCGGCATTGGCCGCGCCAGATACATGAATGCAGGCAGAACAAGCATGCAATAGTGAATCCACACAAGCGGAGCACAAATCAGGTACAACAAACATCCAATGCTGATCATCAGAAGGTTTCCCGGCGAAGAAGATTGCGGTTGAGCAGACGGTTTTGAAAAATTTTTCTTTCTTAGGGAGATGGCGATCGCAATTATGACGGCGAGGAAAATCACCAAGAAGATAAACGGCAGCTTTTGAATACCGCACATCTCCCACAACACTCTCGAAAGCGCAAAATTCCCCTCCTCCACGGACACATATGGCAGATTGGAAACATTGCATGCCGACTTGAACCACCAGAACCAGACACGGAAAGTGGAAAAAAACATTGCAGCCGACAATAATGCAACAATAGAGCCGACTATCATTCCAATAGATGACAAGATGACCTGTCTAAACTGCTTCAACACCAGCCATCCGGCAAAAAGCATGAACGGCAAAAAGATCATGTTTGGCTTGAAGAAGACCATAAAGCCGAGAAATGTGCCTCCAATCAGCAGACCAGTATCCTTTTTGCGAATCAGATGTGCACAGGCTAGAAAAAGGGCAATAAATGCAAGCTGCATCAAGACAACGTTCCCAACCCTCATATCACACAAAAACGGCCCGTAGAAAACGGAAAACAGGATTGACGGATAAA
>JBAYFV010000161.1:0-8295 GCA_041666985.1 Victivallales bacterium
AACAAAAACAAATCTTAATTTGTTCGTAGTCAATGCCGCAAGGCATGTTCTTATATTGTTTTTTTATTAGTTTGGAATTTTTCTTCATTTGAAATCTGGAGCTTGTTTGTGCTTTGGAATTTGAATTACCATTGGATATTCATAAACTTTGAAATTCCTATACCTTTAAAATAGAAAAATCCAAACTCCAAACAAAAACACAGCCCTTGCGGGCTTAACTACAAACAAATGCAATTCGTCAGTAGTCAATTTGGATTGTTTTCTTCAACGCTTAATTAACCGGCTTCACCGGAACTTTTTTGACGCATGGCGTCTTTCGGAGTGCGGCGTGTTAGCGCCGCTTTAAGACAATCCAAAAGCGCAGCTTACACTGCGCACTCCAAAAGATTGCCATGCAATCATAAAGCGGGAAAAATACAATTTCCTGTACAATTAAAATATTTCGATATTGTTTGTGGTGCGGCAGCACAACAAACCTTTATTCCTGCTTGACTTCGCGTTTTATTTCTTCGTCTTCCTTCATCATCCGGCCAAGCACTTTACGATATTCCATCGGGAAGACCTTGACAAAAAGCTGCAGTGAATTTTCCCAGTCCTCAAGAATTTTCCGGGCTTTCCTGCTGCCGGTTAAGGCAAAGTGTTTTTCAATCATTTTCCTGAGCTCAAATATGTCCTCCGAAGCTACGATCTGCTCAAGGTCAACCATGCTCAGGTTGCAGAATTCGTCGAACGTGTTGTTTTCATCGTAGACATACGCGATTCCTCCGCTCATTCCGGCGGCGAAATTGACACCCACCGGGCCGAGAACAACAACTCTGCCTGCGGTCATATACTCGCAGCAATGGTCGCCGGCACCCTCAATTACGGCCCAGGCCCCGCTGTTACGTATTGCAAACCTTTCGCCAACCTGTCCGTTTATATAGACTTCTCCGCCGGTCGCCCCGTAAAGAAGCACATTTCCGGCAATTGTGTTTTCAGAGGCGTCATAACCCGCTTTTTCAGAAGGCCTTACCATTATCTTGCCTCCGGACAATCCTTTTCCGAGATAATCATTGGCCTCTCCGACAAGTGTGAATGTGATTCCATGGGCGAGGAACGCTCCGAAACTTTGCCCGGCACAGCCCCTGAAAGTCACTTTGATGGTGTCTTCCGGAAGACCGGCATTACCATAGAGTTTCGCTATTTCATGGGATATCATCGTCCCGGCCGTCCTGTCAACATTGCATATCGGAAGCTCGGTTTCAAAAGGCTTCCTGTTTTTTATGGAGTCTTTCACCCTGTCCAACAGTCTGACATCAAAGAACCTGTCTATTCCATGATCCTGTTTTCTGGAACATCTTACCGCAAGTCCGGATTCGGCCGGTTTCTGGAAGATGGATGAAAAATCAAGGTTCTTTGTTTTCCAGAAATCAATGGCCGTATTGGTCTCAAGCAAATCGCTTCTTCCTATGATGTCGTCAAGTTTTCCAAACCCCAGTTCGGCAAGGTATTCCCTGACTTCCCCGGCAAGCATCATGAAGAAATTAATTACGTGTTCAGGTTTGCCGGTATATCTCTTGCGAAGTTCGGGATCCTGTGTCGCTATTCCGACAGGGCATGTGTTTTTATGGCATTTCCTCATCATGACGCAGCCGCATACGACCAGGGCTGATGTCGCAAATCCGAACTCTTCAGCTCCAAGCATCGCCCCTATGACGACATCGCGTCCCGTCTTCATCTGTCCGTCAGCCTGAATGCGTATCCTGTCCCTCAGATGATTAAGAACCAGGGTCTGCTGTGTCTCCGCCAATCCAAGTTCCCATGGAAGGCCCGCATGCTTGATTGATGTCAGGGGAGAAGCTCCGGTTCCTCCGTCATGCCCGCTTATAAGCACAAGATCCGCATGCGCTTTTGCGACGCCTGCGGCAATCGTCCCGACACCCACCTCGGAAACAAGCTTGACGGAAATCCTGGCATCCCTGTTCGCATTTTTAAGGTCATATATGAGCTGGGCCAAATCTTCGATGGAATAGATATCGTGATGAGGCGGAGGTGAAATAAGGGTGACCCCTGGCGTCGAATGCCTTACTCTCGCAATCACCTTGTTCACCTTATATCCGGGAAGCTGTCCGCCTTCGCCGGGTTTTGCCCCCTGTGCAATTTTAATCTGCAGTTCCCTGGCGTTCGCCAGATATTCGATAGTGACTCCGAATCTTCCGCTGGCAACCTGTTTGATTGCGCTGCAGAGGCTGTCTCCGTTCGGGAGAGGCTTATATCTCGCCGGATCCTCCCCCCCCTCGCCGCTGTTGCTCATCCCGCCGAGCCTGTTCATCGCGATGGCGAGAGTCTCATGGGCCTCCTTGCTTATCGATCCGAACGACATCGCCCCGGTCACAAATCTCTTGACAATTTCCGACGCCGGTTCAACTTCATCCAGCGGAATTGACTTGGATTTTTTGAACTTGAAAAGCCCGCGCAGGGTGCAGAGGTGTTCCTCCTGATTATTTATATACGAGGAATATGCCTTGTAAAGATTATAATCATTTGTGCGCGACGCCTGCTGGAGTCTGGATATGGTTTCAGGCGTCCAGAGATGCTTTTCCTCGCCTTTCCTGAAATGATACTGTCCTCCGGCATCAAGAAGTCTCAGGGTGCCGGACTCCGGATTGAAAGCCTTTTCATATCTGGAATTCGCCTCTTCGGCAATCACATCAAGCCCTATTCCGCTTATCCTGGAGGCGGTGTCGGTGAAATATCTGCCAACTACCGTCCCGTCAAGCCCCACAGCCTCAAATATCTGGGCGCCACGATAGCTCCTAAGGGTTGAAATACCCATTTTCGACATGATTTTCAGAAGACCGTGGCATATGGAATTTATATAGTTTTCCATTGCCGCCGTGACGCTGATATTCACCTCAAGCATGTTTTTATTGACCAGATCCGCAATCGTTTCAAGTGCAAGATACGGATTGACAGCCGTAGCCCCGTAACCGACCAGCAGGGCGAAGTGCATGATCTCCCTGGCTTCCCCGGTCTCAATCACAATGCTCGAATTTGTCCTGAGTCCGCATCTGATGAGATGATGGTTGACTGCGGAAACCGCCAGCAGCGACGGGATCGGAGAGCTGTCCCGCCCTATGTTTTTGTCGCTCAAAACTATCAGGGAGTTCCCCGATTTAACACTCTTCTCCGCATCAGCACAGAGTTTTTCGACGGCGTTTTCAAGATCATCCTTCTTTCCGTGCGCCGGAAAGGATATTTTCAGGGTTTCCGACCGGAAAGATGAAATCTGCGAATTTCGCAGACGCTCAAGATCCTCGTTGGTGAGTATGGGGTTTTTGAGTTTCACAAGATGGGCGTGCTGCGGCGTCTCCCTGAGGACGTTCCCGGAATTGCCCAGAAAAGTTGTAAGGCTCATCACAAGTTCTTCGCGGATGGAGTCTATCGGAGGATTTGTCACCTGCGCAAAAAGCTGCTTGAAGTATGCGAAAAGAAGCTGGGGCTTTTCCGAAAGCACGGCAAGCGCGGCATCGTTCCCCATGGAACCCGTCGGTTCGTGCCCGCTTTCAGCCATCGGTTTCAGAATCATGTTCAGGTCTTCCCGGGTATAGCCGAAAAGCATCTGTCTTTCGAGAAGAGTCTCCTCGTTGACCCTTACCGGAACTATTGAATCAAACAATCCGTGAAGGAGTATTTTCTGCTCGTCAACCCAGCGGCGGTATGGCTGCCTTCTTGCGATATGCGCCTTGATTTCGGCGTCAAAAAGAACCCTTTTCCGGTCAAGGTCCACGTAAATCATCTGTCCCGGACGGAGGCGTCCCTTTTTAATGATTTGTGCATCGGGAATATCAAGTACGCCCGTTTCCGAGGCCAGCACCATGAAATTGTCCTTTGTGATACTGTATCTTGCGGGTCTCAGTCCGTTTCTGTCAAGCATGGCCCCTATTGATTTACCGTCGGAAAAAGCAACTGCAGCCGGACCGTCCCAGGGTTCCATCAGTCCCGCATGATACTCGAAAAACCCCTTCAAATCGTGTCCGAGCCTGTATTTTTCACCCCACGCCTGCGGGATCAGCATCATCATTGAATGGGGAAGGGAGCGTCCGCATGCGACAAAAAGCTCCAGTGCGTTGTCCAGACACGCCGAGTCGCTCTGGTTTTCCTGGATTATCGGCAGAAGCTTCTTGATTTCGCTTCCGAAAATTTCGGATTCAAATCCTTTTTCCCTGGCCCTCATCTGGTTGATGTTTCCGCGAAGGGTGTTGATTTCCCCGTTGTGCGCAAGATATCGGAACGGCTGGGCAAGAGGCCATGTCGGAAACGTGTTCGTGCTGTAGCGCTGGTGGATCAGGGCAATCGCGCTTTTCATGTCCTTGTCGCTTAAATCGGGATAATAAAGGGGAAGCTGCGTTCCCATCAGAAGGCCTTTATAGACAATTGTCCGGCATGACAGGCTCGAAATGTAAAAATAATCCGCCCCTTCGGGGACTTCTGCGGCAACAGCCTTGCTCACGCAACGGCGCATGACATAAAGTTTTCTTTCGAACGCGCCGGTATCCAGTTCGGCTTTTTTCCCGCAGATGAAAAACTGTTTTATGAGGGGTTGCGTATCCTTCGCAAGTTTTCCGAGGGAGCTGTCATCTGTCGGGACATCCCTCCATCCGGAAACCTCAAAACCCTCCTCCTGAATTCTCCTGTTCATTACAGAGATGCATTTTTTTGCGAGGTCCGCATCCCTGGGCAGGAAAACCATGCCCGCTCCGTACTGGCCGGAAGGGGGAAGGTCAACACCCCGGGACGACATTGTCCTCCTGAAGAATTCATCCGGTATCTGAATGAGGATTCCCGCCCCGTCGCCGGTATTGGCATCTCCGCCCACCGCGCCGCGGTGCTGCAGCTTCACAAGCACTTCTATTCCCTTTTCAACTATATTATGGGATCTGGCACCGTCAACATTGACAACAAAACCGACTCCGCAGGAATCGTGCTCGTTCGCAAAATCGTACAACCCCTTTTTCTCGGGATAATACCTGTTCTTATAGTTTGATGGCATATCTCTTCCAAGCATTTATTAACCGCAGAGGCACAATGAAAATCCTTTTTTCACAGCCCGTAAGAATACACTTATGAAATGTTTTATCAAGATTTCCCCGTCAGTTTTAATTTGGTTTCCTTGTTTGAACGTAACGCGTCAGTTTTAATTTTTAAGGCGGGCTTTGCCCGCAACCCAAAAAGAATCCAGAATTCAGCGGCCTACTGCGGTGGCCGCAGTTTTATCAATAAGAAACTTTTGCAAATATGAGCCAATTTCAAAATTGACGAATTCAAGGTGGGAACGCCTCTCCGAGGTGTCCGTTCTTGAGGCGGCGCGTTACGGAGAACGCGCCCTACCTTAAACAATTTCAAGATTACTGCTGAAATTTTTTGACACCTGCAGCAGATTTACACTCCTCGCTCCCGACCTATCCCGTCGGATATCTCCGGAACCTGAATTGCCCGGGGGCGCAGCCGATCACCTGATGGAAGGCGCGGGAAAAATAATACCGGTCGCAAAACCCGGTTTCAAGAGCTATCTCATCAATGGATTTGTCGCTGTGCTGAAGCATGATGCAGGCCTCGTTAAGTCTGAGCTGCCGGGAATACGCCTGCGGCGAGGTTCGGGTTTCCTTCTTGAACAGGAACAAAAAACCGTTTCTGCTCATGTTGACCGACTTAGCCAGCTCATCATTGGAAATCTTCTGGGTCTTCTCGAGGATTTCCATGGATTTCGCCACTTTCGGCGAGTATGCCGGACAGTCCGGGACGCTTTCCGCAGGAATCGCCAGAAAAACTGAATTCAGGTACACCAGCAACTCCATCTGAGTCCGTGGCTCGTCCGCCCGTTCATTCACCTTGCCCGCAAGGATGGATGCCTGCCTGGCCAGCTCCGGAGCCGTCATCACGAATATCCGCCCCTTTATCTCGGAAAACGGCTGGGACACGAAGCAGTGAACGTAAAAGTGATTGACAAGCCGCTCCGCCCTGGTCGAATAAACCGCGTCGGGGGACAGGGCGATGATTTTTCCCGGTGTCAACTCCACCTCGTTCCCCCCGCACGACACAAACGCCCCCGGTGCATCGTTCCAATATATCCGCCAGTAAGGCCCTCTGACCTCCGTTTGCTTCCAGCGAAAGACGCCTCCGGGGCCCAATGACTGGCATTTGCCGACAATCAATTTGATGGCGGGAACTTTTTCCCAGCCCGAATCGTTTCCCTCTTTTTCCACGGCAACCCTCCAAATATTACAAAAACACACAGGATATGTACTTTTATCCATTTACAGCATGCCTTTCATATATTATAATCGTGACAATGACAAGATCAAACAGGAGTTTTTTATGAATAATTTATGGATGTCCCCCTCCGGATGCGAAACAGAGAAGAATTGCTATTTTCGCGCGGTGAAGATAATGAATGACGAAAAACCGGAGACCATCTCCATCTCCGCCGAATCCCACTACATTCTCTATGTGAACGGGAAAACTGTTGGCTGCGGTCCGGCACGCGGCACACGCCGTCAAAATTACTTCGATACATTCGACGTGTCGGAGTATCTCGTCTCCGGCAGAAATGTGGTCGCCGTACTGGTTTACTGCATGAACATCCCGACCTTCACGGCTGCACCGTCCCAGCCGGCTTTTTCGATCCGACTGGACGGACAGGAGCAAAGTCCGGAAAACTGGCGCGTATCCATCGCCGACGACTGGAAAAAGGACACACCCCTCTACACCATGCAGACCGGATTCGCCGAATGTCGCGATTTCCGTCTGGAACCTGTCGGATGGATGCTGGGTGAAGGAACCGATGACTGGCCGGCGGCGGTAGCTGTTCCAGCCGATAATGAGATATATTCAAAAAAGCTTCTGCCCCGGGATATCCCGCAGCTGAAGGAGACCGTCATCTCACCGTCGGACATACCCCTTAGGGCGGCTGTGGCGAGGGTGGACAATCTCGACTCAAATAAAACAGCCAGGTTATTGTCAGAGGAAAGACACCTTGTCCTGGCCCCGGAACGCCTGGAAGGCTTCAACGGGTGGATGGTCGGCGACAGGGCAAGCGTGACTTTGCGTCCCGGTTCCGACGGTGAGGGAATCGTCCTCCTTTTTGATTTCGGCGCGGAAGTGATCGGCAGATTCGAACTGGAAATAGACGGGTTGGATGGCGCCGTCGTAGACCTCTGTCACGAGGAGGAGCTATGGAACAATCGCCTCAAGGCTGTTCATTCCGTTGACGCCTTTCCCGTTAAAGACACCTACAATTTCTCCGACCGTTACATCCTCCGCGAAGGGCGGCAGATTATAGGCAACACCATCAACGAGCGCGGATTCAGGATGGTACAGGCGGTATTCCGGAACTTCAACAAGCCCCTTGTCGTCCATTCAGTCCGGGCGGTAAAGGCGGTTTATCCCTACCTGAACCGAGGATCGTTTACCTGCGACGATTTCATGCTGAACCGGATCTGGGATGTCTGCGGCGAGACTCTGTCGGCCTGCTCCACGGACATCTTCACCGACTGCCCCTGGCGCGAACGCGCCTTCTGGGTCAACGACCTGATCGTGGAAAACAAGACCTCTCTGGAGTTTTTCGGGGCGTCCGCCATCCACCGCCGCGCATTCCGCATGGTCTTTTCAGAAGCCCGCGACAACGGACTTGTGCCGGGCGTCTGTCCCTGTCCGGATGTTCACGGCAGCCTAATATTCCCCTCCACCAACCTGTTCATGCCACTGATGCTGCGCGATTATCTGCTGCATTCCGGAGACCTTTCCCTGATAAAAGAACTGCTTCCACATGTTTTCAGGATATTCGACGCTTTTGAAGAGTGGTTCGACGCCGACAGCCTGATCACGCCACCGGAAAATCTCTGGAACTTCTTCGACTGGTCGTTCGGGATAACCGAAGTCCAACTGAACGGCAAAAACACCGCAATGTTGAACTATCTCTACGTGATGGCGGTCAACACGACGCTTGAACTCGCCTCTCTCGCCGACACCCAAGTCAATATGGCGAAGTATCGCATCCGCTCCGCGAAAACCGCAGAGTCCGTGAACCGCCGGTTCTTCAAGAAAGACAAAAAACGCCTGGCGGACTGGCTGGAACCCGACGGCAGACTTTCAGAACATTCCAGTCAGTTGGCTCACGCGCTGGCCCTGCTGAGCGGACAGGTGACGTCGAACCGGCGTAAAGCTTTTGAATCCGCCCTTGACGATGATAAAATCCTGGAACCTGAACTCTATCTTAACTTTTTCGTATTCCAGGCCATGCGCCTTTGCGGACAG
>JBAYFV010000162.1:0-8230 GCA_041666985.1 Victivallales bacterium
AAATTGAGCATTACGGTACTTGAAACATTTGCAACCGCTGTAACTTACTGTTACCGTGTGTTCAAACAAGCGGGATTTCAGAAATATTATGAAATTATTCTTCTGTTCAATTTATTTCTTATCCCTTCTTACAGCACTGGAAATACGTTCCGCAGAGCTTTTACCGCCGCCTTTTCAACTCCCTAAAACCCCCGACAGCAAAATCGTCCTGAACCCGCAGATAAACAATGAGCGACCCTATTTCGACGCTGATGGCAAAGCCCGTGTGGATATCAACCTCTACACCCATCAGATAATCCCGAACTGCCTCCTGACCGTTTCACTCGGAAGGGATCTTTCATTTTTCCCGGTGGAGCAGTACAGGATTTACTTCCCGAACCACCAGAAGGGAGTGAAGGATTATGTCCTTGTACGCATCTCCGACCAGAAAATCCTGTTCAATCACAAGACAGACGAGCGGTACAATATTTTTTTTCAATCATGGAACTGCCCTAATTTTTTCATCAAAAGGAAGGAGACCCGTCTGGCTGTCACCGACTACAGGCGGAGGATGGAATATCTTTTTTCCACCTTTGACAGCGGTTACACCTGGATGCTCGATGAAATGCGGGACATTGACTTCAATGATCGGAGCCTGAAGCTTGAATACAACGACAAGGATCTCCTGAAGTCCATTATTCTTCCTGACAGCTCAAAATACATCATCGAATACAATTCCCTGGGGCTTGTCTCAAAGGTTTCAGATCCTGACGGCGCATTCACTTCTGTCACCTGGGATGACAAGTGCCAGCCCAGGCAGATAAAGACATGCATTCCGCCGGAGCACCCGCTCTACCAGAGGGACAAGACTACAGCCAGAAGCGTAAAACCGGCACCGATCACTGTTAAAACCCTTAACACCGAATGCGATTCGTCAGGAAAGCTGCTCAGCCTGAGCAATTCCAGCGGTGAGAAGTACACCGTCGAGTACAGATCCGACAAGAACGAGACCGAGGGAAGTTCGTATTTCTGCGCGGCAATGAAAAATCCCGACAATACGCAGGAGTTCTGCAAGGTAATATGGAGGCAGGAGAAGAAGGAAGGCGGGAAGAAAGCAGAACCAAAAACACTGGAGATAAGCAGCGGGAGTTTAACCTATGATGTCAAGGGCAAGGAGATTTTTGAGACACTGGAAACCCGTGTGTATGAGAAAAAGGGGAATGCATACACCGAAACATCCGGCGAGGTCAGAGGTGTCAAAAGCAATATAAAATACAATCCCGACGGAACGGCTTCCGATTTCACGAACTCGAAGGGTGAAACTACCAAATACTCGCATAATGAAAAGGGTGACAGGACTGGTGTGACATATCCCGACGGCTCATCCGGCGGCAGCCAGCGGTATGATGACAATTACCGGCTGGTCATGGAGACCGATGAAAAAGGAGTTGAGACCAGATATTCCCATGACAAGCTCGGACACCTGGTCGAAGTGACAGAATCCGGACTTGTCACGAAATACCAGTATGATGCTGAAAATAAGCTGCCTGTCAAAACCATACTGCCGGATGGCTCATTCCATTCATTCTCTTGGGACAGGCTTTTCAGAATGACATCCCACACTCTGCCAGATGGAAGCATTCTGAATTATGAATATGCGGGGCATTCGGACAAACTTACAGGAATTCTGGCCGCATCCTCCGATGGGAAGACAGTAGAGACGAAGAAGTTTGCTTACACTCCTGCCGGAATGCTGGAGAAGATAATTTTCCCCGACGGCAAGTCCGAAAAATACCAGTACAAAGGCGGCAGCCTTATAAAATACGAGGATCGCTCTGGGAAAGTTACAAGCTATACCTATGATTCGCGTCTTAGGAAGACCTCAGAGCAGACCTCTGCCGGGGAAAAGAACTTCTTTAAATATGACACCAGGGGCAATCTTGTCTCGGTTCAGCTTTCCGGAAAAAATTACCAGGATGAGTATGATTCGAATGGCAGGCTTATAAAACGCACGAATCCGGACAAGAGCTGGGTGACCTTCAGCTATGATGAACTGGGCGTGAAAGTCAAGGAACGGTATTCCGACAGGACTGAGACCGCCTTCAAGTATGATGTCAGGGGCAGGATCGTTTCTATTTCCGGAAACCATTCCGACAATATTTCTCATGTCTACAATGATAAGGGACTTCTTGTTTCGACTACGGTGGTAATGATAGGCGATCCAAACAAGAAGGAACTGACAACTGCCTATTCCCATGATGAGCGCGGGAGAAAAATCAAGACCGTGTTTCCCGACGGCTCCGAGGAAAGAACAACCTATCTTGACAATAATGACATAATCAAAGTCAGCAACGGCATGATTGTCTATTTAAAACATGATTCATGCGGGAGGATTTCAGCGGTAAGCGAGTATTCACAGGGCTTGTTTGAAAAGGCCGAGACAAAGGAAGAAAAGAGGAAAGTCTTTGAGGAAAACATGGTCAGGAAATACGCCTACAACCTCTTCGGGGAACCGCTCGGGGACGAAAACATAGCTAAAAAACGAAACAGCTTGTGAGCTTTCTAAAAATACAATTCCCCGTAAAATCCAATGATCCATGGAACGATATTAACAAATAACAGGATACTTGCATGGCCTCCTCGCAATCTTTCCCGCTCCCGATGACTCGCCAGGAGATGAACCATCTCGGCTGGAAGGAGCTGGATATCCTGCTCATAAGCGGTGACGCCTATGTGGATCACCCCTCCTTCGGAATCGCGATAGTAGGCAGAGTCCTGCTCTCCAGAGGATACAAAGTCGGAATCATTGCACAGCCCGACTGGAAGAATCCGTCATCACTTACCCGTCTGGGGTCTCCGAAACTTGCATGTGCGATAAGCGCCGGAAATCTCGATTCAATGTTGAACATCTACACCGCCGCAAGAAGGATAAGGAAGGAAGACGCCTATTCTCCGGGCGGAAAAACCGGACTTCGTCCGCCTCATGCGGCCGTAGTTTATTCCCAGCTCGCCCGGCAGGCCTTCCCCGGCATAACCGTCATATTGGGCGGCATTGAGGCCAGCCTTCGCAGGCTTGCCCACTACGACTACTGGCAGGATAAGATTAAACCTTCGATTCTCATGGAAAGCAAGGCCGATATTCTTGTTTACGGGATGGGGGAAAAGGCCGTCATTGAAATCATGGACAGGATTAAAGAAGGCAAACCGCTCGATTCAATAAAAGGGACGGCAAGATTTCCCGGTAAAAACGCGTCACGGCAGTTTAATCCCGGAAATCTGTATGTTGAGATCCCCCCCTATGAAGAACACCTCGAAAATCCTGAAGCTCTTCTGAAAAGCATTTCCGTGATGGAAAATGAAATGAATCCGTTCTGCGGAAAAGGTGTCTTCCAGCGGCACGGCGACAGAGTCGTAATTCAGGAACCCCCTCGCCTTCCCCTGACAAGCGGGGAACTCGACGAGGTCTACGACCTGCCCTTCACGGGGAGCCCACATCCGGCATACGGGGAAGATATTCCCGCATTTGAAATGATTAAAAATTCCGTCACCGCCGTCCGCGGCTGTCCCGGCGGCTGCTCCTTCTGCGGGCTTGGAATACACCAGGGCAAATTCACAACTTCAAGAAGCCGCAATTCAATAATCCGCGAAATCCGCAAACTCGCGGAGAAAGTTGACTTCCACGGAACCGTCAGCGATGTCGGCGGGCCGACGGCAAACACCTACGGCAACAAAACCGAAAACCCCGGATTATGCAAAAGATGCAGAAGGCCTTCGTGTCTTTTTCCGGAAATATGCGGCAATTATCAGCCCTGTGAAAACGAGTTTCTCTCCCTGCTTCAGGAACTGGATAAGATCGAGAAGGTCAAACATGTGTTCATCGGCTCCGGGCTTCGCCTGGATCTCGCGCTCCACCAGAAAAACCTCCTGAGGAAGATAATCAGGGATCACGTGTCCGGACAGTTGAAAATCGCGCCTGAACATCTTGACGATTCGGTTCTGAAACTGATGCGCAAAGGCAAATCCGGGGATTTCTTCAAATTCATGGGCTTCTTTGAAGAGGAGAGCGCGAAAGCAGGAAAAAATCAGTTCATTGTTCCGTATTTCATTTCAAACTTTCCGGGCTGCACCGAAGAGGAGATGAAGAAGGTTGACGACTTTTTAAGCTCCAGGAAATGGACGCTCCAGCAGGTGCAGGACTTTATTCCGCTGCCGATGACAATGGCGTCCGCAATGTACTGCTGCGGAAGAGCTGCCGACGGGGAAATCCTGAAAGTGAACCGCGGCCTCAAGGAACGCCGCCCCCAGATGAAGATGCTGAAGAAGACAAGGTGAGATTAGTTTTCCTTGAAAAATAATTTCTTTATTTTTTAAGAAAAACCCGTTCAAGCTGTTCGACATGTTTCGTCCAGTTGAAGTTCAGGGATGTCCTGTATGCATTGTCGGAGAACTTCGTACGCTCCGCTTCGTTGAAATTTGCGAATTTCGCAATGTATCTCGCCATCATGTCCTCGGCGGAAGCGGCGGGGACCACAAATCCGTTCACACCTTCCTTCACTATTTCAGCCGCACCGTTGAGAGACGTTGTCATAACAGGCAGTCCGCATGAAAAAGCCTCGAGGCACACATTGGAAAACGGTTCGTACAGGGTCGGATAGAAAAGAAGATCCGCCGCAGCGTAATACTCCCGCATATTCCTCTTGCGTCCTTCAAACCTGATGTTCCCGGAGACATTGAGTTTTTCGGCAAGCTTCCTGTAGGGTTCCTCCCTGTCCCCGCCGGCAACAAGAAGCATGGTGCGTTCCCTCAGGTTTTCATCAAGAAGCGAAAGGGTTTTTATTGCGTTCTCAAGGCCTTTTATCTTGAAATTGGCGGCGGGGAAAAGCAGGACGAACTTCTTGTCCCCGATATTGAGGATCTTCCT
This sequence comes from Victivallales bacterium, assembly GCA_041666985.1. Lineage (GTDB taxonomy): Bacteria > Verrucomicrobiota > Lentisphaeria > Victivallales > GWF2-50-93 > GWF2-50-93. The sequence goes on from JBAYFV010000162.1 coordinate 4,901, forward strand.
GATTTTAAGAAACTCCTTCCTGTTTTCAACGGGATGGAACTTTGCATGGTCAACGCCGTTGTAAACAACCGTTATCCTGTCTTCAGGGAATCCGAAATTTTCAACGGCCTGTTTTTTGGTGAGCTCGGAATTCGTCACAACAAGCTTCGTGTTTTCGGATTTGAAAATATCCCTCTCAAGCTTCAAGATGCCCCTGTGTCTGGGGTTTATCCTGTTCCATCTGTGATAACGTATTTTCATCCATTCGGCATGAAGGGATTCAGTGATGCGGTAAACGTCCGACGGCCATGTCCGGGAAAGGGCGAACACCAAATCAAAACCGTCCTTGTGTTTTTTCAGGACTCTCTGAACTTTCCTGTGGAATGACGAAGTCCTGCTGAACCCGGAAAGCAGGGAGCGTTTGACTTTGACATGACGAACAGCCTTGTTGGTTTCATTGACGAAGGTTTCGGAGAAAACAGTGACTTCATGGCCTCTTTGGACAAGAGCCGAACACATATTTGCAGCGTAGACTTCGGCTCCGCCGCCGCGGGTGTTGTAATCTTTTCTGAGAATTGCAATTTTCATCAAGATTCTCCGTGACGGCGAAGCATAAGCCTTGCATTTATTTTTTCAGGTTTTCAACTACCAGATCGCCGATCTGGCTTGTCGAGTATCCCATTTTGCCGGCAGCCTGGGATTTCATCTTGTTGCCGGTGATGTACATCACGGTTTTTTCAATCGCCTCCGCGGCTTTTGTCTCGCCGAGGGATTCAAGCATCATCATGCCGGAACAGATTGCGGCCATCGGATTGATGACGCCGAGACCGGTATATTTTGGGGCAGACCCGCCGATGGGTTCGAACATGCTGACCCCCCCTTTGTCGGGATTGATGTTTCCGCCTGCGGCAATTCCCATTCCGCCCTGGGTAATCGCACCAAGGTCGGTGATGATGTCGCCAAACAGGTTTCCGGTCACGATCACGTCAAACCATTCGGGATTCTTGACCATCCACATGCAGGTCGCATCAACATGGCAGTAGTCAAGTTTGACATCCGGATATTCCTTGCCGATTTCATGCTGAGCCCGCTCCCACAGATCGTAAACATACGTAAGGACATTCGTTTTTCCGCAGAGGGTGAGCTGTCCTATCTTGCCGGCTTTCACATCTTCGGGCTTGAGGCCGCGCCATGGATTCTTCTTGCTGTGGCGTTTACGGACGAGGTCGAATGCGTAACGGAGGCAGCGTTCAACCTGGAAACGAGAGTATATCATGGTCTGTTCGGCAACTTCCTGGGGTGTGCCTTTCATCATGGTTCCGCCTATGCCGCAGTAGGCGTCCCCTGTGTTTTCACGGACGACGACATAGTCAATGTGTTCCGGCCCCTTGTTGGCGAGCGGGGTCTCGACACCCGGATAAAGCTTCACGGGGCGGAGATTGATGTACTGATCAAGATCGAAACGCAGTTTTAGGAGAATCCCCTTTTCAAGAATTCCGGGTTTCACTTTCGGATGTCCGATTGCGCCAAGCATCACCGCGTCGAATTTCCTGAGTGTCTCGCCAGCATCGTCTGGAAGCACGTTTCCTGTGGCAAGATATCTTTCGCCGCCCCAGTCGAAGGTCTCCATTGTAAGCTTGAAATTGAAAATGTCGCCAGCCGCTTTAACGACTTTAACCGCTTCCGCCGTGACTTCCGGTCCCGTTCCATCCCCGGGAATAACCGCGATTTTGTAAGTTTTTCCTGCCATTTCAGTTTCCCTTTCTATAATTTAGGTAAGTTTTTCAAATCTCCATATTAAAAGAAAAGCCCGTAATATACCCGACTTGCGATGAGTTTAAAGCGTGGATCTGCAAATCTCGCTTTCGAGCGATGGGAGTATCTTTTCCGATTGCGATTACGCAATCGGAAAAGATTTCATGGAAAATACGCCTTTCAGAATATAAATTCATTGCCCGCAACATTATTCGGAGAAAAAAATGGAATCGCCTTACGACAGGAAGTTCAGTATAAGTTTTGTAAAAAAGAAAAGGTATCTGGCGCTCTGCTGCGAAATAATTCAGAGGGAGTCCTGTTTTTGCGCCTCACGTTCTGAAAGCATCATAGATCTTCAGTTCATATCGCAGGGATATCACGATCTTGAAAGCGGTGAAATGTCAAAACGCCTTCAGGAACACATCAACAATGCAGACCATTCAAGATATGAGGCGATCGTAATGGGCTTCGCCCTGTGCAATAACGGGATAGCCGGCCTGAAGGGCGTCAACATCCCCCTGGTGATTCCCAAAGCCCATGACTGTATAACCCTGCTTCTCGGAAGCAAGGAAAAATACAATGATTATTTCAACGGCAATCCCGGAACATATTATCTGTCTGCCGGATGGATGGAGCGTGACAGCGAAAACCTTGTCAAGATGGAAAATACGGTAATGTCAAAACTGGGCCTCGATAGAACCTATGAACAGTACGTTGAGGAATACGGCGAGGAAACCGCAGATTATCTCATGGAAACGATTGGCGGCGGACTCGGGAAACATTACGACGGCATCTGTTTTATAGACACGGGAGTCGTCAGGTCGGATTCCTATAGGGAACAGGCGAAAAAAGAGGCTGAAAAAAGAAATTTCAAATATACGGAGCTCAAAGGCGACCTCCGCCTGATACAGGATTTGTTCGACGGGAAGTGGAGTCAGGAAGACTTCCTGACTGTAAACCCCGGCGAGGAAATCAAACCCAGTTACGACTGCAGTGTCCTGAAATGCGCGTCTTGCCCAAATGACCCGAATATTTTATGAACCACAAAGACACCAAGACACCAAGTATTTTCTTTATCCCGGGATAGCGTGATAAAGACTGTGATTTCAACCACAGGTAAATCATACACCCCCCATCCGTCTTGAAGAGACGGAGTTGTTCCAAATATTATGAAGCAGAACCTCGTTTATCAAGAAAGCTGAAAGCCTGCTCGCAATTCAATATCAGGATTTTTCCAACATGCTCAAGCGAAATAAGATCATCGTCTCCGGATATGATGATTTCGGCATCTGAAGAGATAGCGCAATCAATGAATTTATTGTCAAAAGGGTCTCTACATTTTTTAAATTGCGCCTTGGCTTCTACAATCCTCACATTCTGAAAAATGAATCCGTTCCACGATTCGGCCAAATCACTACGCCCATAACGTCTTCCGATTTCTCGTAGCACCCTTGTATATTCCTCAAGGATCTCGGCTGAGGCAACAACCTCAATGCTTCCGTTGCTCCAGAAGTTAAGTATCTGGAAAGGTTTTCCACGCCAGAAGATGCCTGAAACTAAGACATTAGTGTCAATGACTACCCTCATTCCTGACCT
>JBAYFV010000163.1:0-8212 GCA_041666985.1 Victivallales bacterium
AAGGATGTCGCAAGCTACTCAAAGCAAGTTTCAAAGGAGGAGTCAGGATTCAGAATTAAAAAAACAATATGAACCGAGTTGTTTTATTCTGACTACTGTCTTCTGAATTCTGGATTCTTTTTGGGTTGCGGGCAAAGCCCGCCTTAGAATGATTTTTCAGTTTAAATCCAGTCTTCAACGTTGAATGTTTGATGTTGGACGTTCAAATTGCTCTCCTTAAAATGCTCGCAAAGGTTTTTCATGAAATCGCGTACAGTCATAGTAAATGCTTCGGAACTGGAGGTCCACATCGGGCTTCAGGTCATCCTCAACAAGACGGGGCTGACAGTTCACGAGGGTGAATGCGTCGGGCTTGTCGGGCGCAACGGCGCAGGCAAGTCAACCTTGTTGCGCATACTTGCGGGCGCGCTGAAACCGGATGCCGGAACGCTCGCGTTCAAGCGTGACACGCAGGTATCGTTCCTGCCGCAGGAGCAGACCCTTGATCACGGAAAGACAGTTCGGGAGAATGTCCTTGACGGTGTGAAATACGTGCAGGACATGATTGAACGCTACGAGGCGATGCCGCACGACCATTCCGGTGCCGCGGATCTGGAGCATTCCATAGCGCGTCACGGCGGATGGACGCTTGACCGGCGTGTTGACGAGGCGATGACGCGCCTCCACCTGCCGCCGCCGGACTCTCTCGCCGCAAATCTTTCCGGCGGTGAAAGGCGCCGCGTAGCGCTTTGCCGGACTCTTGTCTCGCAACCCGACCTGCTTATCCTCGACGAACCGACCAATCATCTCGACACCGACGCCATCGAGTGGCTTGAGAAATTCCTTGCACGCTATCCGGGTGCATGCATAATGGTGACACATGACCGCTATTTCCTTGACCGTGTCGCCGAACGCATCCTGGAGCTCTCCGACGGAACCATATATTCCCACCCCGGCAACTACACCGCCTACCTGTCCGCAAAAGCGGCCCGGGAAGCGCAATCGGAAGCTCTCGAGGACAAACGGCAGTCGTTCCTGCGCCGGGAGCTTGACTGGGTCCGCCGCGGGCCGAAGGCGCGCACCACCAAGTCTAAGTCACGGCTCGACCGTTATGCCGCCGCCGAATCCCAGTCGGGGCCGAACCGGGAACTTGATGTGGAAATGATCCTTCCGCCCCCGTCCAAGCTCGGTAACCGTGTAGTTGATCTGAAAGACATCAGCCTGTCCCTCGGGGGCAAGACGCTTTTTAAAGATTTTTCCTTCAACTTCACCAATGGCAGCTGTATTGGAGTTGTAGGTCCGAACGGCGTGGGGAAGACATCGCTCATCCGGGTCATAATCGGCCAGCTCAAACCGGACTCCGGCAGTGTTCGCGCCGGCAATCTGACCGTGTTCAACTATGTTGACCAGCACCGTGTCCGTCTCAACGACGACAACAATGTCTCAACGAGATCAACGACGGCAAGGATTTCGTCCAGCTCGGCGGGGAGAAGGGCTACAGGATTTCAACATGGACCTATCTCAGGCGCTATCTGTTTGCGGATGATCGGATACTTACGCCGGTGCGCTGCCTTTCCGGCGGAGAACGCAGCCGCCTGATGCTTGCCAAGATTCTGAAAGACGGCGGGAATTTTCTTATTCTCGACGAGCCGACAAACGATCTTGACCTGCCGACGCTCCGCGTACTGGAGGAGGGGCTTATCAACTTCGGCGGATCCTCCCTGGTTGTCAGCCATGACCGCTATTTCCTGAACCGTGTCTGCACCGGCATCCTCGCATTCGAGGGAGACGGGTGCATATACTATCAGGAGGGGGATTACGACTACTATCTTGAAAGACGCGAAGCGCGAGAGGCTGCGGCAATCGGGGCTGCAGGGCCTTCGCGCAATCCGGTTGCGAATCTCGCAACCAAATCTTCATCTCCGTCCAAGCCCAGGCTTACCTGGAAAGAGCAGAGGGAACTTGACGGGATTGAGGAGAAGATTTCCTGCGCGGAGGCGGATTTAAAAGGTATGGAAACTCTTCTGGCCGAGCCGGATTTCTACGTCAAAAACGCCGCGAATGTGAAGGAGTTTATTTCCGGTCTGGAGAATCGCCGTTCCGAAGTTGACGATCTTTATTCCCGCTGGCATGAACTGACCAAGAAACAAAGCGGTTGAGCCGATTTCAAAACTATAATTTTTTTATGGTTTTAAAGAGGAAGTTCAGCCTATTGTCCAGGCGTATGTAATTTTGTTCGACTTGCCTCTGTAAATCATTGTTTTTCCCGGTTAACGCTTCGACGTTTTTCCTCAGTTTCAGCAATTCCCGGAGCAACTCTGTTTTGCTTATTCCATCCTCATCCGGCATCTTTTTGCCGGCCGCCCAGAAGATACTGTTGATTAGCATCCTGTTTTCATTCATGTTGCCAAAATTGTTTTTGTAACACGGTATGGATGCAATGCCGACCACCCGGCCTTTGCCATAGTCACCTGCCACAACTGTGGCGGCGCCATGGGAATCGGTTATCAGTGTTTTTGCGAGTTTCGCAGGACGCATCGGCACATATTCATCTTTCAGCGCCGGGGTGAACGATTCAACCGACTTCAGTATCGGGTGATCCGCAAACCCTCCAACGGGAATGAAACTCCCGTCTTTCTCCCTTGTCCCGGAAGCGCTGAAAACTGTTGGAAAAAGCGAGGGGCTTAGTGCGTGGTCGTTTCCAACGCTGTCATGAAGCAGGATGGCTCCTCCTCCGTTATGGACATACTCGCAAATGAGTTCTCTGAAATTGGCGGGTTGCCTTCCCATATTTTTTACACATGAGAAGATGACGATGTCAAAATCCTTGATACGCTTCATGTCCGAAAACAATTCCGTTTCCGCCAGAAACGAATCTGAGTCTTTCAGCATGTTGAAAATATAAGCGCCGCCTTCTCCAGACCCTCCCGCTGTAACGGGATCAAAGATTCCCACTTTCAATAGGCTGGCATTGCAAACAAGACAAAAACTGAAAGCCACAAATACGATGACTGCGGTGAATTTTCTCATATCACTTTCTCCTGGATTGCTAAAAACCGAACAGGCCGGTTTGTTTATGTTTGATTATTTCCAGTAATTGGTAGCCGCGCTCTTTCCCGATTGCAACTTTGACACCTTTAAGCAATTCCTCCCCGGACCAGATGTTGCCGCCATCTTTATTGTTTACAGTTTCAGCTTTTCCAGTCGCCAGTGTATTGACATCATATTTGGCGGAAGGGACTATGATTGCCTGAGACGGAACAATATTGGCAAAAGCTGGAAGCAACCCCGGGTCACGGGGCAGCAATGTCACCGCCAAATCCCCGTTTTTAATGACTGACTGGGCAAGTTTTGCCTCGCCATCAACCGCCAACGGCTCTGGTTTGCCAAAATGGTTGATCAAAGCATTAACGACTTTCCGGAACACGGGAAAGCCGGACTGCGCTCTTTCATCATTCAATAAACGTGCAAGATCAAAATGTACGGAGACAAGCGTCCCCTTTCCCGCTTTTCTTTGAGAAATAGCCGGGAGACGTCCGCCCGCAGAGTCGTTTAGCCAGGCGATTGTAATCACATCTTCGGTTTGATTTGTAACAGGGAGAAAAGGCGTTTCCGGCAATTTCAATTCAAGGCCAGCCAATATTGGAGCTTGATTGGAGAACACAAGATTTACCGCCTTGCCTTTGCTGTTGCCATATTTTACGCCGGTGATTTCGGCGGTTTTATCCACAATATTGGTGATGTCCGGATTGGATGTTGACCATTCAGCCATAAGGGATAAGACCAAAGCGCCATTCGTGATATGGTCCAGTACCGCTTTCAGACTTTCCGGCGCAACGTTTTTCAGGCCGTCGGGAGGCACTACGCAATTCGGATAGTGTTTGATATATCCGGGAAGTTCCACATCGATAATATCGCAGGGACGTGACGATAAGAAGTTTTCGCGCAAACCTGTTTCATAAAACTTATAACGATTGTAGCATTGTTCAGACCAAAGGACTTGCCGTTCGGAAGATGTCAGGACAGCGATGTCTTTCAGGCGTTCTCCACCCTGCCAGCGCCTTGAGTCGCGGGACATGGTCATCATTTCATTTTCACAATTCGGCAATTGCCATTCACGGGCAGCTTCTTTGTAGAAAATGTTTGGATGGAGAGCCCAATACACTGCCATGCTCGAATAATATACCGCAGTCCGCCCGTTGACAATGTTCGCGCGATTCTGCGGAACATATCCTCGCAGCCAGAATATACTCCCGGCATTTTTCAGCCACAACGCATCCGTTCCGTTCATTATTTGATAATCGTAAAGCTGGCTAAGTTGAAAATTGTTTCCAGCGCGGAATCCCCCTGAGTGGCCATGTGAAGGGTGCGAGAGCGGGGCTGACTGGGTTCTTCCGATAAATTCCAGATTCTTTGAATGCGCGTAATCCACTATTCTTTTCTCAAATTCTCCGACGACCGACCGCTTCCATAAAACGTACCGTCGCCACCAGACGTCAGCCTTATCATACGCCCAGCCGTTTTTGGAGAATTGCCTGTCAATCAGAGCCTGCGGAGGCGGTTCGCCAAAGTGTTTGCGGCAGAAGTCCTTGAACTCGCCTGCCCTTCCACCCAAATTGTTGCGTACATAATTAAAGTACCACTCGTCGGCTGAAAATCCTTTCAATACGCCGTATGGTTCAAACGCCTTGATCGCATAGTCAATCTGGAACTTCATGAATTCGAAAGTTTTCTCATTCAGGAGATCGTAAGGGTAATCCGCTGCTATGCTCCCATCGGATTCCAACGCATAAAAGTCCTTGTGTAATTCAACCACGTGTTTCTGGGCCCAGCTATCGTGAAGGCCGTGGATGTCAAGCCATACCCCGAGCCTGTTCTCGCGGCATTGCTCGCCATAAAGTCTGACCGGGTCAATTGCATGTTTTTTCCATATTTCCGGAATGGAGAGGTTAAATAAGCGATGGGGGGCCATTGGAGGAACGATATTCTCCGGATAAGCGTTGGAAACAGTTCCCTGGCCGCTGGAGGATAAGAAATCACAGCAGACCAAGTCGGTGATACCAAGTGACCTGTAATGCTTGAAGAGTTTGGGGTAATCCACAATCCAATCTTTTTTGTCACGCTGTGTCGTATCCCACCATATACTTGGCCCGTCCCATAGAAATATGCGACCGTCCATGTCTTCGAAGTTTATCTTTGGAATGTCGCCAGCAAGGCCTGTGTCCGGTTTATTTCCAGAATGTTTTGCACCCAGGGTTTCAGTCCAGTCAAGAGCAAGGGCCTGGATATCCCGCTCATTAACGGGTTTGCTGTCATTTCCCGCGAAAACAGAAAGTGAGGCGAAGAGAATAACTGACATGATCACAATGCGCGTCCGCACTGAAATGTCTATCGGGATCGTTGTGGCACATGTTGACATTCTGAAAGGAAATTGTTTTTTCCCGGGCCGTCTGATTTCGTCATTGACTTTGGGCATGGCTTTTACTCCTGTTACTGACATGAAATTCTCTTTTTCTTAATTTTTACTTTTTCTTAAATAATGTCGCGGCAATAAGGACTGGAACTCCTCCGTTCTCCGCCCGGACAAAATCAACGTGATCTATTTTGAGGTAGCATTTCGGGTTGATCCAACGCCAGACATAGATGAAAACCTCCTGGTCTATTTCCGCCACGGACTGGCGCGGAGGTTGGGAAACACGAACCCCGATCGCTTCCAGGGTGTTTGTCGGCAGTTTCCAGTTTTTCTCATGCAATTTCCACGGCATGATGTTTTCCCCGTAGGCCAGAGGCACGCTGATTTCCGAGCTGTCCTCATAGACAATCCGGTAATAACCGGAACAGTGTTTAGCTTCACAGCTCATGGTATGCAGGAAGAAGATATACTTTGCGTATGAGTTTATTGCGATACCGTGTGCTCCGTCGAGATATGGAGGCTGATCCAACGGGCTTGCATTTCCCTTGAGGATAACGCATGCGCGGCCGTCATTCTCCTCGTCAGTGATTATATGGAAGGGGACTTTTCCGAAAACCTGCGCACCCCGCCTGATATCCCGCATGTCGTCACCCGCCCCGCACGCAAACCAGCCGGATTTCCCGTCGCCGTCCTGAAACCCGACATTGCAATGTTTTTTCATGTCTGTTTTTTTGAACTCGCCATTGCCCAGATCTGCGCCGAAAATCCGCTCGTCCTTGCGCTCAAGCCAGTACATGAGCGGTATATATGCGAGCATGGCGCTGCTGCTGGCTTTGCCGTATTTGTCCCAGGTTAAAATGTCCGAGAATGTTTTCCTGTGCTTTTCGCACATGCCGGTTTCATTGGAAAGAAGCTGGACCACCAGCGCCTCGACCGGCTCCCTGAGCTGATTTGTGATTTTTTTGTGTACAGGCCGCTTTGAATACCAGTAGCCGACGAGTTCGAAAATATGTCGTCCCTTCAGGGCCTTCTCCGTGCCGGGATATTTCCGGATGAATTCATCCAGGTCGCCGCGCCAGTTGAAGTTTTTTTCCGGGGAGATTCCGGCATCCCGCAGTTTTTCAAACCTGTTGATGGACTGATCGACCGTCTCCGCCCTGATTTTCATCGCTTTCTCATAGACGGTTTTTTCACGGAAATCGTCACTCAGCTCGTAAAGGCACCTCAAGGCGACCTGATCCTGGAATATCCCGTATATTATGCCGTGCTGTAGAAGCCCCTTCTCGCACAGGCATTTCAGGGCGAGTGAGTCGTTTTCGTCCCGCTTCATCTTGTATATGTCATTCCATTTCTGATTTCCGGTTATGGCGTATCCGGCCTTCAGGAAGAAAAGCAGGCGGTTGCGCGATTCCGGATTATCAATGTTGCCGAATATGGATTCCCGCATGTCCTCGCGTAGAATATTGAATTTTCCAGCTTCCAGGAAGTTCAGGATGTTTTCGGCGGAACCGGTGATTTTCCGTTTATCCTCCCCTGAAGCGACACCCGAGAAGAAATACCTCCACATGGCGTACATCCACATGGTATACTGGTCTACTGACGAGTTGGGGTAATGCGTTTTCCTGTCCGGCAGGACACCCCTCGCCAGAAAGCCTCTGGTCTTGCTCACGTTGGCGAGATGGATCAATCCTCCGGATATTTTCCGGGCTCTTTCCCGGACTCTGTCCGAACCGGTCATATTGTATTCCTCAATCAACCCCGCCAGATACATGCTTCCGTTCAGGCAGCAGTCCTCGAATCCGCACATCCATCCTGCCGGATTGGGGATTTCCATATTGACTTCTTCCGGGGTCGGCAGGTTTTCCCTGCGGGACGCATCATTGTAATCATAAATCATGGATGTCGAAGCATCAATGAAATCCCTCCACAGAATCGAGTGGATGTTTTTTTCAAGTGAGACTTCCGTTCCTGTTGGTGTTTTTCGCATTTGGCATATCCGTTTTTTATTTGGCAGTGTAAAGGCCGTATGGAACCGGGAGTTTCTGGGGGCTGACATGTCCGTCGCAAAATAAAATATTCATGGCGTTTATGTGGTTGAAGCGGAAACGATCTGTGGCAGGATATGTTATATTCGTATATCCTCTCATTGTGGCGGCGTATCCCCATGAGTCGCATGTGATCATGCATGTTGAAGACTTCGATATTCTGCCAAGCCTCATAATGGAGAAAGGGGAATATCTTTCGTAAAACACCACACTGTAATCATCAAAGTTAGTCGCATCAGCCGCATATGGATACGCGTAACCGACACGAACCCACACCTTGTTCGGGTTGACTGTTGTCGGGTCAAAGTCGCCGCTATCAAAGTCGCTGTCTTTTCTTGCCGGGCAGTCCAGTATGCCTTTATAATAGGCTGTGCCTTTCGGCGTTGTGAGATACCCAAGGTTATAGAAATGATGCCACCATGAAACACTGTCATAGGGGCCGCCGCCGTTTGTTTGTCCCGGCATGCAATAGTCGTTGAAATCTATCGCGTAATTCTGCCATAGCGAATGGACTTGTCTCAGGTTACCGGCACATGCGCTGCGTTTCGCCATATCCTTCGCATTCTTCAATGCGGGCAGCAGCATGGCCGCCAGAATCGCGATGATGGCTATGACCACGAGCAGCTCAATGAGTGTGAATGGCATGCCGATCTCCGACTGCCAATTTGCGGTTTTAGACCTGTCCGCTGCGGCGCAGGAAGGATTTGCGGGTTTTTCAGTTCCATTTTGTGAGTCAAGATACGGTTCCATTTTTCACCTCCTGTTTGTTTTCACC
>JBAYFV010000164.1:0-8199 GCA_041666985.1 Victivallales bacterium
TCGATCAGTTTCTCATCAATCGCCAGGGTCACATTCTTCATGAAACACCTCCGGTTTTCAATTATACAGCTTGTTTTAATTTTGGCAATTCAAGAGCTTGCCACGATTAATCCACATAATAAGCTGACACAGGATATGTGGAAACGCAAGTGGCTCTTTCATTATTTGTTGTTTGAGTCAGTTGCGTTTTATTTTTACGATATTTATGATTGCATAGCAATCTTTGAAGTGCGAAACCCCTGTTTCGCTTTGGATTGTGAACTGAGGCAAAACCGACGGAGGGCGGGTTTTCTTACCCGCCGTTTGAGTTAAGATTTGGCGGGTTGGAAAACCCGCCCTCCGTTAAATTTTGAATTTTGCAACCAGCTCAACTAATTAAAAGGGGCGCAGGGGCGCCGCAGTCCAAAGTCAGCCCAAAACGCCTGACGGGAAAGAGGGAAATTCATACAATAGAGGTAATTTCAAAATTGCCGAAGGTAGGGCGGTTTCAGAGAAACCGCCGCCTCAGAACGGACGGCTCGGAGCGCCATCCCTACCTTGAATTCGTCAATTTTGAAATTGGCTCAATAGATAAAAACAGGAGATGTCATGAGCAATTTGAATAAGAAGAATACTTTATGTAATAGTATCGTTTCTTTGCGGGCCGGAGTGGCCAGGAGCGATATCACCACGAGCGAGAAAGGTACGGAAATAAATGATCCGCTATTCGCCAAAGCGTTAGTGCTGGACGACGGCAAGACAAAAGCGGTCATCATCACAATGGATGTTACGGCGATAGGTGGCAGACGGATCAGCCAGGGAATGCTGCCAGATGTCGGGGAAGACTTCCTGCCGGAGCTCCGGGGAAGGATTCAGGAAAAACTGAAAATTCCGGGATGCAACGTTCTGGTCAATGCGTCACACACGCACCCGTCGGGACGCATGTTATGCAATGACGACGAGCAAGTTGACAGGACATTCGACGCCGTCCGTCGTGCCATGGAAAATATGACAGAGGTAAAAGTCGGTTCGGGTGTCGGACACGAAAACCGGATCACGATCAATCGGACTTTGAGGTTGAAAAACGGCAAACACTGGACCATCCGTCACACGAACCCGTGTCCGCCTGATGAAGAGGTCGAGAGTGTCGGCCCGGTTGACCCTGAGATAGGCATAATCCGGATAGACCGGATGGACGGGACTCCGCTGGCGGTAGTTTATAATTTTGCATGTCATCCTCTTTTCGGGGATGCCCAAGGGAGTATTACGGCCAATTTTCCCGGAGTCGCCTCCAAAGTCATCGAGGAGAACCTTGGCGATGGAGTCATGGCGCTGTTTCTACAGGGGGCGGCTGGAGACGTTTGCGATGTGTTTTTCAAGGACTTCAGCCGTCCCAGAAACGTCGAATGTCTTGGTGCGATGCTTGGATTAAGTACGCTGAAAGCGTGGAGAGAAATAAAAATGAACAAGCCGGAGGCTTGTTCTACTGCCGCCAAGCTGAGTGTCATTTCCGAGACGATAAGGCTTCCCCGGAGAACCGACATTCCTGCACGAATTCAATCATTGGAGGCGGAGCAGGACAAGCTGCTTGAATCCCTGAGATTCACCAGCCTGAATTTCAAGTCCTTCCTGCCCCTATACATCAAATACGGTCTTGCTAGTAGCCCCGAAACAGTACGTAGTTCCAAAATAAAGGAGGGCGGACATTCCTGTCCGCCAAATTGCGGGTTGGAAAACCCGCGCTCCGTTGAAGAGGGAACGCACCAAAATCATTACTGGACGATTAGCAATTCTGAATACCCGTTGGATTACTCCTACCGGTACATGCAATCGGAAAAGACAGGATCGGATGAATTTTCTGCGATGGATTCCTTTAACAGGAAAAACCTCGGAAAATATCTGAAGAACATTGATGCGATGGAGAAATTAACAAGAATTCAGGATGACATAGCGACGTTGAAGAAGCATCAGGCGATAAACGACGAGTCCGGGGAGGATACAATAGAATCAGAGGTGCAGGGCATTAAAATCGGGGACTGTGTTTTGATAAGTTCTCCGGCAGAAGTGCTTGTCGAAGTCGGGTTGAATGTCAAGGAGGCATCGCCTTACAAGCACACTTTCATGGCTGCATTTTCAAATGGCTACATGCATTACGGGCCGCTTGCGGCAGATTACGACAAAGGAGGCTATGAAGTGACGGAATGTCTGCTGGCTCCAGAATGGCAGCGGATTTATGAACAGAAAGCCAATGAAATAATTTCTAAACTGTAACTTGAATGCGGGGAAGGAAAAACCTTTTAAGGAAAGGTTCTTCCCTTCCCCGCACCCCAACCCTTTCCAAACCTGTTTGCGATTCCATCTGATTGCAGTTGCAATCAGATGGGGGTAAAGTTTTTGTAAAAGGAAGTGAGGTTTTGGGCGAGAAAAAGAAGCTTTTTTCAAAAAGTTTTTCCTCTCGCCCAAATTCCTATACTTTTGCAATTATACTCCGAACGGGTGAAACAGGGTCATTCCTCTACTATTTCCGGCGGCTTGAGGATTACCTGGCCTTCAAAACGCAGGTCAATTGTAATGGCCGGATTATTCGTCGCCCTCCTCTGTCTCAGCGCATCTCTGAGCACGGCCATTTTATCCTCGATTTTAGCTCTGGGGAAAATGGCGCAGAGGGGCACATCGGCACTTGAGGTAAGAAAACTCATCTGGATTTCCCTCGGAGTGCTCAGGCTCACTTTGAGGATTTTGATTTCGGGATACTTCTTCACCACAGTCATAATCAGGTCAAGGGCCTGCTTGAGCTGTGGCATGTCCTGTCCGGGCGTCAACGGGGAATTATCAATCTTGAAACCTGTGATGACCGGAAGATTCCTCCTGAGGTTCACACATGATTTCGACTCCATCACGATTCCATTTGAATCTACAATCCATTGCGAATTTAAACTGTAGAGGAAAGCTCTCGGGATGCGCTCTACAATATTCACCTGGATGGTGTCCGGCAGAATCCGTGATACGGTCACCCTGTCAATGCTCGGCTGCAAACTAAGCTTTTCGCATATCTGCCGGAGGTTGACTGCAAAAAGATTTGTCGAACCCGTCTTTATTTCAAGGATTTTCGAAACTTCCGTCCCCTTGCCGTTCCACCAGCCGCCGCTCCTCACATCCATGTGGCGTATGATAAAATGATCGTTCTGGGGAAAAAGCGAACGTGAAGCGAGCCAGAAAACAAAGATTATCGCGCTGACAATAATCATAAACGTCGAAAAAACCAAGCCTATCCTCATGCCCGGTTTTTTCAGGATATTTGTCTTTACGTTCTTCACTGCCATTTTTCCGCAATCAGTTATCAGTTATCAGTCGTCGGTATTCAGGAAAGAATATCGGATTCAACTTGTCTGTCATCTTGTTATGCTCTTTCACCTGACACCTATTATTGTACAGTTCCCTCACACATTCAATTTCACCGAATGCCTGTGATATTCCTGAAGTGAGCATATCTCCATGGTTTTCATTTCACGCAGGGCTTTAAGGCCGTCAATGGCCGCATTCATTCCGTTGATTGTCGTTATTATGGGTATGCCCCGTATTGTCGCTTCGGCGCGCATCTGTATTTCATCTACCTTCGGGACCGGGCCCGATGAAGGCGTGTTTATAATCCAGCTCAGCTCCTGGCTGTGGATGAGGTCAATCGCATTCGGCCTTCCGTCTGAAACCTTGAAGAGGGCAAAAGATTTTATTCCATTGTCCATGAGTTTCGTGGATGTTGCCCTTGTGGCGTAAATACTGAAGCCCAAATTGACAAGCTCCCTGGCCAGCGGAACTGCGGCATCCTTGTCCTCGTCCCGAATGCTCAGGAAGACATTCCCGCTTACGGGAAGGGTGTTGCCTGCGGCTATCTGGGATTTGAGGTAGGCCATGCCCGCACTGTAGTCAAGCCCCATCACTTCGCCCGTGGACTTCATTTCAGGGGAAAGGACGATGTCGATTCCGGGGAAACGCTTGAACGGGAAGACGGCCTCCTTAACGGAAATATGTTTTGGAATTATCTCCTTTGTGAATCCCAGATCCTTAAGCTTCTTTCCCACCATGACCAGGGCTGCGAGTTTCGCAAGGGGAACGCCTATCGCCTTGCTCACAAACGGAACCGTCCTCGATGCCCGGGGATTTACTTCAAGTATGTAGACATCCCCTTTTTGGACGGCATACTGGACATTCATGAGTCCGCAGACCCTGAGTTCCTTCGCCAGTGCAAACGTATGTTCGCGGATCTTGTCCAGCACCTTATTGTCCAGCGTGAGCGCGGGGATCGTGCAGGCGCTGTCGCCCGAATGAATTCCGGCGAGTTCAATATGCTCCATGATTGCGCCTATGACGGATGTTTCGCCGTCGGAAATGCAGTCGACATCCAGCTCGTGCGCGTTTTCAAGATATCTGTCAATCAGAATCGGCTTCTCGTTGGAAATATCTACAGCCTCCTCCATGTACCTGCGAAGCCATTTTTCATTATACACTATCACCATTGCGCGGCCGCCGAGCACGAATGAAGGGCGCACAAGCACAGGATACCCGATTCTTTCGGCGATTTTCACGGCCTGTTCGGCATTTGTGGCGATTCCGTTTTCAGGCTGTTTTATGCCTATCTTGTTCACGAGCTTCTGGAAAATCTCGCGGTCTTCCGCGGCTTCAATGCTGGAAGGGCTGGTTCCGATAATCTTAACACCGTTCTTCTCGAGCTCCTTTGCTATGTTCAGGGGTGTCTGACCGCCGAACTGCACAATTACGCCGTCGCAGTTTTCCCTCTCATAGATATGAAGGACATCCTCGACGGTGAGAGGCTCGAAATAAAGTTTGTCGCTCGTATCGTAATCGGTACTCACGGTTTCCGGATTGCTGTTGACCATTATTGTCTCGAACCCGGCTTTTCTGAGCGCGAAAGAGGCGTGCACACAGCAGTAGTCGAATTCGATGCCCTGCCCTATTCTGTTGGGGCCGCCGCCGAGAATCATGATTTTCTTCTTGTCTGTTTTCCTGGTTTCGTCAACATCGCCGTAGGTGGAGTAGAAGTAAGGGGTAAACGCATCGAACTCCGCGGCGCATGTGTCGACAAGACTGTAGACGGGGACAAGATTGATCTGTTTTCTCGCATTCCTCACCGCCTCCGCAGTTGACTTCAGAAGATAGGCTATCTGCTTGTCCGAATAACCGTATTCCTTGATCTGCCTGAAAAAAACCGGATCATCCTTAAGTTTCTCCAGAGTGCCCGCACCACTGATTTCGTCCTCGAACATCGCCAGTTCGTGCATATGCCTGAGAAACCACGGGTCTATCCCGGTAATTTCGTTCACCTTTTCAATGGTCCAGCCGCGCCTGAAAGCCTCTCTGGCATAGAAAAGACGCAAGTCGTTCGGCCTTTTGAGTTGAGCTTCAACAGTTTCATCGGATTCGGCATGCAGCTTCAGATCCTTCGGCCCGGCTCCGAATCCGGCTCTTCCGACTTCCAGTGAACGGTAGGCTTTCTGAAGGGACTGCTTGAAGGTTTTCCCGATGCTCATGGTTTCACCGACCGACTTCATCTGGGTTGTCAGGGTGCTGTCGGCGGTCGGGAATTTTTCAAAGGCGAAACGGGGTATCTTTGTTACGACATAGTCAATTGCCGGCTCGAAGCAGGCGGGGGTCTTCAATGTTATATCGTTCTTGATTTCATCCAGGGTGTAGCCGACTGCGAGTTTCGCCGCGATTTTCGCAATCGGGAATCCGGTGGCCTTTGATGCGAGCGCGCTTGAACGGGAAACCCGCGGATTCATTTCAATGATGACCATCCGTCCGGTTTTGGGGTCGACCGCCCACTGGACGTTTGAACCGCCGGTTTCGACACCTATCGCCCGCATTACGGCGAGACTTGCGTCGCGCATAATCTGATACTCCCTGTCGGTGAGCGTCTGCGCCGGGGCGACGGTTATGCTGTCGCCGGTATGAACCCCCATCGGGTCTATATTCTCTATGGAGCAGACAATTACGGCATTGTCTTTTTTATCGCGCATCACTTCAAGCTCGAATTCCTTCCATCCGAGGAGGGATTCTTCTATTAGCACTTCGCTTGTGGGGCTTGCGGCAAGGCCTCGCTCCACGATTGTATTGAACTCGTCCCAGCCGTACGCGATTCCGCCGCCGGTTCCGCCGAGTGTGAAACCGGGTCTGATGATTACCGGAAATTTACCGATGGCCTCAAAATCCCTGACCGCTTCGGCCATGGTATGGGCCGAATAACTTTTCGGTATGTCCAGGCCTATCTCCGCCATCGCCTTCTTGAACAGCGACCTGTCCTCGGCCTTGCGGATGGCCTCGGCGTTCGCGCCTATCATTTCCACGTTATATCTTTTGAGAATTCCCGCCTCGGAAAGCTCCATGGCGAGATTCAGGGCGGTCTGCCCTCCCATGGTCGGAAGAAGCGCGTCAGGCCGTTCCCTCCTTATTATCTCCTGGAGGAAGTCCCTTGTAAGAGGCTCGATGTATGTGCAGTCGGCAAACTCCGGATCCGTCATTATTGTCGCCGGATTGCTGTTTACGAGAACGACCTTGTATCCCTCTTCCCTGAGGGCCTTGCAGGCCTGGGTTCCGGAATAATCGAATTCACAGGCCTGTCCGATGACAATCGGACCCGAACCTATCAGCATGATTTTCTTGATATCTTTTCTTTTTGGCATTGCATCACTTCCGGACTTTGGGTTTCAATGTTTTTATCGGCAAATCACTGGATTTTTTATGGAGTAGAACTATACTTTGAAGATTGAAACTTTCCATATTCATTGTTTTTTTAGTTCCGAAAAAAACGGAGATAAATTCATAAAATGTTTAAACGTCGCAGACTTGGTGCAACTTATACCCGCGCGCCGGCACAGAATGTGCGGGCCTCGCTGTCCGGCAATTTTTCAAAGCTGCTGTTCACCATATTCATATGCGTCGCCTATCTCGGACTGCTCTACGTTGCGGTCGGAGTGGTAAGATTCCTCGGCACTGAAATAGCCGAAATATGGGACAAGGAGACAACAGTCCTGGAGATATACAACAACCCGTGCTGCATCCCCCTCAAAGTCGGAGGGATTATTTTCATTATTTTCTATGTCTTCCGCGATAAAATGACCAACAGATAGAGCAATGCCATCAAAAACACCAGACATCCTGCGAAAAATAGTTGAGACAAAGAAAAACGAAGTTGTTTCTTCACGCAAGGACATGCGTGTTTTCCGGGAAAAGATACGTGAAATCCCGCCTGCGCTTGACTTTAAAAACGCCGTTTCCGGAGAAAACCTCTCGATAATCGCCGAGATAAAAAAAGCTTCGCCGTCAGCCGGAATAATATCTGAAAAATTCAATCCTCCGGAAATCGCATCGGCATACCGCAAAGGCGGAGCCGACGCCGTAAGCGTCCTCACAGACAAAACATATTTCAAAGGTGACATAGGCATAATACCCCTTGTGAGGAAAACGCTTGAAAACATTCCGATTCTCCGTAAGGATTTCATAATCGCCCCGTCCCAGATATTTGAAGCGCGAGCATATGGCGCGGACTCGTTTCTGCTTATTTCCGGAATACTTTCCAGCTCGCAGATGCAGGATTTCATCGCGCTGGGACGCAGTCTCGGAATGGAGCCTCTGGTTGAAGTCCACAGCGAGGAGGAATTATCGAAATCAATACAGGCGGGAGCGGAAATAATCGGTGTGAACAACCGGAATCTCAGGAACTTCGAAGTCAGCCTCCGGATCTCGGAAAAACTCATACACATGATTCCGCCGCACATTACGGCCGTTTCAGAAAGCGGTATTAAATGCGCCAAAGACACGGAACATCTTTTCGCCCTCGGATTTAACGCAGTCCTTGTCGGAGAAACCCTGATGCGTTCAGGAGTCGAAAACTGCGGAAAAATCATTTCTGAATTCAAAGGGCAAGAACGGAAGTTCTAAAATTCGTGAGTTCGGAAATGCGAAAGTTCGATAGTTATCCTCTATAAGGGTGAAAATTTAACTTTTGGCGAGCCAGATTGCGGATTGGATTTTTTTGATCTGACTGACGGACGATATGAATATCGTCCGAAGGAGGATCGAAAAAATACGGCCACAAGATGCTCGCCGCTATGCGGTTGCGATCTTTTGAGCTTGGATTCGCATTCCTCGAGGGCTTCCGATACCTCGGTATCGAAAGCCTCTCCGAATGCAAACCAATCCTCA
>JBAYFV010000165.1:0-8194 GCA_041666985.1 Victivallales bacterium
AACCATTTTCATCTTTACATTCGGACTGGACAGCCGAATCTTTCCAGATTCATGCAGTCCTTGCTCACATCATTCACGATAATCAAGAACCGTTACGACAGGAGTTCGGGGCATCTGTTCCAGGGCAGATTCAAATCCATCCTGGTGGAATCCGAACTTTATGGTTCGCAACTGAGCAGGTATATACATCTGAATCCTGTCAGGACTGCGCATGTGAAGGGATTGAGCTTGGAAGGAAGGCGCCGGTGTCTCCGAGAATTCAAATGGGGCAGCTATCCGGAGGTGTGCGGTTTCCGGAGATGTCCCGAGTGGCTGGTTCGCAATGAAACACTGAAGAGATGGGGGCCGATGCTGGGTGAGCAGGAGAGAAATTACGCCAAATACGTTGAGGAGGGGCTTCTGAGGGACATAGGCAATCCTATGGAGGAAATGGCGATGCAGACAGTTCTCGGAAGTGACAGTTTTGTAGGCAGGATCAGGAGAGGAGTGACGCATCTTGGCGACAAGGATAACGTGCGCCGCGAACTTGCGGAACACGGGCGGATTAAGTCCTCGTTTGCGATAAATGAGCTGCTTGCTGCTGTCGTTGATAGTTACAGGATCGCGGAAGATCGCGTTTTGCTGAAAAACAGCCGGGACAATGAGCCGCGTCAGGTTTTGATGTATCTTGCCTGCCGTTTCTGCCGTGGCAGATACAGTCTGACTGAAATCGCCGACGGGCTGAATGTAAGCCTAGGGGGTCTGACCAGAAGCCGATATAATATGGAGAAGAGGATTAGAGTCGATAAGACGCTGGGAAAGAGAATTGTCAAATTTGAGGAAAAACTGTTACAGTCATGACTTGTTACATGATCGTAGGTGTGACCCCGTACGCATTTTCAGCAAGTTCCATTTTTACATGCGAGTTGACAAATTTTATGATATGGTGGAAGTTTGCAAAGTTAAGCCTGCATGAGAAGATTGTTAGAACTCTGTTAGCGGCTTGAACTTGGGTCTTAATGTGGCAGAATATGGGAGGGGATTGTAAAAGTAGTCGGAATTCAGGACTTAAAAGTTTTAAGTGTCAAGTTTTAAGAAAAGCATTTGCCGTTTCCAGGAAGTATTCTCTCGTTTAAAACCTGAAGCCTAAAGCTTAATTTTGACTTCTGAATCCCTGCAAAAAGCAATGGAGTTTTTATGGCAAAAGGCAATATTTTCGTAGTGGACGACGAGGAGGACATACTGGAACTCATCCGTATGAACCTTGACAGGGAGGGCTACAAGGTCACCTGTATCGAGGCCGGCGAGGAATGTGTGAAGAAAGCCAGGGAAAAACTTCCCGACCTTATTGTTCTCGACCTCATGCTGCCGGGAATAGACGGACTGGATGTCTGCAAAATCCTCAAGAACGATTCAAAAACACGTCATATCCCGATTATCATGCTTACCGCCAAAGGCGAGGAAAGCGACATTGTCACAGGCCTTGAACTCGGTGCCGATGACTACATGACAAAACCTTTCAGCCCGAAAGTCCTTACGGCAAGAATCAAGGCCGTTTTGCGGAAGGGGACTGTTTCTCCGGAATCAGATGCCGGAGATGTGATTAAAAGGAAAAATGTCGTTATTGATCCGGGACGCCGTGAAGTCACTGTCAACGGGAAAGAGGCTGACCTTACATTCACCGAATTCGAGATTCTGATTTTTCTTGCGAGACGGCCCGGATGGGTTTTCACCCGGAACCAGATTGTGAACGGGGTCAAGGGCGCAGGTTATCCGGTTACGGAACGGGCTGTGGATGTCCAGATAGTCGGACTGAGGAAGAAACTGGGCGTTGTAGCTGATATGATTGACACGATAAGAGGAGTCGGGTACAGGTTCCGGGATTGAAGTAACTCGGGCATTCCCGCCCGAGACGGAAGCGGTGAAACGGAGAGGTGGAAGAACTGAACATCGAACATTGGATAACCTGGAGCAGCAACCGCAACCAATTTTGTAACCACGGAGACCACGGAAAACACAGAAAAGGATAAACCACCGACCGAAGACTGTTTTCAAACCTATAACCTATAACTGAGATCTATGGCCAGAAAAAGAATATTTTATTACATCTTTCCATACTACCTTCTCATAATATTGATTACGCTGTGCGCGTCGGCATGGTACGCGACAGTACTTTTAAAAGATTTCTACTTCAGGCATGTCCAGGAGGAAATTGAAACAAGGGCGAAAATCATCGAACAGGACATAGTCGCCATCGTGAATTCGGGAAAGACTTCCGAACTGCAGAATTACTGTGCGGATTTTTCAAGCTTAAGCAAATCCAGGATAACAATTATCGCTCCGGACGGAAAAGTCATTGCAGATTCATTTGAAGACCCGTCGAAAATGGAAAACCATTCCGGTCGTGCCGAGATAACCGACGCCCTGAAAGGCCGGACCGGCAGATCTGTCAGGTACAGCCCGACTTTGCACCAGAACATGATGTATGTCGCCATGCCGCTGTTTGGTGCCGGAGAAAAGTCCGCAGTCATCAGAATAGCGGTTTCGGTAAGCCTTATCGACACGACACTCGCGGAGATTTACAGGAAAATAATCATTGCCGGTGTTATTATTGCCGTATTCTCCGTTCTGATAAGCATTGCTGTTTCCCGCCGCATCTCGAGTCCGATACTTGAACTCGAAAAAGGAGCTGCGAACTTCGCAAAAGGGAATTTCAGCAGGAAGCTTGCCGTCACGGACATAGATGAGATAGACGAACTTGCCGGTTCGATGAATTACATGGCGGACGAGCTTAACAGGAGGATGAGGGAGATACTTGAGCAGCGCAACCGGCAGAACGCGATTTTGTCCAGCATGATGGAAGGTGTCATCGCCGTTGACGCCGAAGGACGCCTTATCGGCATGAACCGCTCTGCGGCGGCATTGCTCGGGGCGCCGGAGGCGTGCGAAGGAAAGTTTTTCCAGGAGGTTGTGAGGAATGCGGCCCTCCAGAATTTCATTGACGCGGTTCTCTCGGAAAAACAGACAGTGGAGAAGGAGCTGAGTTTTTTCGACAGCGAACAGCACCATCTTTATGTGCGCGGCACGGTGTTGAATGATCCGGAAGGCGGCTGTACCGGGGCACTGCTTGTGATGAACGACATAACCCGCTTGAAAAAGCTTGAGAATCTCCGGAGCGAGTTTGTCGCTAACGTGTCCCATGAGATCAAAACTCCGCTGACAGCCATCAAGGCCTCGGTTGAAACACTTCTTGAAAGTGGTATTGGAAAAGACGATGCCGATCAGCTGTTGAAGATTATCGGCAGGCACACTGAGAGGCTGACATCCATTGTGGATGACATCCTGAGCCTGTCGAAGCTTGAGGATGAGAAACAGAAGGATGCCGGGAAATTCAGCGAAACACTCGTTGAAAACATCATTGAGGCGGCGCTTGCCGACTGCAGGGAGAAGGCGGAGCTGAAGCGAATCAGTTTGAATGTGAACTGCAATAAGAATATCGTGGGAGTTATGAACAGTTCGCTGATTGAACAGGCGCTCGTGAATCTGATTGACAATGCGATAAAATACAGCGAGCCCCAAAGCTCGGTGGAAATAGAATCATGCCGTGAAAACGGCAATATCCTGATCAGCGTGAAAGATCACGGTTGCGGGATTTCCGAAAAACATCTTCCAAGGGTGTTCGAGAGATTCTACCGTGTTGACAGGGCGCGGAGCAGGAAGCTCGGCGGAACCGGGCTCGGGCTCTCGATTGTCAAGCATATTGCAAATGTGCATGGCGGAAAGGTGGAAGTCGAAAGCGTTGTCGGCAAAGGCAGCAAATTCACAATAATATTACCAGGAGAAAAATGATCGTTGACTTGAGTGATTTGATTTATTTTGAAAATGACGGAATGTCTGGAGAAGGAAAATTCCCCATGACGGATTTCAATGGGAGGCATAAGCCTCATACAACATTAACAGGCGATTTTAACATTAGCATCCCGCCCTGCAACCCCGATACGTTAATCTTTTTCGCAGCATATCCGTAACCGTTAATCTTATATTTTCTGTAATGTTTGTGCTTGCTTTGAGTAGGCCAGTGCTCGATGAGCGCGGCTTCTTAGAGGCGCCCTCATCGAGAGTTGCCCTGCTTTTGAACTCAAACTGCCCAGCTTATAGAGTATAACGGTTACGCGTATCCTGCGGAAAAGATGATTTAAAGACTCGAATACCAGAACAGCAGAGCCGCTGCAGCCAGGAAGATCCAGTAGTCAAGAGGCATGAAGATAAACCAGCGGTGGCTGTGCCATGGAATGTCGTTTTTACTGAATTTCCTGAATCCGTAATGAGGATTCAGAAGGAACCATAGAAAATCTTCAATGAGCCAGAACATCATAAGCGATGCGATGACTTTTGCTTCAAGTTTCATTGACCAGCCGCATCCCAGGAAAAAGACTGTGTGGAAAAGCAGGATCATGAACGGGAAAATCCAGGCGTGATAACCTGTCATCGGACGTCCGCCCCAGAAAATATCCAGGAGCCAGTGTTTCTCTATGCGCCAGGTCGGGAGTCCGGCTCCCCATCCGTTGCCTCCTTCGATATGTATTTCCACCTTTGCAAAGAAGAAGGCGAGAATCAAAATCCAGAACAGTAGAATGAATAAGTCCATGGTCGTCAGTCTCCGGTCTTCAGTAAATGTCGGAATTAACTTTGTGTCTTTGTGTCTTGGCGGTTGAGGACAATTTTCAGAATATCCATTGCGGCGTCCGGTCTTCCGAGCCTGGCGGCGGCTTTGCGCATTTCGCAGAGCTTTGCCGGATTTTTCAGAAGTTCAGCGAGTTTGAATTCGAGGACTGCGGCATTGTGCGCCTTAAGCGCGGCTCCGTTTTCGAGAAGATAGTCGGCGTTGCGCTCTTCCTGTCCGGGAATCGGGGAAATCACAATCATGGGAAGGCCCATTGCGAGACATTCTGATGTTGTCAGACCTCCGGGCTTGCTGATTGCCAGATCGCTTGCAGCCATGTTTATTTCGATTGTTGTCGTGAATCCCGACGGCTTTAATTTTCCGGGGAATGCCCTTTCAAGTTTTTTAAGTTCTTCGAGCAATTCCCTGTTTTTTCCCGCCAGCGCCAAAATTTGGAAATCGGAGCTGATATTCAAAAGTCGTTCCGCAATCAGGTGGATTCCTCCTACGCCTAGGCCGCCTGACATCAGAAGTATTGTTGTCCTGTCCGGATTTATCCCAAGTTGTCTTGCGCATTCGGTACGTGAATATTTCCGGTTGAACACCGGCATTATCGGGATTCCCGTGACATGTATGTTGTCTGGATTCATTCCCTTGTCCTTCATTCTCCATGCGACTTCGGAGCTTGCGGCGAAATATCCTGACATGTGCGGCTGAATCCAAAGGCCGTGTACGTCGAAATCAGTTACAGCAACCCAGACGGGCGCGTGAAATTTCTTTTTCCCTGTCATTCTTGAGAGAAGTTCGGCCGGAAGGAAGTGAGTGCAGATTACTGCATCCGGTTCCAATTCCCCTATTTTGCCAAAAAGTTTTTTTGTGTTGAGTTTCTGAACTGAGTATCGGATTTTCTTTACCAGGGAATTTTCCTTCTCTTCCTTATCGGTCTGGCTGTATAGAAAACCCCATAGGGCGGGACTCCGTTCAACCACCTTTATATATGAATCGGCATAAATCTTCCTGAACAGATGCGGAACGAAATCCATGACATCAAGGTGAACCGCTTTAAAGGCGGGGAAGTTTTCTTCCGCTGTTTTTCGCAGGGCTTCTGCGGCGCGGACATGTCCCGCGCCGGCGGAAACACTCAGCAGGAGAATAGTTTTTTCATTTTTCATGATATTTAACCTACTTCTCAAACGGTGTGGAGTAAAACAGGAAGACGTTTTAAATCCTGCCGTCCCCAGCGCCACGCCTGACTTTAACAGAAAACTAACAATCGGCTAACGGCCGTCTAATCTTACCCTTATACTGTAATAACATATGAAATACAAAACTATATTTATAAGCGATGTTCATCTCGGGACAAATGTCTCGCAGACTGCCAGGCTCCTGAAGTTTTTCAAGGAAAACGAATTTGAGAAGCTGTATCTGGTCGGGGACATTGTTGATATGACCGCCATCAGACGCCGTTCTTTCTTCTGGGACGAGACCCACAATACTCTTCTTCAGAAAATCCTGCGCATGTCGAGAAAAGGGGTTCATATAGAGTATATAATCGGAAATCATGATATTTTCCTGGAGTTCTTCATGCAGGATCATTTCGGAAACATCAGGCTCCTGGAAAGAGATGTCCATGTTACGGCGGACGGCAGAAAATGCCTGGTGATGCACGGGCATCAGTTCGATGGTGTGATTAAAGAAATGCCCTGGCTCTACTGGCTCGGGGATACAATGTATGATTTCGCCCTTTTCGTAAACACGTGGTTCAACAAGGCAAGGACTCTTGTCGGCAAGGACTACTGGTCATTGTCGCTTTACCTGAAGACAAAAGTGAAGAACGTCATCAAGTTCGTCAACAATTATGAACAGCTTGTAATCCACGAAGTGAAAAAGGACAAGAGCTTTGACACGGTTATCGTTGGGCATATCCACATGGCTGCCGACAAGGAGATTTCTGGAATACGCTATCTGAACTGCGGATGCTGGACGGAGTTCTGTTCAGCGGTGGTCGAACACGAGGACGGACGGCTGGAGCTTGTTCAGATTGAAAAATGACCTGCTGCTGGCGGGTTGAAGCAATCTGTCCCGAAACTTCTTGAATAATCGCGGCGGATCATCTAATTTCAGGAAGATGCGGGAATAATCAGGGAGCTTGAAAATGGCAAAACATATCGGGATACTTACAAGCGGGGGCGACTGTCCGGGGCTTAATGCGGCAATCCGAGGTACAGGCAAGGCTGTCTCAGACGCAGGCATGGATCTGATCGGTTTCAGGGACGGATTCAGGGGGCTGGTGCAGGACAGGACTTTCACGCTCGATCAGCACCTGCTTTCCGGCATTCTCACGCTGGGTGGGACTATCCTCGGCACAAGCAGGGACAAGCCCCATAAGATGCCGATAGGCAACAAAGTGATGGACATGACAGATGTGATAGTGGAGACTTACAGGAAGCACAATCTTGACGCGCTTGTCTGCATTGGCGGCGGCGGCACTCAGAAGAACGCATACAGGCTCCTGAAGGCCGGCCTCAATATCGTGACCATGCCAAAGACGATTGACAACGACATAGCGCATACCGATATGACAATCGGCTTCGACACAGCTCTTGGAATTGCTGTCGAGGCAATCGACAGGCTGCATTCCACCGCGACAAGCCATCACAGGATAATTGTCGTGGAAGTCATGGGGCACCGTGCCGGCTGGCTTGCTCTCGGTGCAGGGATGGCGGGCGGGGCGGATGTGATTCTGATCCCTGAAATCGCCTATGATATTCAAAAAATCGCGGATGCGATCAACGACAGGACACATGCGGGAAAACGTTTCAGCATTGTTGTCGTTGCGGAAGGTGCAATGTCCAGGGATGACGCGAAAAAAATCTCATTGCTGCTGAGGGAGAAGGAGAAGGCTGAGAAGAAGTCGGACATTGCGAAGATTTCCGAGAAGCTGAACCAGTTCCATCAGACGCATGTCAACCATACAGTGAATCTGACTTCCCGGCTGGAGAAACTCACAGGGCTCGAGTCGCGCCTTACGATACTCGGCCATCTGCAGAGGGGCGGGACGCCTTCGGCCGCCGACAGGATACTCGCGACCAATCTTGGCACTGTCTGCGCAACGCTCCTCAAAAAGGAGGAATACGGGGTGATGATATCTGTCCGGGGAAATGCGCTCGTTCCGGTTGAGCTGAAGGATGTCGCAGGCAGGAAGAAACTTGTTCCGCGAAACCATCCCTGGATTGAATCGGCGAAGCTTCTGGGTACCTGCTTCGGAGACTGACAAACCAGGTTTATGAGCCAGTTCCGCAATTTTGCAACTACTTCTTTTATTTAATCTTCATTGGGTCTAATCCCCGACCTTGGGGGTAGGCTTTGCTTTTTATTTCATTGAGCCAATTTCAAAATTGGCGAAGGTAGGGCGCGTTCTCCGTAACGCGCCGCCTCAAAACGGACGGCTCGGAGAGCCATCCCTACCTTGGATTCGGCAATTTTGAAATTACCTCCATTATAAAGAATCTTCGTCCGTCCGGAATATCCCGTTGCTTGCGGCAGGGATAG
>JBAYFV010000166.1:0-8187 GCA_041666985.1 Victivallales bacterium
GCCAATTTCAAAAGTAGTCAGGATTCAGAAGTCAGGATTCAGAATAAAACCGAATTTGAGTTCAAATTCAATTCTGTCTCCTGAATTCTGACTACTGAATTCCTAGTTTTGAAATTACCTCACTGTTAAGAAGAGATTGAAAAGTGAACCTGACGATAAATAATGTTTCAATTGCGTCGCTGCTGACGCAATTGAAACATGCAACGTTAAAAAGGATAAAATGAAAAAAACAAAATCGAATCCTAAGATTAAAAAGGCGCTGAGAGTTTTCATTGCTGGCGCCGACAGGGCCTTCAACGCCGAATATGCTGCGGAGGAAATAGCCAGGGAGCTGAAGCTTGATGTCGGGAGAATAATTCCTGAAATCGAGGGGTTGCTCGCGGAGGACAGTTCACTGCTCGATCTCACCAGGGAGGATGAGCTCCGTGAAACGTATATTCCAAGAAGAAGGTTTTTCGACAGGGCGGAATTCTGCATTTCCCCGACGCAGGATGAGATTGACAGGGGGATACTTTTCCCCGGACACCGTTTCCATCCTTTCCTGGATCAGGAGATTCTTCCTTTCGATGTCGTTCTCAAGCCGGAAAATTCGGAAACGGAATTCAAAATAAAAACAGTGAAGGACTTTGGCATTGAAGACCTCCAGCTCTATCATGTCCTCCTTGGCACGGAGCTGATGCTCTCGTATTTCATCCTGAACGACAAGTCGAATGTCAATGCGTTTGACCCGAAAAGTGGAGCTGACGTTAAACTGAAGATGAAAGTTTTCGACATGAAGGAGTTCTACAAAGAACATTCATTCAAACTCGGAGACGCCCTTCTTGTGAGCGTTGAGAGCTGCGATGAGGGTTTTTTCCGTTTCAGCGTCCTGCCCGGTTCCGAGAAGCAGAGCCACTTCGCGGATATTCAGAACTGGGTTTCCAAAATGGAGAACGCCCTCATGAACGTGTTTGACAAGTTCGGTCCGGCGATTGACATCCCGTCCCAGTTTGAACAGGCGCTGATGAGCGAGCCGTCCCTTATGGAGAACGTCTTCATTAGTTACGGCGAATTCCTCAAGATCACCCAGAAGATATCCATCAAACCGTTCGGAACAAAAACAAGCGTCCTCTGGCGCAATGATGAAAATCCCGTGGACAGTCTTAACCTTGGCCCGAATGACTTCGCGATTTCAACCGGCAGCGTCGAAAGTCTCGAAAAGATTCTCAGGGAGATCGGGGTGAGCCTGACTCCGCATGAAATCGAGGCGTTCATGAGGGACGAGTTATATCACGGCAGAAAATCACTTGAAGCCGTCAGCGAGAGGTGTTTCTCCGGGCGCGAACTTATTTTCAGCGATGAAGCACAGCAGGTTGCATTCGACAATTTCATGGACGAGCTCTGGGAGGAGGTCATAGAAGACTACAACAGATTTACAGACGAGACCCACGGGAAGCTCAGGGCGAAGGCTCTCGCCCTTGTCGAGGAACAGATGGCGTTCCTGCGCAGTCTTGACAGGATGAGGGTGATGCCGGATCAACTCCCCAGGGAGGAGATGCTTTCCTTCTCCGAAATCAGCGGCGTTCTCAGTCAGCTCCTCGACATTTTGAACAATGCCGGAAACAACATAGGCGGCGATGAGGCCGGAGGAATGCTGGAGATGCTCGACCAGACCGTTCAAACCGTCGCCGTCATCAAAGCCTCCATGAAAAGCAAGATTCCGGGCTTGGAGTAGGGGGTTGCCGCCGCTGCTTCATTCGTGCACATGTCTTTTTCCATCCGGATACGCGGATGGGAAAAGATTTCTTCCTGGAAAGTCCATGGTAAAAAACCGGATTGCGGGCTATTTTAACACTTCAAATTTTAACTGGAGAATCAGTATATGTCTTTGAATATCATTGCTGAACTTTCAAGGTTGTACGGGACTGATGCCCGCTTTGTCCTTGCAGGAGGCGGGAACACATCGTACAAGGATGAGGAAAATCTTTATATCAAGCCGAGCGGAATCGCCCTTGCGGACATGACCGAAAAGGACTTCGTGAAGATGGACAGGAAAAAGGTGCGGGAGGTATTCAGCATAGTTCCGCCGGTTGACGCGGGCGAACGCGAAACTTTCGTGAAGAGGGTTATGGAAAATGCCGTCTGCCACGACAGCTCGGGTCGTCCGTCCGTGGAGGCCCCCCTCCATGAGGCGATGGATTCAGCTTTTGTCGTGCACCTGCATCCGGCTTTTGTCAACGGCATGACCTGCGGCCTTGACGGAAAGAAAAGATGCGGGGAGCTTTTTCCGGATTCCCTCTGGATTGACTATGTTGATCCGGGCTACTCCCTTGCGGTCTGTGTCGAAAAGGAAATTGCGAAATTCGCAGAGGAGAGAAACTGCCAGCCGGAGGTTATTTTCATACAGAACCATGGAGTTTTCATCGGCTCGGACAATCATGAGGGAATAAGGCGGCATTACTCCAGCATCATGGAGAAACTTGAGTCGGCTTACAAAGACGCAGGAGTCGCCACCACGCTTGAAACCGGGAATAAGAACATTGAAACAGTTCTAGCCCTGTCGCCAAAGCTGAGGGGCTGGCTTTCGAACGACAATTCAAGAATGATGGTTAAAAGCTCGGAGCCGTTCAATGTGACACAGGGGCCGTTGACGCCTGATCATATTGTCTACGCAAAATCGTTTTCATTGGTGAACGATATCCCGGATTTTGTATCCCTTTCGAGATTCTCGGAAAAGAACGGGTATAAGCCGCTTGTGGTGTCAGTTCCGAAAAAGGCTGTTTTCTGCGCCGCAAAATCCCTGAAGGATGCAAGGACGGTCGAATTGCTTGCGCGGGATGCCGCACTTGTCCAGCAGCTGACCTATGCGTTTGGCGGCCCGAATTATCTGCCGGAAAAATCCTACAAGTTCATAGAGAACTGGGAGGTTGAATCCTACAGGAAGAAGGTCTCATCGAGCGGAACCATGGGGAGGCTTTACGGCAAAGTCGCCGTTGTCACCGGAGCCGCCCAGGGATTCGGACTCGGAATAGCGGAAGCGCTTGCGTGTGAAGGTGCGACAGTCGCAATTGTAGACATCAATCTCGCCGGCGCCCAGAAGGCGGCCGACGGGATTTCAGCGAAATTCGGGAATGACAGGGCCTTCGCCGCCGAAGTCAATATCGCCAAGGAGGAATCGGTTTCCGCCATGGTTGCAAAAATTGCCGAGTTCTGCGGCGGAATTGACCTTTTTGTCGCAAATGCGGGCGTACTCAGGGCGGGACCCGTGAAAACATTCGCCAAAAAAGACTGGGATTTCGTGACCGAAATCAATTACACCGGATATTTCATATGTGTCAAATGTGTTTCGCAGATCATGTCCGCCCAGAATTCCGAAGGAGGGGAATGGACTGACATTGTCCAGATCAACTCCAAAAGCGGGCTTGAGGGAAGCAGCCGCAATGCGGCATATGCCGGCAGTAAATTCGGAACCATCGGACTTACCCAGAGTTTCGCACTTGAATTGTTGGACGATAAAATAAAAGTCAACAGCATTTGTCCGGGGAATTATTTTGAAGGTCCGCTCTGGAGCGATCCGAAAAACGGCCTCTTTGTCCAGTATCTCAACAGCGGAAAAGTTCCCGGCGCGAAAAGCCTTGCCGATGTCAAGAAATTTTATGAGGACAAGGTGCCCATGAAACGCGGCTGCTGTCCCGGGGATGTTGCAAGGGCGATCATCTACTGTGTCGAACAGAAGTATGAAACAGGGCAGGCGATCCCGGTCGCCGGCGGCCAGGTGATGTTGAACTGATTGCGCAGGGTTGTCAGATGTGAAGGAGTTTTCCCGTGAAGTTTTCATTGTATGCTTTTTTATTGGCAGTCATGCTGGCTGTCACCGGGTGCAGCAGCACTTCGGGAAATAAAGCCGCTGGTGGCGAAGCCGGAATTGCCGGCAAAGACAGTGCCGTTGCCGTTGAGGCTCCGGCATCCGTCATAGTTGCGGCGGAAGAAAAGGTGCATGAAGACGCTGTTGCCGGACAGGATGAAAATCCAGCTGGCGCTGAGCATGAATTTCCCGACTTGACAGAGGAGTACGGGGGCAGGGATCCGATTGAAGGCTTTAACCGTTCGATGTTTGCGGTGAATAAATTCGGATTGAGATATGTCGTACAGCCCATCGTCATTTTCTGGGGTTCCCTGATTCCGAGGCACGGCATAGAATGTTTCAACCGGTTCACCGATAATCTCGCATTTCCCAAACGCACATTCAGTTCGCTTTGTCAGGCTAAATTCAAATATGCCGGTATTGACACCTCCCGTTTCCTCATCAATGTGACTCTTGGTATCGCCGGTTTCTATGACCCCGCCCTGAATTGGTTCGACATGGAGGTGCAGGACGAGGATTTCGGACAGGCCTTTGCCGTCTGGGGTATCGGTCCGGGGTGTGTGCTTCATCTGCCTGTCGTCGGGCAGGCAAATGTCCGCGACGGAGTCGGAAAGATTTTCGACTATGCGTTCGACCCCAAAACTTATATTTACGGAGGGCAGAGCTTCACGATACTTAACGAAAGCACGCACCGCTACCGCGAGATGGAAACTTTCTACCGGGCGAACTACGACCCGTATGAGCTGTTGAAAAGACTCTACGCTTCGGAACGCTACTTCAAGATCAACGATTACGACCGGAGGGAGAGGATGGAGGAATATCAGAAGAGAATCTCTTCTGAAGACGAGGAGATTTTATTGCCGGAACCGGATCCTCTGCTTCACGGGATCGTCGTCCGGGGTTTCAAATCACAGGGTTCCCACATCGATACGCTGAGGCTCGGGATGGTGGATATCCAGAACGACAATGAGAGCATGTGGGTTGACGCGTCCCTGTGGAATACCGATTTTTTCAATCAGGGTTCCATTCGTACAGTGGAAGTGGGCAACGGCAAATCCGGAATGCCGTACAAGGTATGGTGCCAGAAACAGGATGACGCCCCTCTTGCCGTGGTGATTCCAGGACTAGGTTCGCATTTCACAGGTGCGCACGTCTCCTCAGTTTCAGAAATCCTTTTCAACCAGGGATACACTGTCGTTGCACTGAGCAGTGTGTTCAGCTGGGAGTTCATGAGCACTGCGGCATCTGTGCCAGTGCCCGGCTATGTTCCTTCGGATGCCGAGGATGTAAGAACAGCTATAGCCGCGATAATCAGGGATCTGGAGAACAAAGGGCTCTTTTTTCAGACGAAAATTCTTGTCGGCTATTCGCTCGGG
Organism: Victivallales bacterium; assembly: GCA_041666985.1. Lineage (GTDB taxonomy): Bacteria > Verrucomicrobiota > Lentisphaeria > Victivallales > GWF2-50-93 > GWF2-50-93. Next base: position 5,221 of record JBAYFV010000166.1, read on the forward strand.
GGGATGCATGCGTTGTTCATCGGGGCAAAGGAGAAGGCGGATCCAAAGCTGAAAATCAATCGCTTCGTGGCAATAAATCCACCTGTTGACGCGGCGAAGTCGGTTCCAGCCATTGATGAAATGGGGCTGGCGTGGAAAAAATGGCCGCGTGAACAGGTTTTCGAACGCGGAGTCATGGCGGCGGGGAAATACCTTTCGATCAGCAGGAAACACTATAAGCCCTACGAGGAACCGGAAATGCAAGATGAGGTAAAAGGCGCGGATGCTCCCGTCGGCAATGTGTCCGTTCCTGCACCGGCAACGGACGGAACAGTGCAGTCAGGGGGCGATAAGGAGAAAACAAAGCATGAACCTCTGCCCTTTTCCGATGTCGAAGCGCAGGCGCTGATTGCCTACAGTTACAAAATCACCCTGGACGAAATTATTCTCAGCATCGTCAGAAACAATATGGACATGAACTGTTTCAAGAGTCCGTGCTCCTGGGGGAATAGGACTGACTTTTACCGTGAAACCGGTCAACTGTCATTTGCCGACTACAACAGGATGTTCCTGTTCAAATACTGTCTGGACGTGGAGAAGCGCGCAGTTCCCGCAGATGAAATATACCGAAACTCAAGCCTCGGCGCGATTGAGGATTTCCTGCGGGACGAACCGGATGTTTTTGTCGTTCATTCATCAAATGATTTCCTGGAAAGCCCGGCAGATCGCCGATGGCTCCGGAAAACGATGGGTGACAGATGCGTTTTCTATAATGTCGGCGGACATCTGGGGGATCTTTATCTTGCCGGATTGCAATGCCGTCTTGCAACCTTGGCCGGCGAGTTGAAAAAACAGGCGAACACACCCGTGTTTGCCGGAGGGGGAATCGCCGTTGACGCGCCGGGAAAAACGAAATAGCGTGAATTGAAAAACTATAGTTGAAAGGGTTTTTTTATGGAACAGAGGCACACAATATCGGTGCTTGTGGAAAACAGGTTCGGAGTGCTTGCGAGAGTCGCGGGACTTTTCAGCGGCAGAGGCTACAACATCGAGTCGTTGTCGGTCAATTCCACGCACGATCCGAAAATCTCAAAAATGACCATTGTCACAAAAGGGGATGACGCGATCATCGAACAGATCGACAAACAGCTGAACAAGCTGGTTGACGTGATCAGCGTCACCGATTTGACGGGAAGCGAATTCATCGAGCGGGAGCTGATGCTCATTAAGGTCAGGGCGACAGGCAAAAACAGGGCCGAGGCCATCCAGATTACCGAAATATTCCAGGGGAAGATTGTCACCGTCCACAAGGATGAACTCGGAATATCCCTTTCCGGACCTTCGCAGAAGATGGAAGATTTTATAAATATGATGTCGGACTTCGGAATCATTGAAATCGCACGTACCGGACGTGTGGCAATATCCCGCAATCCCGGCGCCACGGAAAATTATTCCGGAAAATGAAACTTCTGGTAATTCAAGTTGCCGCACTCGGATATGATCTTTGGCAGAAACATGCCAGGGCCGGTTTCTGGAAAAAACTCAAGACAAGAAACATCAGGACAGTTTTCCCGGCGCTGACATGTCCTGTCCAGGCAAGCTTCAGGACCGCTCTTCCTCCCGAGAAGCACGGAATGATTGCAAACGGGGTTTTTGACAGGAAACTCTGCAAGGCTTTTTTCTGGGAACAGTCCTCTTCCCTCTACGAAGGGAAGAGGATCTGGGATAAATTCCGTTCAGACGGCGGGACTGTGGGGCAGATCTGCTGGCAGCAGAGCATAGGAGCCGACAGCGATCTCATTGTTTCGCCCGCGCCGATCCACAAGCACCACGGGGGGATGATTCAGGATTTTTATTCCGAGCCGGACGGCATTTATTCATCCCTCTGCAATAAAATAGGGTGTAAATTCAATCTGCATTCCTACTGGGGGCCGTTTACCTCCATTTCTTCAACACGGTGGATCGCATCGGCGGCTTCGGAGCTCCTTGTTTCAAATGACTCGACTGATATGCTGCTGGTTTATCTGCCCCACCTTGACTATGACCTCCAGAAATACGGGCCAAGCTCGCGCAAGGTTGAAAACTCCTTCGCCCAGGTTGAAACCGAGATTGAAAGGCTTTTTGTTTCTGCGAAACTCGCGGGATATGAAGTGCTCTTGTTTGGCGATTATGCGATTACACATGCTGAACAGCCGATCTATCCGAACAGGATTCTCTGGGATGCGGGATATTTTACCGAAAGAAATGTCAGCGGACGGTTATATCCCGATCTTTACACGTCAAAAGCGTTTGCAATGGTTGACCATCAGGTCGCCCATATTTATCTCAAGGATGCAAATGACCTTGATAAAGTTGCCGGAATATTTGAAAATGTGAGCGGCGTATTGAGGATTCTGACCCGGAAGGAAATGAATCATGAACGGTGCGGGGATCTGATAATCGAAGCCGCCGCAGGCTGCTGGTTTGCTTATCCGTGGTGGGAGAAAGCTTCCCAGGCGCCGGATTACGCGGGACACATTGACATTCATAACAAGCCGGGTTTTGACCCGTGCGAGCTTTTCATGTCGTTGTGGCCGCCGATGAGCATTTCACAGGATGCAACCAGAATACGCGGAACACACGGTGCATCCTACCGTCCTGAACATGATGTCCTTTGCGCAACGACTTTCGCCCTGGATGAGAAAGTAACTTCAATCACAGCCGCTGCGGCAATGGTCGAATCCATTCTGAAGTAAGACAGGCTTTCCAGCCTGTTATTCCAACGTACAGATGTAATGCGTCCCTTACAGTAGTAATCTTGAAATTGTTTAAGGGGGGCGCGTTCTCCGTAACGCGCCGCCTCAAGACGGACGGCTCAGAGAGCCATCCCTACCTTGAGGTATAGGAATTTCAAAGTTTATGAATATCCAATGGTAATTCAAATTCCAATTTCCAAATTCCAAAGCACAGACAAGCTCCAGATTTCAAATGAAGAAAAATTCCAAACTA
>JBAYFV010000167.1:0-8176 GCA_041666985.1 Victivallales bacterium
ATGCCGAGTTCATCGTGACCACGGAAAAAGATGCGGTCAGGATGCCGCGCCTGGACCGCAGGGACATTCCCGTCTATTTCATGCGCGTTGAAATTGACATCATAAGCGGCAAGGAAAGCTTCGACCAGTGCATCTCCCGCATATGCTTCCTGTAAGTTATAAATTTTCCCCGTTCGTAGTAGGCGTATTCATACGCCGTTATTCGTGTCTGAAGAACGCGCAATAAATTGCGCTACTACGAACCATTCGCCCTTTTTCGTGTGAATCGAGGTTAATATTTTTCTGCTTGTCCGTCATCTTCTTAGCGAAGTCGGAAGCTTGCGTAACCTGTTGAATACTAAGACAAACTAAAGTTTGAACTCCAACGGGGCTTATACCCGCAACACCCGTTTTCGGGAGTTTTGAAATCAGCTCAGTTAATTACTCGGCTCTTCTTATCAATCAATATACTTGCAAAATAATATTTGCAGTATAATCTTGCATTTCATGTTTGCAATTGATATAATAAGGTGTAGTCTTTTATTCTTTTCTATAAAACAAACCTAAATTTTGCGTTTGAGAAGTCAAAATTTACCGAGAGGCCGATGTTTTCGAGGCGGGAGCCTCGAAAAACCGGGGTTAACCAATAATGCAATATCTAGGCTAACTTGCCAACAAAGGGTGCGTTCACGTCAAACAAGGAGTGAATTATGAAAGGGAACATCTCAAAGCTTATTGGGGAAAGAATCCGTGATGCCCGTGATTCAAAGGGAGTCAAGCAGGATGAAATGGCCGATTTTTTGGGAATAAAGGATCGGCAGACCATTTCCAGCATCGAGCGCGGAGAACGCAAGGTAACTTCAGAGGAGCTTATCAGGCTTATGGAATTCCTCGGCAAGCCTCTGGAGTATTTCACCGATCCGTTTCTTATCACACAGACGGAGATTTTTTCCTGGAGGATTCCTCACGAGGCTGAGGCAAAAGTCCCGGCGGAATATGAGGAGAAAGCGAAGAAGATCATAGCTTCATACCGCGAGTTCTCAAAGATGCTCGGAAAGCGCATCAGCGCACTTTCACTGAAAATGCAGATCACAAAACAGAGCGGATATGAGGAAGTCGAGAATATTGCCGAATTTCTGGTGCAGGAATGGGAATTGTCTGAAGTCCCTTATGAAAATCTCAGGAAGGTACTGGAAGAAAAATTACATATACCTGTCCTCTATGTTGATGCCCCTAAGAATGTTTCCGGCGCATCCTGCAGGCTTGACGATCTCAATTGCATCCTGATAAACAGGAATGAACCCATTGGAAGGCAAAGCTACAATCTCGCCCATGAGTTTTTCCACCTCATGACATGGGATATATTCCCGCCTAAGACAATTGATCAGGCTCAGCCTAAATCCAAACCTAAAGGGGAAACTCTTGCCGACGTGTTTGCCGCTGCTCTGTTGATGCCAAGGGAATCAATTGTGAAATACTTCAAGACGTTGGATACCGATAAACCTCTTCTGGAAAAACTCGGAAGTGTTGCCAGCCGTTATCATGTTTCAGTGGCGGCGGCATATTGGCGTCTGGTGTTATTGAAGCAGATTCAGAAGATTGACAAGGAAGAGTATGACAGCAGCATCAAAAACAGATTTGCCGACAATTCAATGACCAGTCCCCCTCTTTACTCGAAAGGTTTTGCCGAAATTCTGAACGAAGCCATCCATAGGGGACTGGTAAGCGTAAGAAAGGCAATGTCGTTGCTTGAATGCAGTGAAAATGACATGGAGAAGCTTTTCAGTGCATATAAACTAAAAGGGCTCTATGAGTAGGAAGGGGAGCCCATGCAAATCAAGCGGGATGATATAATATTCATGGACACCAATGTCATCATTGAAGCTGAAAGAGCCGGAATTCTGAAACATCTAGCAGGGCACTATGAAAATCTGACAACAGTCGAAAAATGCGTCGAGGAGCTGAATACAGGAAATAAAACTGCTCCTGATTATGTTCCTGTGGACACCGAGTTTGTTAAGGGGAGTATGTCTGTTAAGCAAGTCTCCCAAAAAGAAACTATCGAGCTTCTGTTGAAGCTGAACAACGAAGTCACCGTACATGATGGCGAAAAAGAACTGCTAGCACATATCAACGGACAGAACGTCAAAATATTCTATATATGCTCACCTGACAGAGCCTGCATAATAGCGGCAGGCAAACTGGGACTAATAGACAAAGTCATAAGTTTGGAGAATTTGACTGAATCATGTGGCATAAAGAATTCCAAATTACGGAATCATTTCTCGAAAAAATGGCTTCAAGATTTTAAGACAAAGCTTGCTTTAGAAAGTATTTGATCTAATTTCTTAAGTTGGAGTTCACGACTTTAGTCGTGCATCTTATTGATGATAAGACACAACTGAAGTTGTGAACTCCAACGGAAGACATTGCTATAGCAACATTTTCCTGCATTTTGAAATCAGCTCATATGAGTTCCAGACTCGAGGTGGTATCCCGAGCTACTTTTTTATTACATGCTCATAGAAAAAAAGCTCTTTTGTGCTAATATATAAGCCCTTTGTCACCATATTAATATAAATTTCCAGAACGAAGAAAGAAAAATTTTATGCACAAATACAGAACACATACCTGCGGCGAACTCCGGAAGACGGATGTTGACAAGAAAGTGCGCCTGTCAGGCTGGATACACAGCGTCCGCGACCACGGCGGGATCATATTCATTGACCTTCGCGACCATTATGGAATAACCCAGGTCGTAATAGATCCCAAGCGCGATTTCTACCAGTCGCTGGAAAAATGGCGGGTTGAAACTGTTGCCTGCTTCACCGGCCCGCTTGTCGCAAGGGCTGAATCAACAGTCAACGCGAAAATACCGACCGGCGAAATTGAAATGGTGGCCGAGGAAATGGAAGTTCTCGGGGAAGCCGAACAGATTCCCTTCCAGATCAACCAGGACGAAGAGCCCCCTGAACACCTACGCCTCAAATACAGGTTTCTCGATCTCCGCAGGGATAGAATCCATAAGAATATTATTCTGCGTTCAAGAATCATTTCGGAAATGCGCAGGAAGATGACGGACATCGGGTTTCTGGAATATCAGACTCCAATCCTCACAAGCAGCTCTCCCGAAGGCGCGAGGGATTATCTTGTGCCCAGCAGGCTTCACCCCGGAAAATTCTATGCGCTTCCGCAGGCGCCCCAGCAGTTCAAACAGCTTCTGATGGTTGCCGGATTCGACCGTTACTTCCAGATAGCGCCCTGCTTCAGGGATGAAGACGCCAGGGCGGACCGTTCCCCCGGCGAGTTTTATCAGCTCGACATGGAAATGAGTTTCGTGACTCAGGACGATGTGTTTCTTGTAGTTGAAGATCTCTTCAAAACCATATTCACCAAGTTCAGCACCAAGAAAATTGAAATGCCCCCATACATCAGAATCCCCTTCAAAGAGGCGAAACTGAAGTATGGGACCGACAAGCCCGACCTCAGGAATCCCCTTGAGATAAAAGATGTTTCCGAAGTTTTCAAAAACAGTGGTTTCAATGCGTTCGCCGGAGTCGTCAAAAACGGAGGGGTGGTGAGGGCAATTGCCGTAAGGGGCATTGCCGGACAACCTCGCAAATTCTATGACGACATGATCGTGTTTGCCCAGTCTGTCGGTTCGAAAGGTCTTGCCTACATTGTCTGGGAAAACGGACAGGAGAAGAGTCCCATCGTCAAATTCATGAAGCGTGAGGAGCTTGACGCCCTCAAGAAGATCTGGGATATCAAGGACGGCGACGCGATGTTCTTTGTAGCCGACAAGGAAAAGAAGGCTTGTGAAATAGGGGGTTCTGTAAGAACCGAGCTCGCCAACAGATTGAACCTGATTGACAAAAATGTATTCAAATTCTGCTGGATTGTTGACTTCCCCTTGTTCGAACTCGACGAAGAGACGAACAAGATCATATTCAGCCACAACCCGTTCTCAATGCCGCAGGGCGGCATGAAGTCGCTTCTTGAGAAAAACCCTCTCGACATACTTGCATACCAGTACGACATTGTCTGCAACGGCGTTGAGCTTTCAAGCGGGGCGATCCGCAACCACAGCCCTGAAATCATGTACAAGGCCTTCGAGATCGCCGGTTACGGCAGGGAAGCTGTCGAGACAAGATTCGGCGGAATGATAAGTGCGTTCCGTCTCGGAGCACCGCCGCACGGCGGAATTGCACCGGGAGTTGACAGGATAGTGATGCTTCTTGCGGATGAACCCAATATCCGCGAAGTGATAGCGTTCCCGTTCAACCAGCAGGCTCAGGATCTCATGATGAACGCCCCGTCCGAAGTTGAAATGAAACAACTGCGCGAACTGCACATTAGTATTGTAATGCCGAAGAAGCCGGAGGAAAAGGCGAAGCCGCCCGTGCAGTCTCAGCCTTTGGGCTGATAAAATTTTTCCGGACGGAAAAATTTATAAAGTAGTCCTGATGACGGTTGTTTCCTTGCCCTCCTCGACGATTATGCTGTAATCGCCGAAAGAGGCAGGGATCATGCAGGTGGCTCCTTTGTCAACCTTGACGGAAATATCATATCTGGTTATGGTGACCGGGTTGTTTACGGCTGTTATGAGATGAAAACTGTTTCCGTCCGTGCTGTCCGGCCATCTTTCCGCAAGTCTTAGATCGTCTACACGGAAAAACGGGCACCTGTTGACTATGGGGAACTTCCTGTTGTGATCGGAGAATCCTGAAACTCCAGTTATCCGCGGTGAAGTCCTGTCTGTGAAATTAATGCATTCAAGAGCCTTTTCGACGTGCAGTTCGCGGGGATTGCCGTCCGAACCGAGTCTTCCCCAGTCGCTTATTCTGTAGGTGGTGTCGCTGTTCTGCTGGATTTCAAGAAGCAGGTTTCCCCCTCCGATCGCATGGACTCTTCCTGCGCTTATGAAGAAGGCGTCTCCCGGAACCGAGTTGAAAACCTGCAGGCAGTTTTCGATGTCGTTTGAATGAATGCTGTCGATGAAACGTCTCTGGGTGCAGTTTGATTTAAGTCCGGCTATTATTTTCGCGCCCGGCTTGGATGCGATTACATACCACATTTCGGTTTTTGGCTGAGCTCCGCCTGTTTTCGCGCATGCGTGCTCATCGGGATGAACCTGCAGGGAAAGCCGCTTGCCCGCGTCTATCAGCTTTATGAGGAGGGGAAATCTTCCGCCGTTGAAAATATTTCCCACAAGCGCTTTTTCATAGTGATTGATAAGATCCCTTATCGAGATTCCCCTGAGAGGCCCGTTTGAAACAACGCTTTCAGCACCATCCCTGTCGGAAATCTCCCAGGATTCGCCGACTGGCACCTGGGTTTCGGGAACATTTCTTTTAAGGTGTTCGCTTAGGAGATTCCCCCCCCACACAACTTCCACGTAAATAGGGTCGAAAAGAAGAGGATAGAGTTCGTCTTTTTCTATGAATTTCATTTTCTGTTTTCCTGATTGCTGAAAAACGCAAGCTGCATGAAGGAGCATATGATTTGACTGTCCTTGACCACGATTCCCGCAGGAACTTTAAGCCGCAGCTGCGTATAGTTTAAAATACCCTTAATTCCCTCTCCTGCAAGAAGCTTGTCTGTAACTTCCTGTGCCGCCGGCGGAGGGACACACAGCGCCGCCATGGAAACCTCCCTCTTTTTAATGGCTTTCTCCAGAGTCTTGACATCTTCAACAACAAGCCCGCTGACTTCTGTCCCGATAATTGAAGGATCATTGTCAAAAATACCCTTGAGGTTCATGCCGTATGATGAGAAAGGAACATGTTCCGCGATTGCGGATCCCAGCTTTCCACAGCCGATAATAATAAGATTTGTCGTCTTTTCAATGCCAAGCTTCCCGCGTATCGCCGCTGTAAGGGTTCTGACATTGTATCCGTGCCTTATCCTTCCGGTGTTTTCGATCTGGAAAAGATCCTGTCTGACCTGGCTCGGGGTATTGCCGTAGACATCCGCAAGCTCCTTGCTGGATATCGTATCCCTGCTGTTCTTGAGATGCTGCTCCAAGATGAGCAGATACTCGGAAAGCCTGCCGGCGGTTGGCCTGGATATTTTTCTTTCTTTCCCCTTCATCAGCCCCCTGACAGTGTTTATTGACAATATCGAAACCCGAAACGACAAAACATAAAATAAAAATATTGGGAATTTTTAAGTTTCGTGCTTCGAATTTCCTAATCTATACTTTCAAATTCAAATTTACAATTATCCGGATGAACGCCGAAAGATATAAAGCATATCATCCGAGACCTTGGTCAACTGGCCACTTGGCCACTCTCCTGAAACTATACACCCCACGTATGGCATTCATGGTGTGATATTATTTTATTTTTCTTACATTGTAAAAATGAGAATTTAAAATTCATGACCTTGCGCTACAACGAGACATAGTCTCTCCTACGGGATGACCATTTAAGGCCTCACCAGTGATAAAATCATCAGCACAAGAAGCCACACTCCTTTCCGGGGTTTTGAAACCACCAGAGAAATACCGGCCTTGAGACATGAAATATTTAAATTCTTCTCCATCTGAAATTATTTGTTTTTCCGCTTTGCAAATTATAAGGATTACATGTTCACCGCCACCGGCACAAGTTCAAAGCCAAGGGATTGTGCACGGTTCTTCAGATTCCTCAGCGTCTTTTTCCGGTAATCCTCGTAGTAGCGGGACAGATCCAGCTCCTTGTAGGGCTTCCCCTCTTTTACCATATGATAGAAAATCACGGCCAGCTTATGTGCCGTGGCGGTCACCGCCTTCGGCGCTCCGCGTCTGGATTTTATCCTCCGGTAGAATACGCCGAGGTGACATTCGCTGCTCTTAAGAGATGAGGCAGCCATCCTGAAAGCCTCGGATGCCCTGTTTTTGACTTTCCTGGTGCTGTTCCTGAGAATTTTCCCTCCGCTGATCTCTTTGTTTACGCACAGCCCCAGCCAAGACGCGAAACGCTTGTCGGTAGGCCAGGCGTCCAAATCCGGCCCCACTTCGCTCAGAAGCGTAAGCACAGTCGATGACTGGAATCCGGGAACCTGAGTCAAATCAACTCCGAACGATTCGTACAGATAAGGGCGTATGTCATAAGTCGGCTGATTGCGGTTGGAACGCTTCGAACCCGCAGTCGGCGGGGGAAGTGGATTGAGATTGGCATCAACTTTTTTCTCCAGTTCCTCCAGATGTTTTTTTATTTCGCGGTCGCAGACCTCCATCTGGCCATATATGAATTTGTAGCTCTCCAAAGACTGCCGCAGGACAAAAAGATGCTCCTCCCGGTAATCCCCGTCAAGAGCCTTGGCTATCTCCCTCTCATCGGCCTTGACACGACTGTCGCGCAATTTAGCCAGCCTGGAAGGATTGTGTTCTCCCGATAAAATCGCCTCGATTATTGCCAGACCGGTTTTCCCCATTATGTCCGAGACAGCTTCGTCTAGCCTCACGTTCATCTGCTGCAGGCTTTTCTGTATGTGAAGCACGTGCCGCGACGTGCTCTCTGTCAGTTCGTCGCGATGCCGCTGCAGGCTCCGGAGCACACAGATATCGTTTTCGGGACGGAACGAGGCGTTAAGCAGGCCGTACGAGTGCAGCCGCTGTATCCATTGGCAGTCATTTGGGTCTGTTTTGGGACGTCCGGCCACGCTCTTCAGATGGCGCGCGTTCACCAGGACAACATCGAATCCCTGCTTTTCCAGAACCTGGTATAATGGAATCCAGTATACACCGGTCGACTCCATCGCCACACTGGTCACACCGCATTTTTTCAGCCATCCCGCGAGTTCGCGAAAATCACAGCTGTAAACGCCGAAGGGGCGCACATTCTCCTCCGCACGGTCGGACGGAACGCATACCCAGTGTTCTTCCGAACCTACGTCTATACCCGCTGTATTTGGGTTGATCATTGTCATGCTGTCAATCACTCTTGTCCTTGCAACTTTACGATTCCTGCGATTTTTCTTCGATGCCATGCTTTCTCTCCTGATTTAAATTTTTCAGAAATTTAAAAATTTAAACCAAGAAGCTGCTTTTCCAGTTTCATTATGATAAAACTGGCGTATTTTTATCGCCAGACAGGCACTCCTTTGAAACTTGTGTTTGAAGTAGCTCGTGGCTTTAGCCCGAGAATCTTCGCGGTCTAAAGAACCGCGCTACTATATTTGCAAAAGTTTCTTATTGATAAAACTGCGGCCA
>JBAYFV010000168.1:0-8139 GCA_041666985.1 Victivallales bacterium
CAGAGGATTCCTGCGGTAATATCGCCGCCGACATAACTGCCGACATGCGGGGAAAAATAAAGCCATGATTGAGGGTTGATGTCTATCCCGACCTCTGCGGCAGTCAGGAACGGTGTCTCCATGAGTGTCGGCGTATAAGGTTCAAGGCGGAGATATTCGGAATTGATCCCGAGCAGCAGATGCATCATTACGGTATTCCCGGAAATCACGCCGCTGGAAATGTCGTTCAGGTCAACACTATGGCTTTCGGCGACCTGTTTCACAAGACGGTTGATAGTGCCAAGCACCCTTGTCCTGAGTTCCTGGAGGCGTTCCGGTTTTCTCGCGTAGTTTATCCGGCTTATGACATCAAGTCCGCAGTCAATCTGATCATTGTAATCGCTCCTGACCGCCACAACTTCGCCGAGGAAAAGATAGACAAGCTCGACAGCAACAGTTGTTGTCCCGACATCCACTGCGATTCCGTAATGCCGGACGGTCGTATCTCCCGACTGGACATTGATTATATAACAGCGGCCGGCATCGTTGATCAGGGTGAAAGTGACCATCCCGTCTTTTTCACGGATTGTTTCAGGAATTTTCCTTATAACCGGAAGATTGTATATAATTTCGCATTCGCCCCATTCTTTTTTCAGGGCGCGTGAAAGCCGGTCGAGATCGGACAAGCCGTCTTCAATCTGTGGCGGTGGAACTTTTATCATCCACTTTATCGCAAGGGGTTCATATTCCCAGCGTTCCGGGAAAAGCTCGCTGCTGACAAGGCTGAAATCCTCGCTTGTCTTGGTGAATTTGCCACCGATCCTGCCGACCTGCTCAGGCACTTCAACAGTAACAGGACCGTCAAGTATCCGTGTCTTACAGGCGAGAACATAACCGTCGGCGACTGCTGTACGCGGAAGCACACCAAGACTGTCGGAATCCACATTTCCGGAAATGACATGCACAATGCATTTGCCGCACGATCCTTTCCCGCCGCACGGGGAATCAATTTTGATCCCGGCCTTCCTTGCGGCTTCGAGAAGTTCGCTTCCCGCCGGCAGTTCAATCGTCTTGCCGGAAGGCTGAAATGTAATGATCGGCATAAAAATCAGCCTTTTTTACTTGATTCTCGCTTTGACGAAACTTTCAATGTCGGCGGCCTCCTGCGGACCTACAACGGCTTTCCAGCCGGGAAGGCTCTCCTCGAGTTCGCCGCTGATCTGTGCGACATAGCCGGGAATTATGATCTGGCGCGTGGCGACCTGTTCCTCCAAGCCGACACTTTTGATGAACTTTGCAATTGAAGCGCCCGAGAATTTTCCTGCGGCCCAGGCGGTGAGAACACTCATCCCCTCGCATTCCGGAACAACAAGCCATGCGTTTGTCCCGCTGTTCTCTATTTCCCCGGACACGATAAAATAAGTGAGGGAGAAGTTTGTTGTGATAAAGACCGGAGAATTCCTGTCAGGCTCTCCGACCGGATAAACTTTAGGTTCAACCTGGATCGGCTTCTGCGGGTCGGTGTAAATATTCAGGCGCAGGGTCATCAGCGAAACCAGCATCGCCGGATCGAAATACGGGAGCACGCAGATTCCGCCGTATTTCGTGATTTCGTTTATGACATCAGCTGCGATGTCAAACATTTCCCCGCCGTCAATAAATTTAAGGGTGGGATAACCTAGAGGTTTGAACGAATCCTTCAACGCCGCCCTTCGCGCTATCGAATTTACCTGGAACTGCTCGGAAAGTGAAAATGTTTCAAAGTTGAGAATGAGATTGTTGAAACCGGCCTCCTTTATTTTCGAAGTGAGCGCGGAAATCTCGTCAAGATTCGGAGCTGTCACCGTCAGCGCATGTCCGTTTTCCTGAGCGACCTTGACTAATTCATCCGCCGTCTTCGGATTCGCCGAAGCAATAACGCTGTTAGAACCTTTGACAGCCTTAGCCGCCGCCGTAAGAGACTGCAAGCTTGAACTGCGAATCACAATGGGACGCCTTGTAACTTCAAAAGCCCTGGCGCACAGATTTGCGAATTTCGCAGGATCTCCGCTCTTGTCAGTTACGGCGACCAGATCAATGCGAAGCTTTTCCCCGACGCGTTCCAGAACATAATCCCTGATTGAGCCGAGAGTTTTTTCGACTGCCTCCGGCTTGTCGGTGTCATTTATATTCACCGCAAGGGCAGTCTGGTTCACAAAAGTCTTCTCGTGCCTGTAAAGGACAGTCTCCGCTCCGACCCTGAGCTTTTTGTCCGGGCCAAGCTCGATGCATTTCACCGGCGGCTCGCCTGCGGCGCCGAGCACTTTTTTCGCCTCGTCTGAAGCATAAGGGCACGCCGAGAGTTCAGCCTTTTTCGCCGCGAGTTTCATCGCAAAGGCGAGACATGTATTCGAACCGCATTCCTTGCAGTTTGTCTTGGGCAGAAGTTTCTGAATCTGCAAACCTGATAAAGCCATTTTTTACCTCCTAGATAATAGATTTTTCTCTCACAAAGCCACAAAGGCTCAAAGATATATTTATATAATTACACCGTTAATAATTCTTGAAATCCCGTCTTTCATCAGCGCCTCTCCAAAATTCAGTAGATAACCGAGTTTTAGACTTGTCAGCTTTAAATATGTCAGCACCTGTTTTTTATGTGCATCCGAAATTGACTCAACTGATTTCAGTTCAATTATAACTTTCTTATCGATAATTAAATCAGCCTTGAATCCTTCAAGAAATTCAATTCCGCGATATTTTATTGGAATTGAAACCTGTCGTTCAACTGCAAGGCCTCGTTTTTGCAGTTCATGAGCAAGCAAAACTTCATAAACTGTTTCCAACAAGCCCGGCCCAAGATCCTTATGCAATTCCACTGCGGCATCTACAACTATTTTCCCTATTTCATTTTCATTCATTATAACCTTTGAGCCTCTGTGCCTTTGCGTGAGATCATTTTTTCATAAGTTTAGTTATTAGTTTTTTGATCGCTACGGCCGCGTCCGGATTGTACATGATCAGGATATCTGCGCCGGAATAGAGCAGATTTGCCGATGTGGTGAACTCCCACATCGCCGCACGTTTCGCCAAGTCGCCCCAAGCCGGAAAATCCTTTTCCTCGGCCTTGACTTCCTTGGATTTCGCGCACTCCTGCCCGGGAGAAACAATCATGGGGCCGGCAAGCAGTTTGTCGCCGGTGATTCCCGTATATCTCACACGCTCCATCACGGAATATGTGTATTCAAGCCCGTAGCCGACAGAACCTGTCATCGGATCCATTACAATCTGCCCGATTTTAACATCCATGTTTGCAAGAAGGATGTTAAGCTGTTTCCCGATGTTCACGTCGATCGGGGACTGTGAGACAATTGAATGATTATAACCGAGCGCGGCGCCGGCGATTGTGCGGTAATTGTTCTGCTCAACCCAGTTTAGAAGCAGATTCTCGCCGGCACACGCCTGGGCGACAGCTTTCATGACCTCATTGTTCCTGTCAAAATTATTGTGCCCTGTTATGATAAGCGGAACATCAACCGCCCGAAGCACGGATTTGACAAGCTTCACTGCGTCATCAGCCGAGCGGTTCCCTTTTTCAGGATGAGTTCCCTCGAGACGGACGCTTATCAGGTCAGCGCCATATTTTTCGACACAGGCTTTTGCCATTTTCGCAGGATCGGAAAGGAGCTCCCCGTAAACTTTCCTCAAGTTCTGCGGATATTTTTCGCTGACAACATCAAATACTTCCATCGCGACCAGAGGCATGTTCGGCATTTCGCCCTCCCATAGATGGAACGGCATGCAGCTTGCACCTCCGACCGAGAGGGTTTTCCCTCGCGTTCCGCCTTCCTTCTTTGTCGCGCCAAGCTTCACGGTCCAGACAGGAACTTCGCACTTATCCTTCCTGATTTTGAAAGTCTTCAGTGAAGAAAGCCTTTCGCCGGCGGACGGAGCTTCGAGAACAACCTGAACAGTTTTTTCAACAGTTTTCACCGGCGCCTGCCGCTGAACCTTTTCGCCGAGATATTTTTCGCTCAGGGTTGCTATAATGTCCTTGACAATCTCTTTTCCGACAGCAGATTTAAGCTGCTCTGAAATTTCTTTTGCGATCTGCTGTTTAAGCTCGTTTATCATGCCGGGAGTGAGTTTTGCACCGGTTTCCCCTTTGACGTCAGGAGAAACTTCCCTCTTCTCCTGGACGACTGGAACGTCGATCTTCTCCACAGGTTCGGACTTTTTTTCCTCCGATGCGCCCGAATGGGCAAAATTCGCCATGTCTTCCATCTGGATTGCGGGATGCCCGACTTTCTCCAGATATTTGCGAACTTCGCCGGCTTCCGTGGCGTTTGTCTCATCCGCTATTTTATCAAGAAGATCCGGAACACCCTGCTCGTTAAAGCGAAGTTTGAGATCGGCCGCAAGAAGTTCTTTCAGCTCCTTCGGCATCCAGACAAGTCTTCTGAACCCGCCTTCGGCGCCGAGGAATTTCCTGGAGGTGAGAAACACTTTTCCGCAGCCCATGAATCCGGGAGTCTGCTGTCCGCCGCCGACGTTTCCGGCGAGTGAGGAGAAAGTCATTCCGACAGGAGTTTCCCCCTGGAACTCGCGGTTCACAACCATCACGCCGTTGCATTCCGGCAGGTATGCGCAGATTGCTTCGAAACAGCCGCAGCTTGTCATGGGACGATCCATGATTGAATATGCGCAGAATGTATCAACCGTCTTATGGCTGGCCGTATGGACATATTCGGTGATACCTTTCCAGACACCTTTGACAGGATCGAGGCACTCGCCTTTTTTCACCGGCTGGTTCGGTCCGGTCTCATCAATTTCGTAGGCCGCTTTTCCGTCAAGCCAGTTGTACGCACCGCAGAGGCCGAGGCGTTCCGGAGTGATGATGCAGACATGATTCGGTGCAAATGACTGGCAAAGCAGGCAGGAATAGAAAGTATCAACCGATTCATCCGTCATGGCTTCGAGACGGCGGTTGCGTTCGTCATAAATTTTTCTCGCCACCACAATACGTTTTTCCACTTCCTTCAGATCGGTGACAAGCGTAACTTTCACCTTGTCAACTATTGCAGGATATCCGGAGAGAAGTTTTGCGTGAATGATTTCTCCGTAGTGACGGAGGCGCAGACCTTTTGCGAACCCGGCTTTTGAAACACGCGTCCAGATGATGTCGCGCTGCCCCATGTGCCAGATTCCCTCGGCGCCATTGACGAGATGATGGATCTGGCGTTCAAGGATGGGCTCGAAATCCGACTGCATTTTACGGCCGGCGACTTCAACCCAGATTCCAAGCGGCAGAGCCTCACCTTCTTTAACTTTGTCAATATCCGGACCAATGATATCGATTTCACCGTCATTGATATTCTCCAATCCGACAGATGTCACAAACTCAAAGGCGGGAGTCTTGTTTCCTCCGAATTCCACATGCACATCGGCTTTGCGGATGCGTTCGCCTTCGAATGCCGGACCGTATGGAACCGGAATCGGAACTTTCGTTATTCTCACCTTGCAACCTCTTACTTCAAGCGCCTTCTCCACCATTGTTTCAGGCGGAACATTGGAAACAACATGTTCGTAGGTGCAGACACCTGTGGGCAGGATTTCCGGGATGTCGGTGTCTGAAATCACAGGGAATCCGTAGTTGATCGCACCGGCGGCGGCGGCGTATTTGTCAGCCGTCACTTCGCCGAAAGCCATTACAAATGCAAAAATGCGATCCTTGTTGTATTTGAGGTTCGCCCTGAAGTCGCCGGGCTTCACGCCGCCGAACGAGAGAGCTGCGCGGTTCGCAAAACCAAGTGCGTAAATGAGTGCGGAAACATCGCTTCCGAAAGGAACCAGCCGTGTTTCCCATCCGAGCTGCACGCCTTCTTCGGCGAGCTGTTCGGCGAACTGTTTCCCGTTCGTGCAACCGGCCATGAATACGTAGAGGTTTTTCTCCTGAAGTTCTCTTGCGATTCTCACTGCTATCTTGCTGTTGGGGGCGGCGCCTGTGATCGCGGCAAATCCGGGCGCTGTTCCGTCAACAAACTCGATTCCGCGTTCGCGCATGATAATGTCATTGGCTGCGCCGAGCCATATTCCGTTGACCGGATTCGGCCCTATGAGATATTTGCACGCCTCGATTATTTCGCAGGCGAAAAGTGCCGCCACGCCAGCATCGAGGGCCTTGCCCAGATAGGGCAGCCAGACTTTATCGGACGGACGCGCCGGAAGAAGGCTCTTCGCCAGCTTAAGTATTCTTCTGAGATCCGAAAGTTTCTCCATTTTTTCCCCGGTGAAGGAATAGATCACCGGCAGATAATATGCCGTGCTTGGGAAAGCGACAGGATTTGATTCCCCCTTCGCCTTAACAGCCTTGTCCAGCACGGCTTCGGCTTTCGCCACCCATTCAACTGCACCGTCTATTGCACTACCGCAGATTATTTTTGACATCAGGCGTTTCTCCTATCTTTCATATCCAACAGCTTGCGTTCAGCTTTTTTGTTTATACCTAATTTCTCCCTTTTCCCCTCAATCAGCCGCATGATTTCATCAGCAGCCTCCATGGGATCGGGAATATAAATGAACCCTCCCCCGAACCGGCTTCTGGCCTCGTCGCCCAGATACCTGGTCACATTCTCAGAACCGGAAATATGGAACGGCTGTCCGAGAACAACATCAACTCCCGATGCGACAAAATAACAGCCGATGGCGACAGCTTTTTCACTCATCCATTCCGGAGCGACTCCGACCGCCGGAACATCGGCGATTGAAGTTCCAAGTCCGCCCTCATAGACGATTTCAGAGGCGGCTTCAAGAATACGTGTGTTGTCAACACAGCTTCCCATGTGGAGGATAGGCGGAATTCCGACAGTCTCGCAGACTTCGCGAAGCCCCTGCCCCGCTTCAAGCAGCGCTGTTTCAGGGGTCAGCTTCCCGGCTTTAGCAGATGCCTGTGCGGCGCATCCGGTCTTGAGAATCAGGACATTCCTCTTGATAAGCTCCTTTGTCAGGGCATTGATGTAGGAATCTGTTTTCGTCTTGATGTTGTTGCAGCCTACGATTCCGACAACTCCCCTGATCCTTCCCTGGATGATGGCGTCATTAAGCGGTCTGAACGAAGCCCTGTAGGTTCCTCCGAGCATGTACCTGATCGCCTCGACGCTGAACCCCGCGACAAGCGGCTCCTTCACTTTCGGTATCTGCATTTTACGCGGGTCGCGGTTCTTGAAATTATCTATGGCCCTCTTAATGAGGTTTTTGGCGGAGTCATAGGCATGCTCCTCGTCAAACTCCATGTGGATTGCGCCTATAGTCTTTGCAATATCGGTTGTCGAAACAACCTGTGTATGATATGATGCGGCGACAGCCGGAAGACTCGGCATCACGCACTGGACATCAACCACCATCATCTCCACGGCACCGGTAATGATTGCCAGTTCCTGCTGGAGGAAATTTCCGGCGACGCTGATTCCGCGACGCATGAGGATTTCATTGGCGGTACAGCAGAGCCCTGCAAGATTTACCCCTTCAGCCCCGTTTTTCTTCGCGTATTCAACTATTTCAGGATCGTAAACTGCGGCGGCCAGCATTTCCGACAGCGCAGGTTCATGCCCGTGGACTATTATATTGACTTTCTTCTCCTCAAGCACACCGAGATTTGCGCTGCTCCGTATAGGTTCGGGAGTTCCGAACATTATATCGGATATCTGGGTGGCGACATGCGCCCCGCCCCAGCCGTCGGCAAGAGATGTTTTAAACGCCATGTCAAGAAGGTTCCGGTAGTCGTGGTCAACCCCCATATGCGTGCGGTGCATTGATTCGACAACCATTCTGTCAACGCCTTTCGGCTCAATTCCTGTCTTCTTCCATACGGCCCGTGTTTTTTCAGGTGCGAGATTCAAGGTTTTCAACGGTTCTTCCTGCGATGTGAATTCCCCAAGGAAGACGTTTGCCAGCTCAAGGGCGATATCGTTAATTTCCCTGCCTTCGGTCTTCACATTGTATTTGCCGGCAATGCGGTAGAGGGCTTTAACATCCGAAATCTTGTAGTCGGGTTCCTTCCCTTCGGCGATTTTTTTGAAACGCAGGCCAGGTGCCGTCCATGATCCGAATGGGCGGCCGTTCCCGAAGCGACCTCGCGCAGGAAGTTTCTGGCTACAATCGTGTCGGCATCCGCTCCGCAGA
>JBAYFV010000169.1:0-8120 GCA_041666985.1 Victivallales bacterium
AAAGAGGCACAGGTGCGCCGCAGTCCAAAGACGCTTCGCGTCAAATTAAAGCTGCGTTCGGCCGCCTGATTGACAAAAAAAAGGCGCCGTTTAAGGCGCCCTTTTGTGCGTTTTGCGAAGTTCGCAAAGATTATTTCTTTGCGGCTTTTGCCTTGATGGCCGCCTGTGCGGCAGACAATCTTGCAATCGGAACGCGGAACGGACTGCATGAAACGTAGTCCAGGCCATTCTTGTAGCAGAAGGCAACCGACTTCGGTTCGCCGCCCTGTTCGCCGCAGATGCCGATTTTGAGTTTCGGACGTGTCTTACGGCCTTCCTGAACCGCATGTTTGATCAGGAAGCCTACGCCGTCCTGGTCAATCGTCTGGAAGGGATCCACGTCGAGTATTTTCTGATCAAGGTAGTCGTTCATGAATCCGCCGATATCGTCGCGGCTGAATCCGAACGTCATCTGTGTCAGATCGTTTGTCCCGAATGAGAAGAACTCCGCATCTTCCGCCATCTTGGCGGCGAGAATTGCGGCGCGGGGGATCTCAATCATTGTTCCGTAGAGGAAATCAATTTTCTTGACATTGAATTTCTTGCAGACTTCGGCGGCGACCCTGTCGACGAGTACGCGCTGATGTTTGAGTTCCTTGACGTCGCATGTCACCGGAACCATGATTTCAGGCCTGCATGCGATTCCCTTTTCCTTCTTCAGCTCGAGAGCCGATTCGAAGATTGCGCGGATCTGCATTTCACTCACTTCAGGATAGCTGACTCCGAGACGGACACCGCGGTGTCCCATCATGGGGTTGGATTCGTGAAGGCTGTCGCCGCGTTTCTGAATGGCGTCGCGTGTGATTCCGAGGGCTTTTGCAAGCTCGGTCTGTTTTTCCTCGCCCTGGGGGACGAACTCGTGAAGCGGCGGATCGAGGAGACGGAATGTGACCGGCAGCCCTTTCATCGCCTCAAGTGTGGCCTTGATGTCCTTCTTTACAAAAGGATAAAGTTCGTTGAGGGCTTTCTTGCGCTCTTCAAGGGTGTTGCTGAGGATCATTTTGCGGAGGAAGAAGAGGGGCTTGTCGCTCCCGACACCGTAGAACATGTGTTCGGTACGGAAGAGTCCGATGCCTTCTGCGCCGTATTTACGCGCGATTGCGGCGTCTTCGGGCGTGTCGGCATTGGTCCTGACTCCCAGTTCGCGGAATTTGTCAACGATGTCCATGAACTTCTTGAATCTCGGATTTTCAGTCGCCTCCATCATGTCGAGGGCGCCGGAATAAGCGTATCCTTTTGTCCCGTTCATGGTGATGATGTCGCCGGCCTTGAATGTAAGGTTGCCGATCTTCATGGTTTTCGCATGAACATGGACATCAATTCCAGATGCGCCTACGATACAGCATTTTCCCCAGCCGCGGCAGACGAGTGCGGCATGACTTGTCATACCGCCGCGCGCTGTGAGGATACCCTGTGCGGCGCGCATTCCCTCGACATCCTCGGGATTTGTCTCTTCGCGAACCAGGATTGTCTTTATGCCTTTTTTCGCTTTTGCGACGGCTTCTTCAGAGGTGAAGACGATTTCGCCGCAGGCTCCGCCGGGTCCGGCGGGGAGTCCTTTGACAATCGGCCTGACTTTTGCTTCCGCGCTCGGATCCACAATCGGATGGAGGAGTTCGTCGAGCTGGGCGGGAGAAACGCGTGTCACCGCGTCCTTCTCGGTGATCAGTTTTTCCTTCAGCATGTCCATCGCCATGTTAAGGGCGGCTGTTCCCGTGCGTTTTCCGACGCGGCACTGGAGCATGTAGAGGACGCTTTCCTGGATTGTGAACTCGATATCAAGCATGTCCTTGTAATGCTTTTCAAGTTTGCAGCGGATATCATAGAGTTCCTTGTAGGTCTTCGGCATGGCTTTCTGGAGGGATACGAGCAGCTTGTTCTGCTCGTTCTTGGTGTCGTCGTTCAGGGGATTTGGTGTTCTTGTTCCTGCGACTACGTCCTCGCCCTGTGCGTTTACGAGCCATTCACCGTAGAAGTGATTGTCGCCGGTGGCCGGATTTCTTGTGAATGCAACGCCTGTCGCCGAGGAGTCGCCCATGTTTCCGAACACCATTGACTGTACGTTTACCGCAGTTCCCCACTCGTCGGGAATGCCTTCGATTCTGCGGTATGAAGCGGCTTTCTTGCCGTTCCAGCTTTTGAAAACTGCGCCGACTCCGCCCCAGAGCTGTTCCATGGCGTCATCAGGGAAAGGTTTCTTGAGAACTTCCTTGACGCGTTTCTTGAACGCGTTGCAGATGACTTTGAGGTCTTCAACAGGAAGGTCGGTGTCGGACTTGTAGCCTTTTTCGTTCTTGAGTTCGTCAAGAATCCCGTCAAGCTGCTTGCGGATTCCCTTGCCTTCGGCGACTTCGATTCCTTCGGCCTTTTCCATGACGACATCGGAGTACATCATGATAAGGCGGCGGTATGCGTCATATACAAAGCGTTCGTTGTTGGTCTTTTTCACAAGGCCTGGAATTGTTTTTGAGCAAAGACCGACGTTGAGGACGGTCTCCATCATTCCCGGCATTGAACTGCGTGCGCCGGAACGGCATGATACGAGGAGCGGGTTGTTGGTGTCGCCGAACTTCATCCCCATTTCTTTTTCCGTCCTTGCGAGGGCGGCATTGACTTCCGCTTTGAGTTCGACCGGATATTTCATTCCGAGTTTGAAGTAGTCGACACAGCATTCGGTTGTGATTGTGAAGCCGGCCGGCACTGGAAGACCCAGTCTCGCCATTTCTGCGAGATTCGCGCCTTTCCCGCCCAGAAGCTCCTTCATTCCAGCTCCTCCTTCGGCCTTTCCTTTGCCGAAGAAATAGACAAATTTCTTCTTTGCCATGAGTTTTCCTCTTTCTTTATTTTGATGGTTGAATTTATGAAAAAAATAAACTGCGTAAACTAAATCTGATTTGTTAAAATACAAAGATAATTTGAAAGTATTCGGCGATAAAAAATCGAATTAAAAACTCTCAAACGCCTCCACGATCTTGGCTTCGTCGGGATTCCCCTTGTAATTGAGCATTACGAACGAGCCGTTGGTTACGGCCGGGAAATCAATGCTGAGAATCGTGATTTTCCCGCTGCTGTAAATCTTGTCGAGTTTTTCTTTCTGCTTTTTTATCCTCGTGTCATACTTGAACAGTTGAACGTCCTTGCCGCTTATCCTGACGAATATCCCGTCCTGGGCGAGTATCATCTCGGGCATGGTGGGGGTTGCCGATTCTATGGTCAGTCCGCTCTTGCTGAGATGTTCGACCAGATCCGAAATGGTCCGGCTGTTGTTTTCATTTCTGAAACAGCCGGATATCAGGATTACGGCTGTCAATGTCAGTAATACAGGACATAATGTCTTCATGAATAACTTTGTCATTGTGCAATTCCCGGGGGGTTATGTCTATTGAAACGGGAAAAAAATCTAACATGAATTATATTCTTTGCAAATATGTTTTTGCCGGCCTTGCCGAATAAAGACATATTAACGGGGGTTGGGAATATGCTTTCAGTCAGGATAAATGTCGCATACGGCTATGGAATACATTTCACCAGAGGTGTTTTCTCCCAAGGCAATAATGTCCTGAAAAACATCATAATTTCCCGGGAGGGGAAACGCCGTCATGGGATAATTTTTTTCGTGGAGGAGAAGATTGCGGCCCTTTATCCGGGCATTTCAGATGAGATAGCCGATTATTTCGGGGCGCAGGAAAACATCTCCCTGGTTTCCAGGCCGGTCGTCATGTCCGGCGGAGAAGACGGGAAAAACTTCAAGTTGATCGGAAAACTGTGCGGAATTCTGGCGGACAGCCATCTCTGCCGCCAGTCCTTCATATGTATTGTGGGGGGAGGGGCGTTTCTTGATGCCGTCGGTTTTGCCGCTTCAATAGTCCACCGCGGAATCCGGCAGATCCGGATTCCCACAACCGTACTCGCCCAGAACGATTCAGGAGTGGGCGTGAAGAACGGGATCAACATGTTCGGCATGAAAAACTTCGCCGGCGCCTTTGCTCCGCCGTTCGCGGTGGTTGACGACTTCAATTTTCTCGACACTCTTGAACAGCGGGACTGGATTTCGGGCGTTGCCGAGGCGTTCAAGGTGGCGATGATAAAGGATGCGAAGTTTTTCCGCTGGCTCTGCAGGAGCGCCGATAAATTCAAGGCAAGAGACAGGACGGTGATGGAAAAAATGGTGAAGCGCTGCGCCGAGCTTCATGTCAGGCACATTGAAAATAGCGGCGATCCGTTTGAATTCGGGAGTGCGCGCCCCCTTGATTTCGGACACTGGTCCGCCCACAAACTCGAAATGATGAGCGGAGGGGGGATACGCCACGGCGAGGCTGTCGCAATCGGGCTTGCGCTCGATTCTTTCTATGCGGTCGAAAAAGGACTTCTCCGGAAAGAAGACTTTGACTTGCTGACGGGCTCGCTGAAAAAAATCGGCTTCCGCCTGTGGTCGGACCTGCTTTTGAAGAAGGGCAGGAGCGGGAGGCCTGAAATATTTTCCGGCATCCGGGAATTCCGTGAACATCTCGGCGGCGAACTCCATGTCACGCTTCCAAACGGACTCGGCGGGAAAATCGAAGTCAACGAGCTGGATGAGGAAATCATTCTCAAGGCGATAAGGTGTCTTGAAACCGAATAATACGGGCTTTGTCCGAAACCCGGCCTGGTTTTCAGAGGGGAAAATTTGTTTTTATCGCCTGTTGATGTAATTTATCCGTGGATACGGTTAGTATAAGAAACACTTTTGCATTTTTGCAGTTGGCTCAGGCAACTGAACACAGGGAGGGGTTTGCAATGAAGGCGGAACGCAGCATTACGAGGACGAATATGCTTTGTTGGGTGACGACCGTCCTCCTCATAAGTTCCTGTTTCACGGCCTTCTTCATCTATCAGAAGTATTTGGATTTCAATCAGACCAAGCGGCTGCTGAAATTGACGGAGGAACGTTTTGTGGACGAGGTTCTCCGTGGAGAAGTGGAGGGTGCGTTGCGTTTGATTGCCGCAATCCGGGAACCGGAAATCCGGGAGATGTCCGAACAGGAATTGCAACGACTTTTGAAAATGTTTCAGAAAATGGCCCCCGGAGTTGAACACGGTGGCAATATCCATATTATCGCTGCAGACGGAACGCTTTTATCCGCCCCCGAAAGAAGCCTGTTGATTGGTGCAAGATCCTCGGACTCCGCAAACAAGGTCATATCCGGAATCCCCTCGGCAGTCCCGGCGGGCAAGGCGTATTCCGGCGAATTCTACGCCGAAAAGGACGGCAAGAGGAGGGCGGGTTCAAAAATCCGCTGGCATGCAAAGGCGTGCCCGGATATTCCCTGGGTGATATGCGCCACGCGGGACATGCACAAGGTTGATGTGGCGGCTTCAGTCAATATTAATCGCCTTAAGATTGACATCATAATGGAGACTTTCTTAATCCTGATTCTTGCAGCCGCCGTGACGCTGATTGCGATCCGCATCGCCTATGTCATGGCAAAAAGCATCAACAGCGAAGTCCGGAATTTGATAACCCGTTGTGAGCTCGGACTCAAGGAGGACGCCGCTTTTTCCGTCAACAGCTTCCAATTTCGGGAATTCGGAATAATCGCAAAAGCGATTGCGACAATGACGAAACAGATCAGGGGATTGCTCGGGGAGCTGAAGAACGCCGCCGTGCAATCTACTATTGCAAAGCAAATCCAAGGCGGTGTCCTGTCGAATGTCAGCCATGATTTGCTCTCAAATCTGAACGGGATAATGGGGATGGCTCAAATACTGCGGATGGAACATAAATCCGAATCTGAGCGCCGGCACTGCGTAGAAGCCATCATGGACTCCGGCAAGGCGATAATGACGTTGATTAAAAATGTTGATTACGCGGTCATCCTCGACACTGAAAAGTTTCAACCGACATTGCGCCCCTTGAAAATGAAAGACCTCCACGAGGGTGTCGCGAGAATGGTGGAGCATGCGATACGCGAGAGAAACAGTGAGCTTGAATGGGTCTGCGGACGTGACATCCCGGAGAGGATTGTGAGCGACCAGCATCTTCTGAGTCAGATATTGATTAACATAATAGAGGTGGGGCTCTGCAAATCCTGCAAATCCCCGCTGAAAATTGAGCTTGCAAACGAGGGGGTCTCCAATGAGAAGGTGTCGCTCCTGTTTGGAATTCAATTGAACGGAGTAGGCTTAACGCAGGCTGAACTCGATGAAATTCTCGAGTTCCCATATGTTCCGAGGGAATATGCAACTGTTGGCCTCAGCCTTGCAATCTGCAATCGCCTGGCCGAACTGCTCGGTGGAAAGTTTGAGCTCAAAACGGTGAATTCCCAGGACTTGATCGCCACGCTTCGCTTTGAGGCGGCCCTGGCCAAAGCCGAGTTGGAGACATCGGCATCTGCGGTTGCGCCCGCGCCTGACGCCGGGAAAAAGCCGGCACTGAGTATTCTGCTGGTGGATGACGATTCGGTCAATCGGGAAGTTGCAAGCCTTATGCTGAAACACTATGGCGCCGAAGTGACAAAGGCCTGTGACGGACGGGATGCTCTCAGTAAGATCGAAAAACACCCCGATTTCAGCATTGTTTTCATGGATTGCCAGATGCCGGTGATGGATGGTTATGCGGCTGCACGTGAAATCCGCAGGCGAGAAGCCGGAAGCGGCCGACATATGCCGGTGATTGCCCTTACGGGTTATAATACTCCCCTTGATGAACAGCATTGCATTGAGGCCGGCATGGATGCTTTCATGTCCAAACCGATTATCATGGAAGACTTGAAAACCGTTCTTGAGAAGTTCTCCCTGCTTTGAGAGCCAAAGGCAGAAACCCGGCCGCCTCTGCCTGTACGCACACACGCAGACAGGGCGGCGGACGGAATTCAGGGGGCAGAACTAAGTTTTAAGTAAGACTCGTTTAGGGGGCGTTAAGAAATAACCTTTACATTTGACGGGAGATGCGGGCATTTGGATTTTAGGCGCAAACCCTGAGCGTATCGAGATACGGGAAGGGTGGAGCAACGAAGAGTACAAAGCACGGATTCCCGTCCCGAAGGGCTGGCGTTCTTCCGGCCGCTTATCACGCTGCTCAATCGTCATCCGCCGCGGCGGACTCCTCTTTCGCACCATGATAATCAATCCGAAATCTCCGCCGGACTCATTTCGGGATTAAATTGTCTTTTGTGATTTCCGGCCGCCACTCGGCATGGGAATCGGAAAAAAGATGGTTTGCCCCCCGAAGATGGCGGTTGGCAATTACATTGGTATAGTAGTCTGTGCTTTCAGGATCCTCGCCTTGCTGTTGAATCAGGTCGTGGGCGTCGAAAAGAACTACCAGATCGTTTGGCTTCGTCACGCGGGATTGCGGCAGTCCCGACGTGTAAAGCAAAATATTGTAGGCGTATGAAATTTCGATGTCGCTGTATTCGTTGCCGTCCAAATCCACATAACTGCGGCGTGTCGGATTTTCATCTGCGGGGCAAAGCGAAATATTGCCCAGGCCAAGCCCTCCCTGTGCGGGCGTACCCGCCACCGGATCCATGTAGACGACAGTCCCCTTCTTGATCTGTCCGGGCGGAGGTTTCACGAACGAAATCCAGATTCCGCTTTTTCCAGGGGAAAACCACCAGTATCCGCCCGGTTCATCCGCTCCGGCTTCGATATAGTGCGGCGGCCAGTAGCTTTTGTTTTCATCAATATAAAGGGAAAACCATATCCCATACTGTTTCAGCTGGCTCAGGCAGCTCACCTTGTATGCATACTGCTTCGCCTGTTTCAGCGCCGGAAACAACATTGCCATGAGAAGCATCATGATCGCTATGCAGACCATGAGTTCAATAATGGTGAAACGGCAAACCGCCGATCTGCCTGAGAAGGCAGGATGTTTACGGTTTCTCATGGTTTTCACCTCCGATTATACGAGGGGGAAAACATATGCCGGTGTTTTTCAACCCCCCGATGGTAGATTATACCTCAAAAACACCCTTTTGTCAAGTGCCGATCCCGCCTATTCCAGTATTCTTTTCAATCTTTTCAATGGACGTAACGCGTCAGTTTCCTGGAACTTAGGAGCCGTAAGGAAATAACTATGACATTCGCCAGCAAATGTCATA
>JBAYFV010000170.1:0-8037 GCA_041666985.1 Victivallales bacterium
CACCGCCGTTCCATTTGCCATCCATCGCAGGAGCCTGCTCCAGCGGAAATACCGGATAGGAGGTTTCCTCGGCGGTTGCCGTCCCTCCAGACAGGACAAGCCAGCCCAGGACAATTGCGGACATCATAAATCTCATTCTATTTCTCTCCTTAATTTAATAATATTTAACCACGAAACACACGAACTGCACGAAATTAATTCTTGTCGGTGAAATCAGTGGCTATCTTCTTTTCTTAACCACTCCCGAACTTTCGCATTTTCGAACTTCCGCACTTCCCACTATTCCTGCTTCTTCACGATTTCCGCCGTAACATCCATGAACTCGATTGACGCCCCGGGACTTACCGCAAGGACAACACGTAATTTCTCGACGGGCTCCGGCCTGTCCGGCGTTATAAGTTCCGCAGCAACATCCGTCCACTCTTCCGTCGCCTGGAATCCCTTGTTTGCCATAACGCCTCCCGGATACAGGTAGACGGACAGCGAGCCTTGTCCGCTGCCTTTGACCATCGCCTTGATGACGCATCTGTCACCCTTGACGCTCGGCCACGTTTCTGTGGTGTAAAAATGTATGGCCTTGGTTTTTGAAGTTATCTGAACCGCTTTCTTTTCGGTATCAGGGACTGTATTCACCGAAACCTTCCCGGCCTCGTCAAAATTCTTGCTGTGAACCACCCAGCCGTCAGGAATGCCGTCCGCACGGCACTTGACAAAATCCCCCTTGATGTCCAGCTTTTCTCCCGCGAATAAAAATCCGTTAAGACTGAAAATCGCGGCGGCCGCCATTAGAATCCGCACTTTTTTCATTTCTCGATTCTCCTTGTTTTTATAGAAGACTTTTGCGATATCGGTTCAATTTTGTCAATAATAGAACTGTATCCAGAGTTCGCTAGTTGCTCCAACATACAATGGCCACATATCTGATACATGCATGGATCTGGCACTGCCATCCATAAACGCCTGATTCGCGGCTTTCGAATGTCTTAAATGAACACCGGGCTTAGTCGGAGTGGCATAGGCAAAAGCGAAATAGTAGTGTTGTAGCGGATCCGACGGGCCGGCAACGGAGTCTGAAAAAGACGGCCAGGTGCGCTTATTGGAAGCTATCCCTGTTAGCTTCATAAGCGTAAACTCATAATTCCTGCCGTAAACCGCCATGTTTGCATAGTTCTTAGTCAAGTCTCCGATTGTGGATGGCACCGCCTGACAATACAGCCAGCTTTTATCCTTGGCCCAGGAGATATAACCGGCATCTTCATAAACATTATACCAGGCTTTCTTTGTATTGGCATTGTAGTAAGGCACAATCCACTCGTTCCAGTCATTTACATACATCTGCTCGATCGTCTCCACTTGCTTGAGATTATTCAGGCACGAGATGGATTTAGCCATGTCCTTCGCGTTCTTCAAGGCGGGCAGGAGCATCGCAGCGAGCAAGGAAATGATGGCTATTACAACCAACAACTCCACAAGGGTGAAGGGGTTGCCGATTTTTAATTTCAAATCGGCGGTTGGCAGTCCTCCTTCGTCCTCCCGGGAAGGACTGCGGCGGACGGGGTGGCGGTCGAAAATGGATTCGCCCCTTTGAAGATTGTCTGTTTTCATCCTGCACCTCTTTATCTTAATGGCTTTAAATGCCCCATTAAATAATTCTTCTCATCGTAAATTGCCAGGAGTCATGTAAATATTTATTCTTCCATATCAATATTATAGCGAAGACATCTGATAAATGGAATGGGAAAAAATGACAATAAACCGATAAAAAAATGGACATTTTTGCCAAACGGCGGTAATTTATATTGTATTTTAAGCCCACAGGCAAGATGCCCGTGCTACATTTAAGATGAAGGAGGGGCTGTAAAATGGACAAATTTGTTATTGAAGTCGGAAAATTGCCGCGTCTGACCTCTTTTTATCTGCCAGTGCGGGTTGTCGGGTATCAGCCGAATGATATCGGTGCCATGAATAAGAGAGTGATGCATCCTGGAATAAACTTTGTTTTTATTTTATCCGGATCAAGAAAAACAAGGATAGACGGATACGAATACCAGATGAGCGCCCCGGGATTATTGATTGAGCGACCCGGAATTGTGCATGAGGCTAAAGATGAGACTCCATTTGAGATAATGTATTTGGCCTACGATATCAAACACGCCGAGAGCATGAAATGTTTTTTCCCGGAACCTTTCACGCCTTTCTCCAAGCTGGATCTGTCCGTTGAATTATGGGCTCAGGTGAATCAGCTGGCGGAGCTTTGCGCGTCCGCCAGAATCCCCGGGACAGCCGACAGGATTGACAGGCTCGCCGAAAGTCTTGTCGCAGAAGCTGCGATATATATGAAAACCAGGGCTGAGGCCGCCGACAGTCTGCGCAACGCCATATACGAGGCTGCGTCATATATCGAGTTTCATTATATGGATGACATAGACATAGGCTGGCTGATAAAGCGCGGCGGTTTTTCAAAGAGAACTTTTCTGCGGCGCTGGGAGGAGATATTCAAGCAGCCCCCCGGACAGTTTATGTCCGGCCTGAAAGTCCGCGATGCCAGGAGGATGCTGAAGTCAAGCAACCTGCAGATCAGCGAGATAGCGGCGCGTTTGAATTTCAGCGACGCATTTTATTTTTCACGCATGTTCAAAAAGCGCGAGGGCATGTCCCCCTCCGAATACAGGAAAGAGACTTTGAACAAATTACTCGAGCACTGATCGGGGAATCCTTCGCCTTTCCTTCACATATCGAGGAATCCCGCAAACTCCCTCTTTTCGCTGGCCTTCATATAGGCTTCCATCGGAGTAATTATCTCCTCCCTGAGAAGTTTTTTCAGCACAGAGTCCATGGTGCACATCCCCATGGCGCCATTGCTTTCAATGATGTTGCGGATGTTGTTAATCTGTCCTTCCCGGATTGTATTTGGCAGTGCGTCCGTCCATAAGAGGACTTCGTGGACTGCGACACGCCCATTCCCGTCTGCGGTGCGGCAAAGCAGCTGCGAAATCACATCCCCGAGGCACTGGGAGAGCATTGTCCGGATCTGCGTCTGTTCGTTTGCCGGAAAAGCATCAATGATGCGATCGATGGTCTTGGGCGCGTTATTGGTATGGAGAGTTCCGAAAACCAGAATGCCCATCGAGGCGCAGGTCAGCGCGAGCAGCTCCACGTCATCCCCTCTTGCATCAATCAGTTTCTTACAGGCATCAACAGGGAGAATGCCATTCTCAATCACGGCGGCAAAAAACCATTGCACACTTAATTCCACGATAATACTCCGTTAACGTTGTTTGCAGTCAGAAGAAGAAGAAGAAGAATTATAATATGCATCAATTGAAAACCTTCAATTTCGCCAAGGGAAATAACAATCATTTATTCAATACGAAACCCATTCGTAATAACGCGTTCCCGGAGCAACGACCTGGATTCCGACCTGCATTGATGCGACAAGTATCCGTTTTGCACGGTTCTGCCCGGGAGAAGCTTCGACAAGGATTGTAAAGAAACCGGATTCATTGAAAGAAAACTTGCTCTTCAATCTTGACAGAAGCCCGGGTTCAAGGCTTCTGCCGAGAGGTATCCTCTCGTTTCTCCATCTGTCTCTGGCTTCAATGATTTTGTCGGCCTGCTCTGAAGAAAACGAACATCTGCCCACAATCAGTTCCCTGGATGCGGAAAAAAAATCATTGTTCTGTCCGATCTTCTGCATGTTCGGGGGAGGGATCACCCTGAAAGACGAGATTCCCCCATAACTGTCGGGCTGGAAGAACTTTCCAAAACCGGGAACAAGCATGATTTCCTCCCTGAACTGCATTCTGCCGTTTCTCGGCAGGGGATAAAGCCCCTTTGCAGTGTAAGCTGATCTCTCCATGCCTTTGAGTTGAAGGAAATCGTCCTTGTCGGCATAATCCTTAACACAGTCGGTGAATACGCTGAAAGCCTCCTGAAGTTCCGGATTGTCGGAGAAGCTTGTTTTTTGAATCTCCAGCTGTTTCGCCGGATTGTCGTCGGAAATATCATAGCCGGAAGCCATGTCATAAATTGTGACACCGATTTCAGTTCCGTAATAATCTATTTTATGAATAGTTCCGTCCGCCAGGAAACGTTCCTGCGCCTCCCGGTCATATTCCGTTTCACCGAGAACCCTGCTCGAAAACTTCTTCTTGTCGGCCATTATAAGCCATTGGACGCGTGCGGCACCCCCTTCGGCAAGATAAGCCGAAACAGAGCGGTCGGTGAAGGTTCTTGACGTATAGTTGCTTATCTGTGAAACGGTGACGGCCGACGCAGTTACCATGGCGACAAGAACGACGAAGCAAAGCACCGTTATCAGGGCGGCACCTCTTTCATCCTTCAATGCCGACGGGATATTGCAGTCTTTCATGGCCTGGTCTTCTTACTTTACACTTCTGACATTAACATCGAACACTCAACATCGAACTTCCAACCTCGAATGAATTCCTGTTCTAAATTCGATGTTGAATGCTGGGCGTTCGATGTCCGAATCATCATTTTTTCTCAACCCTCACACCGTAGGTTTCCCTCAGTCCGGCACCGGCGGTACGCCTCATCCATACTTCACTGTCTCCGTTCATCCACTCAACTTTGATCTGTATGGCCAGCGGAATGTCATTGCTGTTTTCATCCCAGCCGGACGCCCAGGAAATATCCTGTTTTTTCCTGTCTGCGTAAAGAAATGACATTGAGCTGATTTTCTCAGCAAGAACTTCACTTTCCGCATGTGCGATATTTGTCCTGCCGTCCCACGGCAGCATGGGGGTTTTCCTGTAAGCAGCCACAAGACATCCATTGTCAAGGGACAGCGAAATGAACCTGATTCCGCCTTCATCCACATTGTTTATCCTGTGCCGGTAAGCAAGGCTGACCCTATCCGTCTCCCCGATGAAAACGCTCCTGCTTTTGTTGTTTTCGTCAGTCCATGCGAACGGAACGGCGTTCCTGAATGCGGAATCAACCACGGAATCTATGACCTGCAGACTCCTTATCTTCTGGTTCTGCAGCGCAATGGAATTCCAGGTTTTCTGGATTGCAACCATGCCCATGGATGCGATAACCATCACCATGGTGAAAATACCCACCGCTATGACCATTTCAAGAAGAGTGTATCCGTCGTTGTTTTTCACTGGTCCGACACCTGTATTATCTTATCAATTTTCAGGGAGTTGAGCTTCTCGCCGGAAGCTCCTGCAAGGCTGATCTCGTACGTGGCAAGACGCCATTGTCCGGAAACGGCGTCAACTCCGGCAGGCAGCCCTTCGGCATTGACTACAGAACAACTGACTCTCACATTTTTATACGGGAATATTTCACTGGGCGGCTGGGAATTTGCACCAGCCAGGAGAAAATATTCTGCGGCCTGTGAGATCATGTGCTGATTCGCCCATCTTGCTTTTGCTTTTGCAATCCTGTTTACTGACTGGGAACACATTGCCGAAGCCGAGATGACTGCGAAGCCCAGGACAGTGAGGGCGACAACCACCTCCACAAGAGTGAATTTAGCCTTTGCTTTCATTGCCGCCCGCAGTTTAAAGTTAAGAATTTTCAGAGCTTCCCTAAAGTTTATGAACTCACCGTTGAAATTCAAATTCCAATGGATTCCGTGTTCGACGTTGAATGTTCCTAATTCACCTTTTCCACTATGGCCATGCCCGTAAGACCGGATATCCTCACGCGGAAAGCATGTCCCTTCAAGGTTACGCTGAAAGAAGCGCCTGAACCGGAACCGTCGGGGAAGAAGATGTAAGCGGGATTTTCCGAATCAAACTCGACATTTACAGCTTCCGGAATTTTTTCGGAAAGGAATTTTCCGCCAAACTCCCCGTCAGCCGACGAACCTTCCGTGCCTATGGAAAACACTTTCTGGCCGGGTTCATAGGACACCGTGACACTTTTCCCCTGCGCCATTGCCATGATCGAGGCCCTTGAGAACAGATACTGTATTTTATGCACCGTGTTTTCAAGTGAAAGAAACACCGGAATCCTTCCCACATTGCCGACGACCACCCCCGTCACGAGAAGCACAATCGCAAGAATGGCGATAAGTTCTACGAGCGTAAAGCCATTTCTAAATGATGACCCGTTCGACAAGCTCAGGGCGGGCCGACGACCGGCGACCCGTTCGACAAGCTCAGGGCGAGGCGACGACCGGCGACTAACGACTGATGTTTTGACATTTCCCATTTTCAATCCGACATCCCGCGGTTACAATAAATTCAAACAAACACACGGACTTAGTTTTGCCGATTACTGATTGCTGGTTACCAGCCCGGCGGCCTACGGCTGGCCTTCGTCCCCCCAGTTGGAGAGGTCTGCAGCTTCTCCGGTGCCTCCCGACTGTTTATCGCTTCCATAGCTGATCAAGTCAAATTCGCCATGGGTGCCCGGAACAGTATAGACGTAGTTTCCGCCCCAGGGATCCTTTGGCACGGATCTTTTGAGGTATGGCCCGTTCCACTTTTCATTGCCCGAATTTCTCACCAGGTCATCGAGCGAGTTTGGAAGAGAGCCCACATCAAGGCGGAAATCCATTATCGCCTGTTCAAGAAGGGCTATCTGCGTCTTGGCGGTGCTCACCCTGGCTTTTTTGACGTGGTTGAAATAAACAGGCGTCACGATGGTCGCGGTCAGCGCTATTATTGCGACAACAACCGCCATCTCCATAAGCGTGAAACAGCCCAGTGTTTTCCTATTCCCCCTCCTGATTCCCATTTGCCTCTCCCCTTGTTTTTATCTGTTGTTTTCCATATAAAAAAATCTAGCCCCTGGATTTTCATCACATGTTCTGCATTTCAAGTATCGCGAGAAATATTGAAAGGACAACCGACATTATCACCGCCGCCAGGAATAAAATCACCACAGGTTCGAACAGGGCAAGCAACCTTTTGATTTTAGTCTTCAGAAGCTCCTCGTAATGTTCGGCAACCTGATTCAGCATTCCTCCCATGTTGCCCGACTCCTCCCCTATCGAAAGCATTTGCAGCGCATGTTTCGGGACAAAGTGACTTCTGCCAAGAGCCGTAGAAAGTTTCGCCCCCCCCTTGAGTTCGGGAGTGACAGCTGAAAAAGTCTTTGATATCTGCGGATTTATTATGACGTTTACCGCGATCTGCATGGTGCTGAGCAGGTGTACATGGTTCTGGATCAGCACCGCCATGGTTCTCAGGAACCTGCTTATTTCCGTCAATATCAGAAGCTCTCCCAGAACCGGGATTTTCAGCAGTTTTTCATTCCACCAGTCGGCGATTTTCCCGCCTTTCCTTATACGTGAAACAAGAAAGGCGATGACGGCCATTAGAATCAGCCATAACCACCACAGCCCTGTCATCATGTCGCTGATTCCGACCATTACCCTCGTCGCAAGAGGCAATGTCTTCCCCATTTCAAGGAAAATCTTTGAGAATCTCGGTATGAATACCGTGAACAGGAGGAGTATCACCACGGATGTCACTGTAACCACAAATGCCGGATATATGGAACTTGTCACAAGGAAATTTTTCAATTCTTTTTTTTCATTCAGGAAGCGCTGTATTTCAGTGACTATTTCAGTGAGTGAGCCTGTTTCCTCCCCGGCTTCGATAAGATTCGCGTAGATTTTGGGAAATCTGTTTCCGTGGTCGCGTATCAGCGCGGATAGTTTCTTGCCTTCGTGAAGCCCCTTCCTGATTTCGTTCACCACCCCGGAGTAATTTTCATTGTCGGCGCCCTGTGCAATTATTCCAAGAGCCCTCTCAAGCGGAATATGCGATTTCAGAAGAGGCGCAAGCCTGTTTGTGAAATCGCAGGCGTCAAACCCCTGCCCCCGCCAGAAACGCAGACCCTTTTCTTTGGCAAAACTCTCAACCTGCCCGAAAGACTCAAGAGGAGTAAATCCCCTCTGCCTGAGCCTTCCAAGTGAATCCGGCTCCGAATCACCCTCTATGAGGATTTCCGTAATTCTGCCGTCCGGACCGACCGCTTTGTATTTAAACAATGGCATGGGGTTATTTCCAATTTACTATTTTCAATTGTCGGTTTTCGAGAATTAGAAAG
>JBAYFV010000171.1:0-8030 GCA_041666985.1 Victivallales bacterium
TGAGAAGTTTTCTATTTTAAAAGGTTTTGTGACTTCTCCCGTCTCCTCCGTACCCAGGACAACAAGTTTTGCGTTCCTGAGCCATTCTTCAGCCTTTCGCCCTTCTTCGAACGGCATCTTGAAATTCAATTCGCAGGAATGCTTTTCAAGCCGACCTGATAGACCATGGATGCTAGTGGTAAAATCATAGGGGGCGGGTGTCAAACTGCTCGGAACACATACCGAATTGTCCTGGGAATTGTACAATACAAAATGACCCACTACGTTAAAGAGATTCCTCACGTCTCTTATTATTTTAAAACAGGTTTTCTCCCTGTCTGGATTTGCGGCGAAAACGAGGTTTATTTTTTTGAAGGACACAGATATCTCGCAAGCGCCGTCAACCTGTTCCACCTTCGTCAAAGTTGTGCGTTTGTTCCCATCCACGCAGGAAGCCCCTTTCTCCAGCGGCAACTCGGCAATGATTTTATATTTGAATGTGGAAAACACCAGGTCCGTCGAATATACGCCGGTCTTTCCTGCACACTTGCCGAAATCATCATCTTTTAAACTGATCATTGTGCAAAGCTGAGGCTTCTTTTCGGCATTTAAGACTTCCGCGTTGTTTAACACGAAACGCAGCGCATTGACATCCATGTCAAAGGAAGAAACAAAAATGTCTCTCGGATTTGCTTCCTGCGGCACCTTAGTACCTACAACAGTGAGATCCGGAAATACAATTTTAGCTGATTTCGCCTTCTTAATTTTTGCGGCATATCCTGGAGGCAAGTTGAGGACTTCAAGATAGGCATTCAGATACATTTTGTGCAATCCACTTCCTATTGCTCCGAAGTTCCGCTTGTGAAAACGGCTTGCCGCAACAGAGATTGATTCGGCTGAGGGCGTTTCTTTTTTTACAGAAGGCAAAGAGTTATGGTAATTCAGGACATCCAGCGGCCAAAGCCATTTCACCAGAAGAAAAATTGCAATCAAAAACATGGAATAAACAATGGAACGCCTTGTATTGCGTGTCTTGTATTGGCAGTAGACGATAAACGAGCCAATGAGTATCAGAACAAG
The DNA here is from genome assembly GCA_041666985.1 of Victivallales bacterium. Lineage (GTDB taxonomy): Bacteria > Verrucomicrobiota > Lentisphaeria > Victivallales > GWF2-50-93 > GWF2-50-93. Next base: position 1,060 of record JBAYFV010000171.1, read on the forward strand.
GTCGGCAAGCACTTTTCTCGACATCATCAGCCCCAGAGTAGGATTTATTAAATACTTGGCTAAGGATGAAAATACTGAAGGCATAGATATCATCGGAATCAAGACCAGAAATATAATGAAGCAGCATGCGACAGGCAATATCACACAGACAACTGCGTAGTGCGAAAATTTCCTCGTGAGTGAGGCAATTATAATCAAAGGGATGACGAATGAGAGTTTTTCAATGATTATTTCAGGAATACCCGGCAGAATCTGACGGAACGAAAAACCGTTCAGCATAAACCCGATAGTTTCAGCGGCAAGCGCAGGTAAAACTATGAGAAGCACGACAAACAAGGTCTTTGCCGGTAATATCGTCCGGGCGGAAAGCGGTCTTGTGAGCCAGAATGCGGTCGAGTCAGCCAGGGGCTCGTCATACACAAGTAACGGAATCATCACGAGAAGCAGGAGCGCCTGGACAAGCGCAATCATCGTGGAGAAAAAGGTAGTAAACATGCTGGACATAAGACCTGAAAAAGGGATTATGTTGAGAATCGGCTGTATCGCCAGAATCAGCCCCCATGAGGCAAGCAGCAGCCAATGGTGCCGGATATCCTTTTTAAACTGCAGCATGATAAGATTTGTTTTCATTATTCCTTCCCTCCCTGGTTTTTCGTGTAGGTTTTTGCCAGCGCGACGAAAATTTCCCGCAGGGTCATTTCCTTTGCCGCAATTGCTCCGTTCGGGAACAATGGCTGGATCAGACTTTCCGTTTTGCCGCATTCATATTGTGTTTCAATAAATGTCGTGACACGTCCCTGATGTTCCGGCAGAAGCCAGTGTCCGTGGAACTCTGGAAGCGACTCCATCGGCATCTCGCTGGTAATTTCAATTTTCCGGAACCTCGCCTGGAGAACTTCGAGTTTTTCACTCAGCTTCAATTCCCCTCTGTCAATAATGCCGACCCAGTCGGCCAGTTGTTCAACCTCGCCGATGTCGTGCGTGGAGACGAAGATCGTCCAGTGCTCCGACTCCGTGAGTTCGAGAATCCCCCGGATGAACTCGTCCCTGACAAGTGGATCCAGTCCGGTGAAAGGCTCGTCGAGCACGAGGAGCCGGGGGCGGTACGCCAGCGACGAAAGAAGGGCTGCCTTGACCTTCATCCCCCGTGACATGGCGGAAAGCTTCTGGTTCAAAGGAAGATCAAAGCGTTTCAGAAGTTTTGCGCATAAATCATCGTCCCAGTTAGGATACATCGGCCTGCAGTATTTCAGGAATGCGTCCACGGTCATCCATTCCGGCATTTTCTGGTTTTCCGAGACGTAGCCTATCTGCCGCCAGTTGTCCGGAGCCAGCTTTCCGGAATCCACGCCCAGGACGGACGAGCTGCCTTCTGTCGGCCTTATAATGTTCATCAGGAGTTTGATGGTTGTAGTTTTTCCAGCCCCGTTCGGGCCGAGGAAGGCGTAGATGCTTCCCTCCGGAACGTCGAGCGTGAGATTGCCCACAGCCCGGAGCTTCCCGAATTGTTTCGTAAGATTATCTGCTTTAATTGCGCTGCCCATGCTCCCTCCTATACTTAATTGTGTAAAAAATCTGTCTGTGCATCTGCGGGGAAGTGAAAACCTTTTAAGGAAAGGTTCTTCCCTTCCCCGCACCCCAACCCTTTCCAAACCTGTTTGCCCCCGTATCAAATCCTATGCTTTTGCAATTATCCCAGCCCGGCATAGCCGGAACCAAAGTGTCAGAGTATCATTGTGTCAAAGTATCAAAGCTTTTCTCTGACACTCTGACACAGTGATTTTCGGAAGGAAAATCACGATGACGCTTTGACACTATAACATAAACGATATTAGATGGATACGGAAAAACCTCGCGCTGAAAACACAAGATTTAACTGTTAATGTGCTATCTGCTCGACATGCGGCTCCAGTGTTCGTTGACGGCCCTGATCACATCTTCCTTGTTCAACCGGAGTTTTCTTGCTTCCACGACAAGGTGTTCAATTTCCTCCTTCAGGATTCCGTTCCGCTGTTCTTCGGTCGCATTCCTTGGAAGAGCGGCGACTGTGCAGCCGATGCCAGGTCTTACTTCAAGCAGGCCCTCGCCTGTGAGACGCGCAAACGCCTTCTGAGCGGTATTGGGATTGATTTTCAGCTCCTGGCTCAGAGCCCTCACGGAGGGCAGCCTGTCTCCGGGTTTCAACTGGCCGGATACAACCGCCCTTTTGACGGCATAGACGAGCTGTTCGTTTATTGGAACGCCCGGTTTCAAATCTATTGTAAATGGTATCATAACCGAAATCCGATCATTGTTATGCGTGTACTGTATGCCTTAATACACGTATATCAAAGTGCATTTGAAAGAATATTCGATTATTTTCAACAAGGCGGCATTCCACATTGCCATACTTCGCAGGAGAAAAATGACTGTATTTCCCGTCAAATGGCCAAGTTATTTTTTAGCGGACCCTAAAATCGGGGATCTGTTGCTTACGGAACCTTCAATACGGCTCCGGTGTCTGCGCTTGTCGCCATTGCCGCGTATCTCGCAAGCCAGCCTGTCTTGTATCTTGGTGCGGGAGCCATCCATTCCGATTTCCTTTTCGCCAGTTCTTCGGGGGATACTTCCAGGGAAAGCGATCTTGACGGGATATCTATGGAAATCATGTCGCCCTCCTTGACAAGGGCTATTGTTCCCCCGGCGGCGGCTTCAGGACTGATATGCCCGATGCATGCGCCGCGCGTTCCGCCGCTGAACCGTCCGTCAGTTATGAGCGCGACTTTTTCACCGAGTCCCTGTCCCATGATGTAGCTTGTCGGCGCGAGCATCTCCTGCATTCCGGGTCCGCCTTTCGGACCTTCATATCTTATGACGACAACATCGCCGGCCTTCACTTTTCCGGCGAGGATGCCTGCGCAGGCGTCTTCCTGGCTTTCGAAGATCACGGCAGGTCCGCGGTGTCTGTGCATTTCAGGGGCGACACCTGCGGTTTTCACAACGCAACCTTTTTCCGCAAGATTCCCGTAGAGGATTGCGAGCCCGCCGTCAAGACTGTACGGGTTTTCAATTGTCCTTATTACAGTTCCGTCCGGGGCAGGGGATTTGGAAACGGATTTGACAAGTGTCCTTCCCGTGACGGTTATGGCATCCTTGTCTATAAGACCCGGCATTTTTGATATTTCCCTGATGATCGCACTGATTCCCCCGGCGGCGTCAACATCTTCCATGTGGAACCTGCTTGAGGGGGAAACCTTGCAGATGTTGGGGGTCTTCCTGCTGATCTCGTCTATTTTTTTCAGGTCAAGCCTGATGCCGGCCTCGTTTGCGATGGCAAGGGTATGGAGTACGGTGTTTGTGCTTCCGCCCATGGCCATGTCGAGGACGAGCGCGTTCAGGAAAGCCTGTTCGGTTGCGATATCCTTCGGGAGCGGTCCGCCGGCGACAGCCATTTTCACGATGAGTCTTGCGGCCTGTTTCCAGAGCTTTTTGCGTCTCGGATCCACCGCGAGGATTGTTCCGTTTCCGGGAAGGCCCATTCCGAGGGCTTCGGTCAGGCAGTTCATGCTGTTTGCGGTGAACATTCCGGAACACGAGCCGCAGCCGGGGCATCCTTTTTCCTCAAGGACTGCAAGCCCCTCTTCATCGAGTTTTCCGACTTTGAGTTTTCCGACGCCTTCGAAGATTGAAATCAGGTCGCAGGCGGTTCCGTCATCCATTTTTCCGGCGGCCATCGGGCCGCCTGATGCGAAAACGGTTGGTATGTTGAGTCTCATCGCACCCATGAGCATTCCAGGGATGATTTTGTCGCAGTTCGGAATGCAGATCATCGCATCGAAGGGGTGGGCCCTCAACATTGATTCGACCGTGTCGGCGATGATTTCGCGGCTGGCGAGGGAATACTTCATGCCTTCGTGTCCCATCGCGATGCCGTCGCAGATTGCCATGGTGTTGAATTCGAACGCGACTCCGCCGGCCTTCTGTATTTCCCTGCAGATGAGTTTGCCGACTTTGTCGAGGTGGCAGTGACCGGGAACTATGTTGGTATATGAGTTGCACACAGCTATGAAAGGCTTGTCCATGTCCGCCTTTTTCACGCCTGTCGCATACATCAGTGAACGGTGAGGTGCGCGTTCAAAACCTTTTTTTATGATGTCACTTCTCATTTTTTCTCCTTAAACGGTTGATTTTACACTGAAATCATATTATTCTGTTCATCTTTTTGCGAACTTTCATATTAGCACGAAAATATGCAATCGCAAATTGTAAAAACCGTAATTATTTCAGGAGAGATATTTTTCTATGTTTGAAAATCTTACAGATAAACTGCAGAAGGTGTTCAGGAAGATAAGCGGACAGGGAATCCTGACCGAATCCAATGTCTCCGAGGCGATGGACCAGATCCGCGACGCGCTTCTCGACGCCGACGTAAATCACAATGTCGTAAGGGAATTCACCGGGGAGATCAGGAAGGACTGTCTTGGCATAGAGGTTTTAAAAACCGTGACTCCCGGACAGCAGCTTGTTAAAATTGTAAACGACAGGCTGATCGAACTGATGGGCAAAGAGGCCTCCCCACTCAGCATCGGGGGCGCGCATCCGGCGGTAATCATGGTCGTCGGTCTGCACGGCGGCGGTAAAACCACAACTTGTGCGAAAATCGCATTGAATCTCAGGAAGGACAATAAGAAAGCACTGCTTGTCGCGGGCGACATATACAGGCCGGCGGCCATTGACCAGCTTGAAATCCTCGGCAGGGAAAACGGAATGCCGGTTCATTCCGAACGCGGAAATCCGAATGTTCCGTCAATCGCGAAAAACGCGGTTGAGTACGCTAGGAAAGAGGCGATCGATGTTGTCATAATAGATACGGCGGGAAGACTTCAGATTGACGAACAGATGGTCGCCGAGCTTGTCAGGGTTAAACAGGCCGTCAATCCGAAGGAAATCCTTCTCGTGGCTGATGCGGCTCTCGGACAGGAAGCCGTTTCCGTGGCCGATCATTTCCACAAGGCGCTGGCTTTGACCGGTGTGATTCTGACAAAACTCGACGGTGACGCCCGCGGCGGTGCGGCGCTTTCAATCCGCAAGGTTACGGGTTGTCCGATCAAGTTTGTGGGTGTCGGCGAAAAAATAGCGGATCTGGATGTGTTTTATCCGGAAAGAATGGCGTCGCGGATACTCGGCATGGGTGATATTGTCTCCCTCGTCGAAAAAGCGGCACTGGAAATAGACAAGGAAGATTCCGAAAGGCTTCAGGAGAAACTTCGCACTAAATCGTTCGACCTCGACGATTTCCTCCAGCAGCTCAAGCAGATGAAAAAAATGGGCGGGCTCGAATCTGTGCTCAAGCTTCTCCCCGGCGGCAATAAGCTCTCGGGGGTTCCCGACTTTGATGACAGGACTTTCACCCACATGGAAGCGATAATATCCGCCATGACCAAAGCGGAAAAGAAAAATCCCGATCTGATTGACTTTTCAAGGAAAAAACGAATTTCAAAAGGGAGTGGAACTTCTCTGGAGGAAGTGGGGCAGCTCTTAAAACAGTTTGCGATGATGCAGAAATTCCTGAAACAGACAAGCCTCGTCAACAGGCTGATGTCCGGTTCGCCATTCAGCGATCCCGGCTCGCTGGCGAATAAAATCAGACGCGGCAGCAATTTCACACCCAGCAAGAAAAAAAGAAGAAAATAAAGGTGTTGTTATGAAAGTGCCTCCTAAAGTATTCAAATTTAAAACCCCTGCAATGTCACAGACCAAGGCCGAAATTCCCCCGGCGTCTCCCCAGCCTGTTCCGCCTCCGCCGGCGATACCCCTGCAGAAGCCGCAGATGTCGCCGCCGCAGCGGCCGATGGCCCAGGCCGCCACTCAGCAGGGGATCATTCGTCAGGGAAGGCTAATACAGAGTGGCTCAAGTGTCGCATCGCCTGTTCCGCCGCCTCCGCCTGTCATGACTTTAAGACCCGAATCAATCAAAAAGCCCGAAGTTTCCTCAATCGCTAAACCGGCTTTGGATAAAACATTTGTCAGGATGTGTGACGTGCCGGAGAAATATCAGATTCCCGACATGTCGGAAGATTTGCAGAAAATTATTGAAAACGAGGCCGAGAACTACAAGGATCAGGTACAGAGTTTTGTTGATTTATGTGAGATTTTCTCGAACCCGGGCTGGCAGTTCCCGGATATTGTTGATTACATTCATATGCTGGTGAGATCTGTCAATCTTGACGTTCTGAGCATAGTCCTGACGGATTCTACGGAAAAGGGGAGATTATGTAAGGCCATAAGCAGGGGATATAAGTCTGCGCCCGGATCGCGCATTGTTGCGGAATGGGCGTCGGCTGTTACTGCGGATGCCACCGTGAACTGGGACAGGCTGATGGATATAGCTGCAGACAAAAACACAAAGATATCCAGGTGGATTTCAGGGGAGGCCCTCCATTCGGTCGGGTATGTTCCCATCCACGACAGTAAAAGGATTTATGGTTTCCTGCTTGTAGGGGCATATGAAAATAAAATCCAGTCGCCCCTGGCGTCTTCCCTTCTCGAACTCTGCGGCAACAGAATCGGACTTGTTCTTGAAACAAGAAGAGGCGCATCCGCTCCTTCTGAAAAGATCACGCAGACAGCCAGCCTTGTCCAGGATCATCTTGCAATGCTGACAAGTTATCTCGAGGTCCTGAAAATATCTGCCAGGATAAATCCCGAAGATGTGGCGAACACCGCCGAAAAATGCCTGAAGACAATTGCCGAAATCAAAAAGATGCTCCAGTGATCAGCGGCCTACTGCTGCGGTCGCAGTTTTATCAATAGAGGCAATTTCAAAACTCAAATTTAAAGGAGCGCGGGTTTTCTTACCCGCGGAAATCTAATTCAAGGTATAGGAATTTCAAAGTTTATGAATATCCAATGGTAATTCAAATTCCAATTTCCAAATTCCAAAGCACAGACAAGCTCCAGATTTCAAATGAAGAAAAATTCCAAACTAATAA
>JBAYFV010000172.1:0-8004 GCA_041666985.1 Victivallales bacterium
ATAAAATAAAAATATTGGGAATTTTTAAGTTTCGTGCTTCGAATTTCCTAATCTATACTTTCAAATTCAAATTTACAATTATCCGGATGAACACCGAAAGATATAAAGCATATCATCCGAGACCTTGGTTAACTGGCCACTTGCTCGCTGTCCACTCCTTTGAAATTTGCCTTAAAAGTATGTTGGGCTTCCCTGTCCTGAGCTTGTCGAAGGAAGCCCGACAAGATGGCGGTCTAAAGAGCCGCCTTACTTATATGTCAAAAGTTTCTTATTGATAAAACTGCGACCGCCGCAGTAGACCGCTGGTCACTGATAACTGATTACTGATTCCCATAGTTCCCTTGAATATTATGCAAACCGGTGTTAAGATTTTCTTTCAAATTTAATACGGGAAGAAATTTATGCAGCATATCAACATACCTCCAAAAGAACATGTGAAAGTCCTGGACGGACAGGGCTGGGTCGGACTCATAGATAAAATGGGAACCGAAGCGACCATAGTCAATGCAGCCCGAGTCTCATTCGGAAAACTGAAAGACAGTATGGATGAAAAAGATGTCGTACTCCTCAAATACCTTCTTGAAAACAAGCACAGCAGCACAATGGAACACATTGTCTTCACGTTCAGCATCCACTGTCCTCTCTTCGTCCGCGCCCAGTGGCACCGTCACCGCACATGGTCATATAATGAAATATCCCGGCGCTACACCGAAATAGACCTTGAATTCTTCACCCCCTCAAAACTCAGAAAACAGGCCGAGACCAACCGCCAGGCTTCCGTCACCGACGAGAATTTCAACGATGCGGAATACAGGAGAATGATGATGGTGCATAACAATGATTCCCTGGCTCTGTACAACAAGCTCCTAGACGGCGGAGTCTGCCGGGAACAGGCGCGCATGGTGCTTCCGCAAAGCATGATGGTCACTTTCTGGGGTACGGTTGACCTCAACAATCTCATCCATTTCCTCGAACTCCGCGACAGCGATCACGCACAGATGGAAATCCGCGAATACGCATTGGCAATCAAACAGCTCGTCAAACCGTACATTCCGAATGTCGCTAAAATCATGAAATGGTAAACAGTCTGCACCAGCTTACAAGATTCAGGTTTATTTTTGCATGCAGTGTTCAGAGATTTAGTGGATTTGCCCATTCCGGCACATCGTTATTTAACTCTATCCCGGAAATCGCAATGCGTATTTTGGCGGTTGATTGATAAGTAATGAATGTTCCCAAACCTTTACGTTGGGTCAGTAGGTTTTGTTCTTCCAGTATTTTTAAACTTTTCCGCAACGTGATAAGACTGGCATTGATTTTTTTCGCAGGCAATGGTTCGACTAAAAATATTCCTGTTTTTTTGTCAAAACAGGAAAAGCCTCCGCGAAATTCGCAAGGCGCACTGGGCTGCCGTCTTATGGGCGGAGCTTGAATTTGAATGTGGAATGCAATAGGTTGTCCGGTGAATATTGGAAAAACACAGGTGCAGATTCTAATGAAGACACTGAGACTTTGGGAGCAAGCGGTTCCCACCATACCAATGGCGATTTTCACATTTCAGAATTACAGATGACTTGTCCAGAAGTAAGCATAGATATGATTAGAAAGGTATTGAAAGACCTGCGTCTGCAAGGGAAAGCCAAGTGTACCGGACGAGGTAAACATGCCTTATGGAGAAGTTTAATGGATAATAGGTAATGCTAATAGGTAATTTATTAGGTAATGCATGAAAAACCTTCCTAAAATAGCCTTGACCATGGGTGATCCGGCCGGAATCGGGCCGGAACTGGTCGTTCGCGCCGCCACAAACGCCGCAATCCGCAAAATCGCCGACATCAGCATTTACGGCTGTCCCGACATTATCGGGAAAGCCTCTGCGAAATTCGCAGGAAACAGGAAAGTGAAAATCGTGGACACCGGTGATCTGAAGTTTTCAAAAGTGCCCGTCGGGAAAACAGATTCCCGTTGCGGGATAGAAGCCTGGGATGCCATTGTCTGCGCCGCAAAAGATGTCATGTCCCGTAAAATGGACGCGCTTGTTACTGCGCCTGTAAACAAAGCCTCGATCAATAAGGCAGGGATACCGTTCACAGGCCATACGGAACTGATTGCCGAACTGTGTGGAGTTGCGAACTTCGCAATGATGCAGTCGTCGGGAAACCTGAGAGTTGTCTTTGCAACAACACACATCCCGCTTCAGAAAGTCTCAGAAACCCTGACAGAGAAACGGATAATCGAAGTGACGGAGCTTGTTTATGAAGCCATACGGCAGGAAGGGATCAAAAAGCCTGTTCTTGCATGCGCCGCATTAAACCCTCATGCGGGTGAAAGCGGTTATATGGGCAAAGAAGAAATCAGAATGATTATTCCGGCTCTTAAGAAAATCCGGAAAAAGGGAATAGACATCCGGGGGCCATTTCCGCCGGACACGCTGTTTATAAAGGAAATAAGGGAGAAGTTTGACGGGATAGTTTCGATGTATCATGACCAGGGACACATTCCTTTCAAGATGCTCGCTTTCGAAAAGGGGGTAAATTCCACCCTGGGTCTTCCGATAATCCGGACAAGTGTTGACCATGGCACCGCTTTTGATATTGCATGGAAGGGCAAGGCCGACACCGGCAGCCTCTTCGCCGCAGTAAGGCTTGCTGCACTGAGGGCAGTCAATGGACAAAATGAGAAAATTTTTCCGTCCCGGAAAAATTAACAGGGAAATTGGATGGAGTTAAACGGGTATGTCAACTTTTGCAAGAACCGTGGTTCTTCTTGTTCTGTCAAATATTTTCATGACTTTTGCATGGTACGGACATCTGAAACACCTGAACAGCAAACCATGGCTTGTCGCCGCGCTGATCAGCTGGGGCATAGCCTTTTTTGAATACATGCTCCAAGTTCCGGCGAACAGGATTGGACACACGACTCTGACACTTGGACAGCTGAAAATCATCCAGGAGGTGATCACCCTCTCGGTTTTTGTCCCATTTTCAGTGTTCTACATGCAGGAAGGAATGAAGCTTAATTACCTGTGGGCGGGATTGTGCCTGATCGGCGCCGTATATTTTATTTTCAGAGGATAAATTTTGCGCAGCAGAATTTATAACAAGAGGATTATCATGAACAAATTCATTGCAGTCGAGCTTTTATCGGTATTGCTGTTTGCAGTTGACATGTTTGCCCAGACATCCAGTGATTTTGACGATCAAAAACCTGTGAAGAAAGTTCAGGAGAAGACAGAGAGCATCAATAAAACCGAAGAAGCGGAAGCGCCCGTACAGGTGAAAAAAACCGAAGAACCTGTAAAACCGGAAGAAGCCAAACCGGTCGAAGAATCGGGTTCCAATAGGAAAAACCTGCATCCGGGATTCAGCGAGGATGAATCATTTGAAGAACTGTTGAAAGATATAAGGGCAGGCAACCTTGAACATGCAGACTCGTTGATTTCAACGTTCCCAAAACTTCTGAACAGGCAGGATAAGTTCGGGCACACCCCCATCTTCAATGCAGTATCCGCAAATCAGTATCCGATTGCAGAGATGCTTGTCAAAATGAACGCCGACATCAAACTGGCAAATGTCTACGGAGACACACCTCTCCACAAGGCCGCCCAGTCCGGTGAAATAAAAGTCCTTGAACTTCTCCTGAAATCCGGCGCCCAAATCTGGAAAAACAATATCAAAGGCGAATCTCCCCTCTCAAAAGCGGTTTCAGCAGGGCGGATTGGAACTGTGAAGTTTCTAATCGAAAACAGGGCGGAATTGAACACTCCGGACAACAAAGGGGACACCCCCCTCCACAAAGCCGCAGTTAAAGGCGACAAGGACATTGTGAAGTTACTGCTCGACAGCGGGGCGGATGCCGGTATAAAAAACAAGGAAAACATGAAACCTGCGGATCTCGCAAAAAAGACTGAAATCAGACAAATGCTCGAAGCCAGAGAGCCCGCATTCAAGCGATAAGAGACTGAACTTAGAACATTCAATTGGTGATCAGTTTTTCCCAACGGGAAAAACTGCTACTCGTCGCTCGGATCTACCGGCTGCCTCCTTTCCCGCTTGTCCCCGATTTCCCTCTCCTCCTCGAAATGGGAGGCTTCTCCGGAATAGATGCAGTGAGGATAAATTTTATCAAGATACTCCTTTGACGGCTTTTCAGACTCCTTGCAGCAGATGCTGACAAGCAATGGCCTGTGCGCTGACGCTTTTTTCCAGTTGTCCGTCTGAATGACAGCGGTTTTTTCGCGGACTATCTCGGAAATCATCGGGAAGCTTGCCATCGCATAATCAATTCTTTCAAAATCATCGGTTTCCCTGTTCCAGTAAGTCCAAGTGGTTTTCATTGAATCAACCGGCCTGATGTCAAACAGCCTTTTCCCTATTCCGCTTCTCCGGTTGTAAAGCTCCTTCAGCGGAGACATACCGCAGGTGTCATTCAGGTTTCCGACGATTAGGATATTTGAATCCGGCTCTCTCCTGCTTATATCATTTACAAGATACCTTAGCTGCCTCGCCTCATAGCGGCGCATGTCCGTCTGATTGAATTCAGGATGTTTCCGCCTGTCCTTTAAATCCGCTGCAATAAGATGGAACATATACCCGTTGACATTGAAAACACCGTGCGCAAAACCTTTTGAAACCGGGATTTCCTTCTCGTCAATCTTATATTTGATATCGGTCAATGCCTCGAACTTATCAGGCTTGATCTTGGAAATCACCGCGAGAACCGATCCTCTGTCTAAACTTTCAACTGTTTGCATGAAGTCATATCCAGGCAAGCTCTTTTTTATTTCCGCCACCGATCCGGCATCCTTCACCCCTGAAAGCACAATGATTTCAGCTCCGGATACTTTAAGGTCTTTGACTATGGCCTCTTTTCTATTATCCGCCGACTCAACAGATGAATATCCTCCGACATCAAGAAAACAGACGGAGATATTTTCCGGCATCTCCGTAGATTTTACAGAATACACGGGAACTCCGGGATCTTTTATGCCATTGGGACTTCCCGCATGAACGCCCGCCGGAAAATATTTGTCAATGGTTTCCTTTCCCCAGAAGGCTGAGTTCTCCGTATTTATTGAAATCAAAACAGGTCTGTGATCCGATGCAAACATCCAGTAGTCCCTTAGATGGACTACCTTTGTCTTGTCAAAATTTATTTCCGGAAGAAGCGAAGCCGAAGCCATTGCGTAGTCAATCCTGCCGTAAATGTCTTCGGAATGCCACCAGTGCGTCCACGGCAGGCCGGTGCTGTCAAGCGGACGGAGATCGTACAGCCTGTTTTTTAAAGTTTTTTCAGGCGCCCGAATTGTAATAAGCGGATCAGAAGAATAAATGTCATTGAAGTCACCGACAACCAGTATGTTGGCATCCTTCTCCTTTTCCTGAATGTCATTTACAAGGTATCTCAGGAGCCTGGCCTCGTAGCGTCTCATGTCCGTCTGAATATAGCGGGGGTGCGGCAGCCTTGATTTGAGATGGGCGCCGACAACATGAAGCCGGTAATCTCCTTCAAACTCGAAGACCGCATGCATAAACCCCCTCTGGACAAGGACTTTCTCTGCATATCTATTCTCATCGTTCTTCGGTTTTATCCTGTAGAAGAGGTTTTCTTTTTTTTCCAGCCTTACAGGTTTAAACTTGGATATGAAGCCGATATGCCGACTTTCATCCTCTCCCGTCATCTCATCAGAGAATATATAATCTTTGCAACCTGCCGATTTCAGTTTTCCCATAAGGTCTTCGAGCGACTTTTCACCGCCAAGCTCGACAATAAAAAGAATATCCGGATCTGCTGTTTTTATCATCCCCGTCAGGGCTTTTTTGGAATCGTCGCTTTTGGGTTTCCCTGTTTCAGGAGCTGCAAAATAATTGCAGAGATTGTACGTCATGACAGATATTTCTTTCGCAGGCGAAAGAAATATGAATGAGAACAATAACATCAGAGTTGCAGGAATGCGGCTTTTCATGGTGTAAACATATCTGCCTTCCATTCGAAAGATAGAGTTCATTGCCTATATTTACACCCTTGTCAGTTTTTTCCTGAACTGCCGGGGGCTGCAATGTTCAACATGGCGAAACACCCTGTTGAAATTGGTTACGCTGTTGAAGCCGCAGGGAAAACATATTTCAGTTATGCTCTTGCTGGTGTTTTTCATAAGCTTCTTGGCCTCAGTCACCCGCTTTGCCTGAACAGCCCGGACAAATGCCATTCCCGTTTCCTGCTTGAATATATGCGAGAAATGGGCAGTTGAAAGGCCGACATGGGCTGCAACATCGGAGAGTCCAAGCGATGGATCGTGGAAGCGCTCGGCAATGAATTCCTTTGCACGCCGGATCTCGTCCCGATCCAATTTCGCCTCCAATTCCCTTATCTTCTGAAGACTGTCGCACAACTGCCAGGCGAACAACTCAAGGAGTTCCATCACGCATCTGATTTTTTCCCGTGGAAGATATGGGGATGCAAAATAGGCGCGCCTCAAGACAGATTCGGGGCAGTCAAGCCATGAAATACTCTTTAAGAGATGCTTGAACCCGGTCTCTCTTGGCGGTTCAGGAAGAACTTGTCCGCTTGATATTGTTGCAATGTGTCTTCCTTGAACAAAAATCGGGACAGCCATATCCAGAAATCCGGCATGGCAGGTGTATAATTGGGGCTTGCTGTTCTGGACGGCCTTTTTATGATAGCGGCGGTCGCAATTCGTACACCGGCGCAATCCTTCGGAACTGCCGCGAATCAGGAGGCAGAGGGGATTTCCGCCCTTTAAAGAGCCGGACGCTCCCCGGATAATCCCTTCCGGGGAATTCAAAGCCATTGCCAGCCCAGTCAGCTTCATAAGGAGTCTTGTGAATTCCACAAATTTGTCTGACTCTGCAAGATGTTCAAAATCAATATTTGGTTTCATTTCCAAAACCCTTGATGCAAGAAAATCAAAAGATTGTTTTTCAGGACAGCATTGTATAATTATAAATTTTTCCAAGCTGAGCAAGGAATAATTCCTTGCTCCACAGATTGAGGGATGGCTGCTCGGCAACCCTCACAAATCTTCGAACATCTTCCGCAGTCGTTTTCCAGTCAATCGATTTGATGGCTTTTTCAAGTTCAGCCATGCACCAGTCCATGTTAACGTCAATATCCTGGCCTTTCCACGAACCTTGCTGTTTGAGGGCAGAGGCAAGGAATTTGCAGTTAATTTTAACCCTCTGGCTTGTGTACCACAGGAAATCATACCAGTCCCTGCCTTTGATATATTCTCTACAAAGCAGAGCATGCACCTTGCCTGCAAACAAACTCGGTTTGTCCTGCACTGTAACGGAAGATACAAACGGGAAATCAAGATATTTGATTTCTGTTTCACTGCCGGGTGGCGGGTTGGTGTCAATTTCCAATTTGATACGGATTTTACGAAACGGCCCGTTTTTGCCAGCATGGTTTACCTGGAGGACTTTTCCGATGGAATCATCCTTGATAAAGGCTTTTTTAACAGCAATGCCTGTTTTGGAACGGTCAGTAATGTCAACATTATAGCCATATGCCCGGAGTTCTTCTGATAAAGATTGAAGATATATCTGGAGCTTGAAGTCGCGGTTTGTTTTTTTGAGAATAAAATCAAGGTCTTCTGAAAACCTGTTCAGGCCGTAAAAGATACGCAGGCATGTTCCACCCTGGAAAACACCATGCTTGAAAAAATCAGATCTGCTCAATGCCGCAAGGACGACTTCCTGCGTAATCTCCCTGATGGCATGCTCTTCCTCCAGTTCCGATTTACAGTCATAGGAGTTCAACCTTTCCTGAATAAGCTTGATACTCATGGCTTCAAGTCCTTTCTCAAGCCTTTGAGAAATTTCCGAACCCGCAGGCTTGTGTAATTTTCAATCAAGGCATCGAGATCATCCGGAACAATAGATTCAAACTCTTCCAGCTCGATTCGCAGGCTTTCGGCAGGGGGCTTTAAGCCTGCCCAGTCTTTCTTGTTGACATATACGTAATCTGCCAGCGCCTTTACCG
>JBAYFV010000173.1:0-7962 GCA_041666985.1 Victivallales bacterium
CCTTCGACGCCGTGGGGATCGGAGATCTTCTCGCCGAGCATCTGATAGCCGCCGCAGATCCCGAATACAGGCGTTCCCGACTTGGCCGCCTCTTTGATTTTCTTTTCAAAACCAGAGTCGCGCAGGAACTGCATGTCGGAACATGTGTTCTTGGTGCCGGGGATGAAAATTATATCAGGAGAGCCGAGTTCGTCCGAACGTTCAACATATCTAACATTTGCTTTATCGAGAGTTTCAAAGGTCAAAAAATCTGTGTAATTGCTTATGCGTGGCAGTCTGACGACTGCAATATTAAGGGTCGTAAGTCGTCGGCCTGAAACTTGATCTGAGTAGCTTGCGACATCCTTGGCGCAAGAGGCTCTATTGTCTTTTGTGCTCGGAGATCGCAAACTACTCGGTTGCTGGTCGCCGGTTACCTGACACCCGACACCTGACACCTTCTTTCTCGACTCCAGTCCTAGCGAGTCTTCTTCCTCGATCCGCAGATCTTTTATGAACGGCAGTACGCCGAGAACCGGAATGCCGGTGAGCGTTTCGATTTCCTCGATCCCGGATTTCAGAAGCGTGACATCGCCCCTGAATTTGTTTATCACGACTCCGGCGATCAGCTTCCTCTGTTTAGGGGGAATCAGCGCTATTGTCCCGTAAATCGAGGCGAACACTCCGCCCTTGTCAATATCGGCGACTAGTATGGTTTTCGCCTTGGCGTGTTCCGCCATTGCCATGTTCACAAAATCCTTGTCCTGCAGGTTTATTTCAGCCGGACTTCCGGCGCCTTCCAGTATTATCAGATCGTATTTTGCGGAGAGCCTGTCAAACGCCTTGAACGCGTCATTGCGAAGTCCGCATTTTTCCGCATAATAAGATTTTGCAGTGACATTGCAGGTGGCTTTCCCGTTGACAATCAACTGTGAGCCCGCATCGCCTGTCGGCTTGAGCAGGACGGGATTCATGTCGGTGTGAGGTTCGA
Source organism: Victivallales bacterium (assembly GCA_041666985.1). Lineage (GTDB taxonomy): Bacteria > Verrucomicrobiota > Lentisphaeria > Victivallales > GWF2-50-93 > GWF2-50-93. The sequence continues at coordinate 971 of JBAYFV010000173.1, forward strand.
TTTTTGCCGCCTGCGCCTGGACAACCTGAGCCCGCCCCATTTCGCCGCCTTCCTTTGTGACGAAAGAGTTTAGCGACATGTTCTGCGCCTTGAACGGCGCGACGCGAAGCCCCTTTCTGACAAAATATCTGCAAAGTGCGCTGACAAGCAGGCTCTTGCCCGAGCCGGAACCGGTGCCGACAACCATGATGGGGGAAGAGATGAATGATGAATTACGAATTGTGAATTGCGAATTACGAATTTCAGGATTTAAGATGTAATTCAAAGCGGAGACTAGAAGACTGTTGGAGTCGCGGTCGAGGACTGAGAGACGGAAGAAGTTGGGGCCGAGTCCCTGCCAGTTTGAACATGAGCGTATCAGGATTCCGCGCCTGAGGAGTTCGGCCTGAAGTTTGTCCGCATTACTAATCGTCTCATAATGATCTCTATGCATTTCCTCTTCAAAGGAGCGCGGGTTTTCCAACCCGCGAGTTGGCGGACTAGAAAGTCCGCCCTCCGTTGTTTTAGAGCAATATTTTATTTTGAGATTAGTGGTGATTTTGCCTTTGCGAAGTTCGCAGAGGAGGAAATTGGCGTGGGAGGGATAAACTTTCAGAGCCGGGATTTTTGCGAGATCCGCAGAAAGGGTTTTGCGAAGTTCGCAGATGTTCCGTCTTGTGTCGGCGATGTATTCCCTGTCTGAATGGAGCAGGGGGGCTATTTTCTGGGCGACGGCGTTTACGCTCCACGGCAGACGCGCTTTTGCGATTTTCGCAGCCGTGGACGGATTGGCATAAAGCATTCCGAGCCGGACTCCCGCAATGGAGAAAAACTTTGTCAGTGATTTCACCACGACAATATTGACGGGAAGCTTTTCCGAAAAAAGAGATTCAGTTTCGGCATCCGGCAGAAAATCAATGAACGATTCGTCAACTACAAAAACACTGCGTTTCCGTTCTGCGGCAAATCCGAGGATTTTTTCCTTTCCGATGACTGCACCGGTCGGATTATTTGGGGTGCAGAGGAAGAACATGTCAGCATCGGATCCGGCAAGCTGCCGGATATTGATTTTAAAATTGTTTTCAGGCTGGGTGCAGAATGCCGGAGCTGCCGGAACGCCGTGCGACGAACATATTTCGGAATAGCCGCTGTAGCTTGGTGCAATCCAGGCGATTTTGGCGGGTTTCAGTGACTGGATTATCATGGAGAAAAGTTCGGTTGAGCCGTTGCCGATGAGGACTGATTCGACGCTTAGATTATGGGTTTTTGCGAGCGAGCGCAAAGCTGTTTCCGCGTAAATTTCAGGATAGTCGGAATAGGTCTTGTCATTGATTGAAAGGAGGGTGCGGCTGACACTGAGCGGAGGGCCGGCGGGGTTGATGTTGACGCTGAAATCGGCTTTTATGTCAGGCGTTTTCTTAAGGCCGAGTTTTTTGAGAATCGCATGCGGATTTCCACCGTGGATATCGTTTTTCATTTTGGATTTCATCATTTGGTTTCAGGAGTTTTCTGAAAGAGTTCTTCTGGAACGCCGTTTTTGGAATATCCGGCGGAAGCCTCGGTAAAGTCAATTTTAGTTCTGAATCCCGGACCGGAAATCTCAAGGGTGTCAACAATCCAGAAATTCTCATCCGTGTTCTTTTTAAAGGATTTGACCTCCAGCATCCTGTCGTGTTTTGGGGGTTCGTTTACTTTGGTGTTCCTGAACCACTCAACTTTCAGGGGAAAGAAATACTGCGAGCTGATATATACGGTTGCGGATTCTTTTTTGTCAGGGCTCAGGAGCTGGAAGACTCTGCAGGGATATCCTTTTATTCCCTCGCTTTTCAGCTCTTTCTGGAAAGGCCAGTAAAGGAAGGAAAGTGTGAGGTCTTCCGGGCGGACTCCGCAGTCGGCAAGGACAGACTTGTCTTTTTCCGGCCTGTTCACGATAATGCTGGTGCTTTCCGGCTTGTCGGAATATTCCTGTCCGATGATGTAGAATTCATTTTTGTTTGCGACAACCTGTGCGAGTGTGCGTTCGGGGGTGAACCTCATGCCGAGATAAATCGGATGTTTTACCGTATCGGCGGTCCCACGCTTATGGGAAATCTCGCCCTGCATTTTCGCCCATGACTCCTCAATCGGAGGACGGCGGGCGGTTTTCAGGAACTCGGACGCATCCAGTTTGGCGCCGACAGCGTCTTCCGCCTTCAGATTACAGGACACCAGGATCACGAGAGCGGAGCATAAGAATGAGGCGATGCGGTGGATTCGGTTTGTCATTTAGTGTCCTTTTCCCTTGTTAATTTTTCCGCGACGGAAAATTTTTCTTATTACAAGCGGCGGGCGTTTTTTTTCCTATTCCGAGGGTGTGGTGCAGGGATTCCATGATGTCGGAAACGAAAATGAACTTCACTTTTTTCCTCACCTCGTCCGGAATGTTTTCGAGATCTTTTTCATTCTTGTCAGGCATTACGATAGTCCTGATCCCTGAAACGAGTGCGGCTATGACCTTCTCCTTGATTCCGCCGACGGGTGTGATTTTTCCGCGCAGGGTTATTTCTCCTGTCATGGCGGTTCTGCTTTTTGCGGGGCGGTTTGCGAGAAGAGATATGAGTGCGGTGGCTATTGTTATTCCGGCGGAAGGTCCGTCCTTTGGGGTGGCGCCGTCGGGGATATGGATGTGGAAATCATTTTTTTCGAATATGCCGGGATCTATTTTCAGGATTTCATGATGGCTTTTGATGAAGCTGAAGGCGGCCTCCGCGCTTTCCTTCATGATATCTCCGAGGGAACCTGTGAGTTTCAGGTTGCCCTTGCCGGGCATGCTTGTCACATCCACCGCCAGCACTGAACCTCCGGCGCTTGTCCATGCCATTCCGGTTGCGGTTCCGACGACGTCTTTTTTCTCGATTTCATCCATGAAGAATTTCTGCGGGCCGAGAAATTTACCGAGGTCTTCGGGTTTCACATTCGTCTCTTTTTCGGCGGAGATTTCCTTTTCAACGATCTTCCTTGCGATTTTCCTGAAGACGGTGCCTATGGATCTTTCGAGATTTCTCACGCCGGCTTCGCGGGTGTACCGGTTTATTATCGCTTCAGCGGCGGGGGCGGAGATCTTCACCTGTTTTGCTTCGAGGCCGTTCTCCTTGAGCTGTTTCGGGACGAGGAAACGGGAGGCGATCTGTTTTTTCTCCATCATCGTATAGCCCGGCAGACGGAGGATTTCCATCCTGTCGAGGAGCGCATGGGGAATGGTGTCCGTTATATTCGCCGTCGCGATGAACATCACGGAACTCAGGTCGAAGTCGATTTCAACATAGTGGTCGTTGAAGGCCGAATTCTGCTGCGGGTCGAGAACTTCTAGAAGGGCGGATGCGGGATCGCCGCGGAAATCATTGCCGATCTTGTCTATTTCATCAAGCATGAAAAGAGGGTTTGAGCTCTGCGCCCTTTTCAGTCCCTGTATGATGCGTCCGGGCAGGGCGCCCACGTAAGTCCTGCGGTGACCCCTGATTTCAGCCTCGTCCTTTATTCCGCCGAGGGACATTCTGACGAATTTCCTGTTCATTGCCCTGGCGATGGACTGTCCAAGGGAGGTTTTTCCGACCCCCGGCGGCCCGACAAAACAAAGTATCGGTGATTTCCTGTCTTTTTTCAGCTGGAGCACGGCGAGGAAATCCAGGATCCTTTCCTTCACATCCTTGAGATCGTAATGGTCGGCGTCAAGGATTGCAGAAGATTCTTTTATGTCTATCCGGTCTTCCGTGTAAATATTCCAGGGGAGATTGATCAGCCAGTCCACGTACGTATAGGCGACATTGTATTCCGGAGAGGCCTGCGGAATCATGACAAGTCTTTCCATTTCCTTTTTTACGGTGGCCCCGACTTTTTCAGGGAGCTTGAGTTTTGACAGTTTTTCCTCTATTGCGGCTATGTCGGGATTCTTGTTCTCCTCGCCGAGCTCTTTTTTTATTGTCCTGAGCTGTTCGCGCAGGAAATACTCCCTTTGCGATTTTCCAAGGGCGTTGCTGACCTGGGACTGGATTTTTGTGCCCACATGCAGGACTTCGAGTTCCCTGTTGAGGAGTATTGTGAGAAGCTGAAGGCGGGCGTGCAGGTTTGGAATTGCCAGGATATTCAGTTTTTCCATAAAGGAAATGTGGAGTGTGTCCGCTATCAGATCGGCGAGTCTTCCGCTATCGTCTATATTGAGAATCGCAACTCGCAGTTCTTCAGGATAGAATGGTGAGGTTGAAATGATTTCCTGGAACTGTTTAACCGCGTTCCTGACCATTGCAGTCGTTTCAATGTTGTCTTTTTTATCTTCGACGATATCCTGGATTTCGACTGTGAACGGAGGGGTTTCGCTGACTTTCTTCATAAATTTGACTCTCTTCAAGCCGCGGATCAGTATTCTGACAGTTCCGTCGGGGAACTTGAGCATTTTCACGATTCTGGACAGGACGCCCATTGTGCAGAGGTTTTTGCCGTCAATCTCAAATGTGTTGATTGCAGGTTCTGTAAGTTCGATGGGTTTTGCGCCCGGGGCGGGGACTTCGGGGAAGATTGCAATGATTCTCTCCCCGGTTACAAGGGTTTCGAGCATTTTTATTACCGGCTCGCCTTCGATGACAAGAGGTGAAAGCGTATATGGGAAAATGATTATGTCTTTAAGTGAAAGCAGTGAGACGACGTAGTTCCCCGGTTTTTGTTTTTCTGCGTTCTTGTCGCCGTTGTCTGACAGCTCACTGATATTTTCGTCGGCGAGCACGATGTTCCTATAGTCATCATCCATGAATCTGTTCCTTAAGATTATAATGCGGGGCAATTGCAAAACCCGCGTTTTGCAGGAATTCAGAAGTCGGAATCCGGAATTCAGAATAAATTACAAGAAAAGATTCTCGTACTTAATCCCGACTGCTGAATTCCAACTACTCTTACAATTGCCTCAATGCGTATAAAGTAACTTGTGAAGATGCTCTTTCCAACGTGAAAAGGCAATTTTACTTGTCGGAAATATCCCATGATGCAATTGAATTTATTGAATTCTCAAATAGCTTTAAGGCCTTATGGGAAAAAATACACCGATATATGAAAAGTCAACAGTTCAGCTTCATGAGGCCGATCTGGCGGCCAAAGCAAAACGCGAGGGGAATCTGGCGTGGCTTGTCAGCCCGAGGAGAAGCCTGTTGAGGTTTCTTCTGCTGGCGGGTTCAGCCTTGCTGTATTCATCCGCCTTCGCCCCGCTCAACTGGGAGTTTTTCGGATGGGTCGGGATAATACCGCTGTTTTTCCTGGTCAGGGACAGGACACCGCTGCGTGCATGGATTGACGGCTTCATATGGGGATATGTGTGGGCGTGCACTTCTTTTTTCTTTCTCAGGGAAATCGAGTTCTTCGTTCCGTTCGCACTTGGCGCGATTCTCGCGCTTTTCCCCGCTTTCTGGGCCGCGTCGGCACCCTTGCTCAAAAGATATCTTTTTGTTCCTGCCGATGTCCAGCTAAGGGGCGTTGACGCAGAGGAGCAGTTTTGGAGGTCGGAGAAAAAGAGCCGTATCAGGGAGTGTTTTTTTGTTCTTGTGCTGGCATCATGGTGGTGTGTGCTTGAATGGATAAGGACATGGATAGGAACCGGCCTGCCGTGGGATCTTCTGGCCGTTACACAGTGGAAAAATACGCCGATGCTCCAAGTCTGCGAGTTTACAGGCGTCTACGGACTCAGCTTTCTCCTTCTGTTCTTCAATATTTCAGTCGCCCTTTCGCTTGAGGTTTGGAAAAATGTTTTTCTCAAGAGGAAATACGAGAGACCTCTTCCCTTTTACGTAGCTATCACGCTTATAGTGATTTCGGTGTTTTACGGGGCTTCATCCTCGGCCAGACTGAATAGTTCCCAGGACAAGGTAAAAGTCAACATGGCAGTTTTACAGGGGAATATCCCGCAGTGCAGGATGGCCAGTGATGAACAGGCGAAATTCGCCCTTGATGAATATCTGGGCCTGTCGGAACTTGCCGTCCTGACAAAGCCGGACATTGTCATCTGGCCCGAAACCGCGGTTCCTATTCCGTACAATCTTGCGCATCCGTTCGGCGCCGAATACAGGTTCAGGCTCGGACAGGTAATCACCAAAAGCAAGATTCCGTTCCTCATAGGCACAATTGATTTCGGCAAAGCCTACGGTCAGAAGAGGAAACCTGAAGACATGCCGATCTACAACAGTGCGATATTGCTCGATTCCGAAGCCAACATTGTTGACACCTACAATAAAATTCATCTGGTTCCTTTCGGCGAATACACGCCGTGGGGGGAATATTATCCGTGGATCAAGGAGAAATTCGGGATGGGAAGGAGTCTCAGTCCGGGGAAAAGGCATACCTTATTCAAGATCAGGGACAATGTGAGGGCCACTGTGAATATCTGCTATGAAGATGTATTTCCGGAAATTACACGGAACTGCGCGCTTGCCGGCGCGAACCTTCTGATAATAATCAGCAATGATGCGTGGTATCCGAACAGTTCCGAACCGGAACAGCATTTGTCCCATGCGGTTTTCAGGGCCGTTGAGACGAGGCGTCCGATTGTACGCTCCGGGAACAACAACGGGACATGTGTCATCTCTTCAAACGGAACCATTATTGAAAGCCTTTCTGAAACTTACGATGCAAAGACCGGGAAGGCGATTCCGGATCCGATGAAAAAAATGAAGGGGTTCGCGAATTTCACCGTGGAGGTCATCCCATCCGCTCCGCTTACATTCTATTCAAGATATGGAAATGTTTTCATTTATTTCTGCGGAATGACATGCCTCTTCGCCGGCATTTATGTTTTGTGGTGCTGGCGCGAAAAAAAAGAGCTGCTGCTGAAGGCCTTTGAGAAAGACAGGTAAGGGCGGCCAGCCGATTCCACTGTTAATTTTTCCGTGACGGGAAAATTTTCATAATTGGGCATTCTTTCAGACTTCAACTCCGCCTTTTCCGGGAACCCATTCCTTGTATTTGCGCGGAAGAGGGTTCTGCCGGTGACATTCCTC